>JANXOE010000036.1 GCA_025353745.1 Hymenobacter sp.
CCGGCGGCGTCCACCAGCTCTTCGAGGGGCAGGTGGAGGCGGTATTTCCAGAAGTGGGCCGGGTTGCTGGGCACGTTGATTTGCTCGTCGGCGGGGTTGGCGCGGCGCAGGGCCCCATCGATACCCAGCAAGTCCTGGAGCGGAAAGATGGCCCACATGGCCGGCGAGTGCAGGTGCTGCACGATGATTTCGCGCACCACCCAGGGCTCGCAGTAGCGCGGGGCCACCTCGCGCCAGTGGCCGAGCAGGGTTTCGAAGTAGCGCTGGGTGCCGACGCGGTTTTCCTCCCACCAGCCGCGCAGCGTGCTCATGTCGTGGCTGCTGGTGGTGACCACGCTCAGGTAGGGGGCGTCGTCGGGGTGGCCGAACTCGAGGCCGGGCTGGCCGGGCATGCGCTGGATGTTCAGGCCCAGGATGCCGAGCTGGCGCATCACGCCGGGCACGGAGGCGGGCACCATGCCCAGGTCTTCGCCGCAGATGAGCAGGTCGGTAGCGTAGCGCACGGCCGGCAGCTTGGTGAGGCCCTGCTGGCGCCAGAACTCCTCGTGGCGGCGGAAGAAAAAGTCGACGTAAATGTCGTCGTAGAGCCGGCGGCGGGCCTCGTCGCCGTCGAGCTCGCGGAACGACCAGGTTTTGTTGAGCGTGATGCGCGGGTGGTAGAAATCGGCCGTGGCGGCGGGCACAAACAGCACCTCGTTCACGAGCTGATAGAGGTTGGGCAGCAGCCAGTTGAAGTAGTCGGTGTGCTGGGGCTCGGCCGCGATTTTGGCCTGCACGTGGGCTTCGAGCTTGCGCTGGGTGTTGAGGGCCCCCTTGAAGCGGTAGGTGCCGTGGCCGGCGTCGTCGAGGTATTCTTCGAACACGCTTTGCGCCTCCTGGCCGAATAGGGCTTCCAGCACGTGCCAGCGGATGTAGGGCTCGCAGAGGCGGCCGTGATCGAACCAGCCGAGGCGCTGCTCAATTTCGTGGCGGTGCAGGGGCAGGGCGGGCGAGAAGTGCCCGAGCAGGCCCTGCACCGAATCGAGCGGCATTTCCCAGATGCGGAAAAAGCCCAGGATGTGGTCGATGCGCAGCGCGTCGAAGTAGCGGCCGAGGTGGGCCAGGCGCTGCTTCCACCACGCGTAGCCGTCCTGGGCCATGCGCTCCCAGTGGTAGGTGGGGAAGCGCCAGTTCTGGCCCGTGACGGAAAAATCGTCGGGCGGGGCCCCCGCCTGCTGGTCCAGGTGGAACAGCTCGGGCTGCGTCCAGGCCTCCACCGAGTGGCGGTAGATGCCGATGGGCAGGTCGCCCTTCAGCACCACGCCCCGGGCGCGGGCGTAGGCCACGGCGTCGCGCAGCTGCTGGTCGAGGTGAAACTGGAGAAAGAAAAACAGACCAAACTCGTCGTAGTCGGCGGCGGTTTCGGCGGTGAGGGCCCCCAGGTCGGGCGGGGTGCGGAACTCCGCCGGCCACTGGGTGAAATCGGCCGTGCCGAACCGGTCGCGCAGGGCTGAGAAGGCGGCGTAGGGCGTGAGCCAGGGGCCCTGTTCGGCCAGGAACTGCCGGTACGCGGCGTCGGCCAGGAAATTTTTCTTCTCCTGTTTGTATAAAAGCCGCAAAAATTTCCACTTCGCGGCCATCACCGGCTCGTAGTCTACAAAATCTTTGGCGTTGAGTTCGGCGCGCAGCCGGGCCAACTCAGCGGCGGCTTTCTTGTCCTTTAGCTTCGCCACGCCTTCGAGGTGCAGGAACTGCGGGTGCAGGGCGTACACCGAAATGGCGGCGTACGGGTAAGAATCGACCCAGGTGTGGGTGGCCACCGTGTCGTTGATGGGCAGCACCTGCACCAGCTGCAAGCCGGTTTGCACGGCCCAGTCGGTCAGCAGCTTCAGGTCGGCGAACTCGCCCACGCCCAGGCCGCTTTCGCTGCGCAGGGCAAACACGGGCAGGGCCACGCCGGCCCCGCGCCAGTCGCCGGGGTGGCGGTAGTCCTCGTCGCTGAACACGCGGCCCGCCTCCAGGTCGGCGGTAGCAGGGATCACGCGGTTCGCGCCGCCTTCCATGTCGAGGGCGTGGCCGGCGGCGGCGTCCCACAGGGCGTACTTGTAGTGGCAGTCCTCGCCGGGGTTTTGCAGCGTCACGCGCCCGGTCCAGGCCGGGTAGTCGCCGTCCGACAGTACCAGGCCGCGGCGGTTGTCCCAGGCGCCGAGGGCGGGGTCGGAGCCGAGCACGCACAGGCCCAGGTGCGGGGCCACGCGCGCGGCCAGCAGGCGGAGCTCGGTTTCGCCAGCGGCGGGAGCGGCGGCTTTTTTGGCCAGCGTCTTTTTGGGATGGGCGGGGGCCGGGCGGCGGAACAGCGCCTTGGTGAAGGCCGCGGTGAGCAGCTCGTTTTCGGGGCGGCCGGGCGTGCGCCAGTAGTCGGCCAGCAGCAGGCGGGGGGCGCGGGCGGCGGCGTAGACCTGGGTGCGGTCGGGGCCGGCTTCCCAGGTGGTGGCGTCGCCGTCGAGCAGCACGTACTTGTAGGTGAGCTGGCCGGTGGCGGCGGGGGCCGTTAGCGTGCCCGACCAGGTGCCGGTGGCGTCGTCGTAAGCCAGGGGCAAGGCGGCAGCGGCCTGCCAGCTGCCCAGCGCGGGGCCGGCGCCGCACACGGCCAGGCGCTGGCCCCAGGCGGTGCGGTACGGGAGGGAGAAGTGAATCGTCATGGCGAGAACGGGGAATGGCCCGAAAGATAATTCCCCCGGCGGGGTAAAAACGTGGTTTGGCACGGCGCTTGGGGGCCCTCGGGGGCCAACCTCGCCCCGTTCGTTTGCGTTTGGGGAACTTCCAACCTCATTTGCCCGCGCCATCAGCCCCGCCTCTACTCCTTATTTACGCCGCGCCTTCTACGTTCTGCTGGGGCTGATCGGCTTTGTGCTGCTGCTGCTACTCGTGGCGGTGGTGGCCTTGCAATTTCCGGCCACGCAGGACTTTGTGGCCCGGCGGGCCGAAGGCTACCTGCGCGGCAAGCTCCACACCACGGTGCGCATCGGGAAATTTCGCACCGACTTCCGCCACGCGATCAACCTCGACGGCGTGTACCTCGCCGACCAGCACAACGACACGCTGCTGGCCGTGGGCCACCTGGGCGTGAGCATCGACATTTTCGCCCTGGCCAAAAAGCAGATCAGCATCAGCGCCATCGAACTGAACGACGGCCGCGTGCGCCTCACGCGCACCGCGCCCGATTCGGCGAACAACTACGACTTCATTATCAAGGCCTTCACCGACCCGACGGCCCCGGTGGACACCACGGCGTCGAGCCTGAAATACAACATCGGCAAGGCGCGGCTCACCAACATTTATTTTACCCAAAACGACCAGGTGACGGGCTCGGACGTGCGGGCGCGGCTGGGCGAAGTGGCCGTGACGATGGACGCAGTGGACGTCAGCAAGTCCATTTATAAAGTGGACGAGGCCGCGCTGCGGCGGGCGTCCATCGTCATTACTCAAACCAAGACGGCCCCGGAGGTGGACAACCCCGCGCCCACCAAGCCGCTTACGCTGCAGTTCGGGCTGAACCACGCCGTGCTCGACAGCGTGAGCTTTGTGTATAAAAACGGGCCCTCGGCGCAGTTCATCGACGCGCGCATTGGGCTGGCCGATGTGACGGCCAAGGACATTGACCTGCAAAAAGAGCGCATCGACCTCACCCGGCTGACGCTGAAAAACACCCACTTCGCCTACGCCCAGAACGCGCAAGTGCCCGTGGCCCAGCGCGTGGTGAACCCCGCCGAGGCCGTGCGCAAAATCGACGAGGCGGCCGACCAAGCCAAGGCCCCCAGCGGCGCGCCGCTGCGCTGGCGCGTGACGCTGGGCCGGTCCGACATCAGCGGCGTGGACGTGGCGTTCGACAACTTCAACCAGCCGAAGCAGAAAACGCGGCTGCCGGCCCTCGACTACAACCACCTGCACTTCACGGGTTTAATTTTGAACACGCGGGATTTCGCGTTCTCCGAAAACCGCACCACGGCCAAGGTCGACAACCTGGCGGGCCGCGAGCAGAGCGGCTTCCGCGTCGATTCGTGGCGGGCCAACGTGGTGTACGACTCGGTGCAGATCCGCCTCGACAGCCTCGACCTGATCACGCCCTACACCCGCATCCGGCGCACGCTGGCCATCGGCTACCAGAGCCTGAGCGGGCTGAGCGACCCCAAGCAGCTGGCCCGGATGCGCATCGAAGGCGATTTGCGCAACGTGCGCCTGGGCTTCCGCGACATTCTGTACCTGGCCCCGAGCCTGGCCACGGTGCCGCCCTTCACCACCGGGGCCCGGCAGTCGCTGCTCATCAGCGGGTTGGTGAGCGGGCGGGTGGACGATTTCACGGTGCGCAACCTCGACGCGGTGGCCCTGCGCGGCACGGTGCTGAAAGCGCGGCGGGCGCGCATTCAGGGCCTGCCCAACGTGGACGGCCGCCTCTACACCGACCTCGACATCCAGCAGTTCAGCACCACGCGGGCCGATATTGAGAGCCTGGCGCCGAAGGGCTCGATTCCAGCCAGCATCAGCCTGCCCCCTGCTTTGGCGCTGAGCGGCACGTTCCGGGGCCGTCCCGCCACGCTGCAATTCGCCTCGAACCTGCGGCTGAACACCACCTACGGCAACGTAGCGTTCAGCGGCAACCTGGGGGCGGCGCAGGCCCAGGGCCGGCAGCCGCTGGTGGGCACGTTTGCGGTGAGCGGGTTCGACTTCGGCCGGCTGCTGAAAAACCCGCAGCTGGGGCGCGTCACGGCCACCGGGCGCGTGAACGCCACCGGCAACGTGCAGGACCCCGCCTCGCTGGTGGGCCGCGTGAACGCCGCCGTGCAAAGCGCCCGCTACAACGGCTACGACTACCGCGGCATCGCCGCAACCGTGGACCTGGACCGCAACAAGTACGTGATAAAAGCCGCCAGCCGGCAAGACCCCAACCTGGCCTTCGACCTGAACGGCACCGTGAACCTGCGCGACGCCAACCGCCCGACCTACGCGTTCAACACGAGCCTGAAAAGCGTGAACCTGAAGGCGTTGAAGCTGTACAGCGGCGACCTGCGCCTCCAGGGCGACCTGACGGCCGACCTGAGCGGCAACAGCCTGAACACCATTCAGGGCACGTTCAGCGGCGACAAAGTGGTGGTGGTGCGCGACAACCAGCCGTTTGCCTTCCGCACGCTCCGGGGCCGGGTGGTGCAGACGGCGGCGCGCACGGCGGTGGAGTTCGACTCGGACCTGGCGGCGGTGCGGCTCGACGGCAACGTGCACCTGGGCGACCTGGCCCCCGAGCTGCAGCAGCACCTGGCCCGCTACCTCGCGCTGCCCGGCGTGCGCTACGCGGCCAGCCGCGCCGACCGCCATTTCACGTATTCGCTTGAGTTGAAAGACCCCAAGCTGGCCTCGAAGCTGGTGCCGGGCCTGAAGGAGATTTCGCCCTTCACCCTGGCCGGCGACTACAGCCGGCAGGCCGCCCGCCTCACCGCCAGCACGAGCATCCCGGTCGTCCGCTACCAAAACTATCGGCTCGACTCGGTGAACCTGGCCGTGGGCTCCAACGCCCAAAAGCTGGACTACGCCCTGCGCCTGGCCCGCGCCGCCCGCGACACGACCATCCGCCTGCGCCAGCCAGCCGTGGTGGGCAGCATCGCCGACAACAAGCTCCAGGCGCGCGCCTCCATCCTCGGCGACTCGGCCAACCGCGAGCGGCTGGCCCTGGCCGGCACCCTGCAAACAGTGGCGGCCCCGGCCCGCCGCGGGCAGGCCCCGGGGGCCGTCGTCTACCAGTTTGAAGCGGCCCCCGCGCAAATTTTGAACTACGAGAACTGGACGGCGGGCGCGGGCAATTTCGTGCGCTACTACCCCAGCGGGGCCGTGGTGGCCGACAAGCTCGTCCTCACCAACGGCCGCAGCCAACTGGCCGTGCAGAGCCGCAACCCGCGGCAGCCGGCCTCGCCGCTGGGCATCACGTTCACCAATTTCGACCTTTCGGAGCTGGCCCGCATCGTGCAGCAGCAGGACTCGCTGGTGGGCGGCACGCTCAACGGCACGGCCGAGCTGCACGGCCTGGGCACGCCACGGCTGGCCTTCGTGGCCGATGCCAGCGTGAAAGGGCTCGTGTTTCAGAAAGCGCCGCTCGGCGACCTGGCCCTGCGCGCCACCAACCCCAGCGCCGGCCGCTACGACGTGGACGCCCGCCTGGCCGGCGGCGCGGCCTCGCCCGGCGGGGCCCCCAACGACGTGCGCCTGAGCGGCCACTACCTCACCGCCGCCAACAGCCCGAGCCCGCTCAACTTCACCCTTGATGCGCGCCGCCTCAACCTCAAGCTGGTCGAGCCGTTTTCGGCCGGGCAAGTGCGGCGCACGGCGGGGGCCCTCGCCGGGCAGCTGGCCATCGCCGGCACGCCGGGCACGCCGCGGGTGCGCGGCCGGCTCGTGACGACCGACGACGCGGCCTTCGTGGTGCCGCGGCTGGGGGCCGTCTACCGCCTACCGGGCCAGGCGTTGGATTTCGACGAGCGGGGCATCCGGTTCGACAACTTCACGGTGCTCGACTCGGCGTCGAACAAGGCGGTGGCCAACGGCTACCTGCTGACCCGGAACTTCATCGCCTACCGGTTCGACCTGACGGCCACGACCGACCACTTCCTGGCCGTGCGCAGCACCCGCAAGGACAACACCTTGTTCTACGGCCGGCTGGTGGTCGATTCGGACACGCGCCTCACGGGGCCCCTCTCGCTCATCAACGTCGACACGCGGGTGACCGTGGCCGACGGCTCCAACCTCACGGTGGAATCGCCGAGCGACGAGCCGGCCTCGGTGAACCGGGAAGGCATCGTGCAGTTCGTGGACAAGCGCGCGGCGACCCTCAACCCGTTGTTAACCAAGAAGGTGCCCGTGGACACCATGCAGGCCCAAACCGTGGGCTACGCGGTGAAGGCGGTCGTGACCATCACCCGGCGCACCCCGTTCACCATCGTCATCGACCCGGTGAGCGGCGACAACCTGCTGGTGCGCGCCGACGGCACCCTGGACACCGAAATCGACCCGTCGGGCAACATCAGCTTGGCCGGGCAGCTGGTGGTGGCCCAGGGCCGCTACCACCTTTCGCTCTACGACTTGGCCACCCGCGACTTCACCATCCGCCGCGGCTCGACCATTCTGTGGAGCGGCGACCCCTACAACGCCGACCTCAACATCACGGCCGTGTACAAGGTGAAGGCGGCCCCGGCCGAGCTGCTGGCCAACCAGGGCGCCGACGACCAGTACACCAATACGCTGGCGCGCAACACCTTGCCGTTTAACGTGCTGCTGAAGGTCACCGACCAGCTCAGCAAGCCGGCCATCGGCTTCGACATCACTTTGCCCGAAGACCAGCGGGGGGCCCTTGGCGGGCAGGTGGAGTCGCGCTTGGCGTCGCTGCGCCAGGCCAGCCAGACGTCGGAGCTGAGCAAGCAGGTGTTTTCGCTGCTGATTTTGGGGCGGTTCGTGGCCCAAAACCCCTTCCAGACCAGCAGCGGCGAGGGATTTGTGGCCTCGCAGCTGCGCGGCTCGGCCAGCGCCGTGCTCACCGACCAGCTCAACAACCTCACCGGCAAGTACTTATCGGGCCTGGGCGTGGACCTGGGCGTGACCAACCAAGCCGACTACAGCACCGGCGAAGCCAAGAGCCGCACCGACCTGAACGTGGCCGTGCGCCGCCAGCTGCTCAACAACCGCCTCACGGTGCGGCTGGGCACCGACATCCCGCTCTCGGGCGGCACGGGCTCGCAAAGCACTCAGGGCCAGAGCAGTGCCAGCAACTTCGCCGGCGACGTGAGCCTGGAGTACAGCCTGCTGGCCGACGGCCGCCTGCGCCTGCGCGCCTACCGCCAAAACGCCTACGAGGACATCGACGGCCCCATCGTGCGCACGGGGGCGGGCCTGGTGTTCCAGCGCGACTTCAAGGACGTGGCCGAGCTGTTCCAGAAGGTGAGCGCCGACGTGAAGCAACAGCGCAAGGCCAACCGCAAGGAAGTGAAAACCGAGAAGCGGGCCGTGCGCGACTCGGTGAAAACCACGGCCCCGCGGGCCGACAGCAGCCGGGTAAAATGAACCACCGACCGACCGTTGCGCCGCCGCCTCGTCCGCTCCGCCCGGGGCCCTGCTCCGCGGGCGGGGCGGGCCACGATCTAATATTCTCTCGTTTGAAAGCAGTTACGCCGCCCTTTCTTTTCTCCGCCCGCGCCGCCGGCCTGGCCTTGCTCTTGCTCGCCCCGGCGTGCTCGGGGCTGAAGTACGTGCCCGCCAAGGAAAAGCTTTACACCGGCTCGACGGTGAAAATCGTGGCCCCGCAAAAGCTAAAAAACCAGGCGGCGCTGCAAACCGAGCTGGTTTCGGTGCTGCGGCCCAAGCCCAACGCGTCGTTTCTGGGGCTGCGGCCCAAGCTGTTTTTCTGGCACCTGGGGGTGGGCAAAACCAAGGGCCTGGGCCATTTCCTGGCCGGCAAGCTGGGCGAGCCGCCGGTGCTGCTGTCGCAGGTGAAAATCTCGGCCACCGAAAACCTGCTGGTGAACCGCCTCTACAACCACGGCTTCTTCACGGCCAAGGCCGCGCACGAAACCAAGGAGAACGAAAAAACGGCCCAGGTGAACTACACCGCCACCGTCGACCGGGCTTACACCCTCAAAAGCGTCGTGTTTCCGGCGGGCGACACCTTGCTGAGCGCCGCCATCCGGGCCACGCAGCCGGGCTCGCTCCTCAAGGCCGGCGACGACTACAACCTGAACACGCTCACGGCTGAGCGGGTGCGCATCGACGCGGCCCTCAAAAACCAGGGCTACTACTACTTCGCGCCCGACGCGCTGGAGTTCGACGTCGACAGCACGTTTCACAAGCAGGCCAACGTGTACCTCGCCGTGAAGGGCAGCACGCCGGCGCGCGCGCGCCAGCCCTACCGCCTGCGCCGCGTGAGCCTGAACACCAACTACGTGCTGACGGACACCACCAACCGCAAGCCCATCATGTCGGGCGGCTACCGCTACTTTCCCGACGAGGAAGTGTTTCGGGCCAAGGCCATTACGCGGGCCACGTTCCTGTACCCCGACAGCCTGTACCGCCGCCGCCGCCGCGACCAGACCCTGAGCCGGCTTATGAGCCTGGGCACGTTCAAGTTCGTCGAAATCCGGTTCCGGCCCGTGGCCGCCGCCGACTCGGCCGGCCCCACGGCCCGCTACCGGGCCAACCTCGCGCCCAGCCGCCTCGACACCGTGTCGCGGACCGAGCCGGTGACGGCCAACGACGTGGCCGACGCCATTGCCCGCCGGGGCCCCGGCCTGGCCCGCCTCGACGCCGACGTGCTGATGACCCAGCTCAAGAAGAAAAGCCTGCGCGCCGAGCTGCAGCTGGTGAGCAAGAGCAACAACTTCGTGGGCCCCGGCCTGACGGTGGCCTACCGCAACCACTCGGCGTTCCGCGGCGGCGAACAGCTACTGCTCAACGCCGTGGCCTCGACCGAAACCCAGACCCGCGCCGGCGGCAAAGGGGCCCTCGGGCTGACGAGCTACGAGCTGGGCCTCAACGCCCAGGTGCTGGTGCCGCGCCTGATCGTGCCCGCCCTGCTCGACCCGCACCTGTCGAACTCCGATTTTCAGCCGCGCACCGTGCTCGGGGCGGGCGTTAAGTACGTGGCGCGGGCCAGTTTCTTCACCGAAGAGCTGTTCAACCTGAACTACGGCTACAGCTTCAAAACCAAGATTACCAACGAGCAGCAGATCACGCCCATCGACATTTCCTACGTGCGCTTGTCGAACACGAGCCCGGCGTTCGACTCGCTGCTGGCCGTGCGGCCGTTTCTGAAAAACTCGTTTCGCGAGCAGTTCATCCTGGGCAGCAGCTACCGCTACACCTACAACCAGCAGGTGCTGGAGCAGCGCCGCCAGCAAATTTATTTCCAGGGCGGCGTGGAGCTGAGCGGCAACGTGGCCGCCCTGCTTTCCAAGGGCATCGGCACGAAAAACGACGAGGGCAAGTATACCATTGCCAACCACGTCTTTAGCCAGTACGGCAAGCTCGATTTGGAGCTGCGCGAATACTACCGCCTCTCGGCCGACCCCGCCAAGGGCAACCGCCTCGTGGGCCGCCTGCTGGCCGGCGTGGGCCGGCCCTACGGCAACTCCGACGTGCTGCCCTACCTCAAGCAGTACGGCATCGGGGGCCCCAACTCGGTGCGGGCGTTTGCCGCCCGGCAGGTGGGCCCCGGCACCTACCGCCCCACCGGCGCCGACGCCGCCAACAGCTTCTACGACCAGGTGGGCGACATCCGCCTGGAAGGCAACCTGGAGTACCGCCAGGACTTGTTTTCCTACGTGAAGGGGGCCCTGTTTCTGGACGCGGGCAACATCTGGCTCGTCAACGACGACCCCACGCGCCCCGGCGGCAAGTTCACCAGCTCGTTCCTCAACCAATTGGCCGTGGGCGCGGGGGCCGGCCTACGCGTTGACGTGCAGTTTTTCGTCATCCGCCTCGACTACGCCTTTCCGCTGCGCGCCGGCTACGGCACCCCGCTGGACAACGCCGGCAACCCTAGCCGCGCCGGCCGCCTGAACCTGGCCATCGGCTACCCGTTTTAACGGCACCGGCGCGGGGCCCTCAGAGCAGCAGCACGTCGATGCGGTGGGCGTGGACCAGGCGCAGGGCTTCCGACCAGGCGAAGACCGTAAAATTGCCGTCCTGTGAGGCCACCAGGGCCAGGGCGTCGCGCTGGTCGTGCACGAATTGGGCGGCGGCCAGGTGGCGCGTACCGCCGTTTTGGGCCGGGTGGGTGCGCACGGCGGTGCTGCCCACCACGGGCTCGGTCACCACCAAGTCCATTACCGGCGTGCTGTGGGCGGCCCGCGTCACCTTGGCCCCGAAGGCCAGCAGCTCGTACTGCTGCGTGATGACCGTGGCCCCGTCGACGGCCGTGAAGCCGCCCACGATTTCGATGGCCCGCAGCGCCGCTTCGGGGCCCTCGGGCGCGGGCCGGCCCTGCGCGGCGGCAATGCCGGCGTAGCCCGGGGCCACCGGGTAGCTCAGCGGCTGCACGATGGACTTTTGCCAATCCGCCGAGCCGGACGGCACCACCAGCACCAGCCCGCCGCGCCCGTGCAGGCGCATGGCGGCGGCCAGCTCCACCAGCACGTCGATGGGCGCGCCGGCCCCCGCCGGGGCCGGGATGCCGGGCAGCGAGGCGCGCAGCGCCGGGCAATCGGCCAGGCCGGCGTTTTCCTCGTCCACCACGCGAATCTGGTCGCCCCGCAGCACGGCCACGTTCACAAACTTGCCGAAGCCGTCGGCCCGGCGGTGCTTGGCCACGAGCAGGCCGGGCTCCACCACCTCCAGCACAAAGCACACCGGTGGAATGCGCGTGGCGGCCCCCCAAAGGTACAGGTAGTCGCCGTCGTGCCACACGCCCAGGTGCACGCCCGGGTGCTCCACGGCCGGCGCCAGCTTGATGAGGGCTTGCGGCGTGAGGCGCGGCCGGTGCCCAAACACCAGGGGCCCCGCGGCTTCGGTGGGCGGCAGCAGGGCCAGCGAGATGCGCGGCGGCCGGCCTTCTTCGCGCCGCAGGCTCGCCCAGAAAGCCACGTCAATCACGGCTTCCATCAGGGCGGCCGGCGGCACGGGGGCCAGCTCCATTCCCAGCCGGCGGGCCGCCGCCAAGTGCTGGGCAAAATGGGCTTCGAGGGCGGGGGCCACCATGCGGGCGGCCAGGTACGTGGGTTCGGAAAGCATAAAGGCAGAAGGAAAGGCAAATGAAAGACCGGCCCCCACAACCGCAGGGCCCTATCAACAACTTAGCCTTGCTTTATTCACGCGGCCAGCGAAAAAAGCGGCGGGGCCCCTGCCCTACCCCAGCAACTCTTCGATGTCCTCCCGCGTCAGGTGTTTCACCACGGCTTCGTCGGTGCTGATGAGGTCGCCGACCAAGTTGAGCTTGCGCTGCTGCAAGGCCAGGATTTTTTCCTCCACCGTGTGCTGGGTGATGAACTTGTAGACGAACACCGGCCGCTGCTGCCCGATGCGGTGGGCGCGGTCCACGGCCTGGGCCTCCACGGCCGGGTTCCACCAAGGGTCGAGCAGGAACACGTAGTCGGCGGCGGTGAGGTTGAGGCCCACGCCGCCGGCTTTCAGGCTGATGAGAAAAATCTGGGGGCCCTCGTCGTTCTGGAAACGCTCCACTTCGGCGGCCCGGTCGCGGGTGTTGCCGTCGAGGTAGGCGTAGGGCAGCTGGCGCTCGTCGAGGGCCGCGCGCACCAGGGCCAGGTGCTGCACAAATTGGCTAAACACCAACACTTTGTGGCCCTCGGCCACCACGTTGCGAATCATGCGCAATATCTCGCGCATCTTGCCCGACTCGTGGGCGTAGGCGGCGTCGGCCAGGCGCGGGTGGTTGGCCATCTGGCGCAGGCGCGTGAGGCCCTGCAACAGCAGAAACTGCGTGCTGGCAGGGCCGTGCTCATCAAGGTTGCGCAGGATTTTGTTGCGGTAGAAGCTCTTGGTTTCCTCGTAGGCCTGGGCCTGCTCCTGCGTCATCTCGCAGTAGCTGAGCTGCTCGGTTTTGGCAGGCAATTCCTTGGCCACCTGCTCTTTGTGGCGGCGCAGAATGAACGGCTTGATGAGCGCGTGCAGGCGGCGGGTGCGGCCCTCGTCGCGGTTTTGCTCGATGGGCTTCAGGAATTCCTTCCGAAAAAACGCCTGCGTGCCCAACAGGCCGGGGTTGATGAACGACATCTGCGACCACAGGTCCATCGTGCTGTTCTCGACCGGCGTGCCCGTGAGGATGAGCCGGTGCCGGGAGCGCAGCTGCCGCACGGCCTGCGAGGTGGTGCTCGACGGGTTTTTGATGGCCTGCGACTCGTCCAGAATCACGTAGTCGAACTTGTAGCCGGCCAGCAGCTCGGCGTCGAGGCGCACGATGCCGTAGCTGGTCAGCACCACGTCGTAGTCGGCGAATTGCGCCACGTCCTTGGTGCGGTACGTGCCGGTGTACACCAGCAGGCGGAGCGCGGGCGTAAACTTGCGCGCCTCATTCAACCAATTGTACACCAGCGAAGTAGGCAGCGCCAGCAGCGAGGCCGCGCCCTGCGCGGCCCCGCTTTCGGCCCGCTGCTGGAGCATGGCCAGCGCCTGAATGGTTTTGCCCAGCCCCATGTCGTCGGCCAGGCAGCCGCCGAAATGATACTCCTGCACGAAGCGCAGCCAGTTGTAGCCGGCCTTTTGGTAGGGGCGCAGCTCGCCGCGGAAGCCCACGGGCAGGGGCTGGTCCTCCACGGCGGCGAAGTCGCGCAGCTTTTCCAGCTTGCGGCCCAGCGTCACGGTGGCCAGCTCGTTGCTTTGCAGGTCGGCCACCAGCGCGAGGTGGTGGCGGCGCAGGGCGAGGGCGTCGTCTTTGTCTTCGGCGAAGGCAAACAGCTCCAGGTAGTCGGTAAACCAGGCTTCGGGGATGATGGCCACCTGGCCGTTGGGGAGCCGGAACTCGCGGCGGCGCTGCAAAATGTGGCCCCGCAGCCGCATGAACGGCACCACGATGTCGCCAAAGTGCACCGTGCCGCGCACGTCGAACCAATCGCCCGCTTCCCGAATGCCCAACTCGATGCGCACCGGCCCCAGAAAATAGGGCTGGCTGGCCCCGGCGGCGGGTTCTACGGCAAAGCCCGCGGCGGCCAGGGCTTCGGCGTGGTCGTGGAGCCACTGGAAAGCCGCAACCCGGTCGAGGGCGGTGCGGCCGCCGGGCAGGGCCAGGCCGCGGGCGGCCAGCGCGGCCACGGCGGCGCGCTCTTCGTCGGCGCTGCGCAGCAGGCGGTGGAAGGTGTAGTTATCGGCCCGCTGCTCCAGGCGCACGCTCACGCGCTTGTCGGGGTCGAACGGCACCAGGGCGTCGCCGTAGCGGAAGCCCAGGTCGAAGTACAGGCGGTCGGTGCTGGGCAGGGCGGCGGGCTTGGGCTGCGGCACGCGGCCCCGGCGCGGGGGGCCCACCGGCCGCTCGGGGCCCTCGGCCGCGGCCGCGGCGGGCGGCACGTCGCTGAACGTGAGCCGGGGCCGGGCCCGGTAGCGGTCCGTCACCACGGCGAAGCCCACGCCGCGGGCGTGCACGTCGAACGCCTCCATGAGCGGGGCCACGAATTTCTGGAAGTAGCTGGCCTCCACCTGCCGGGGCACCACGATGAACTTCTTGTTGAGAAAGGGTTGCAGCTTGCGGCCGTCCACCTCGTTCTGGAACGCGTAGAGCACGCCGTCGAGCAGCAGCCAGGCCGGCTGCTGGCACACCAGCAGGGCCCCCTTGTACTGGAAATCAAGGCGCTGGCCCTGGTACTGGATGGTGGGAAAGTAGTGGGTGCCGTCGTCGTTGCGCCGGAAGTGGAACAGCACCGACGCCGGCACCGGGGCCATCGAGATTTCGCGCCAGGTGGGCTCGCCGTCGCGCCCCATGATGAACACCGCCTTGCCGTGCAAGCGGGCCAGCACGGCGGCCATGCGCGCCTGCACGTGGCGGGCAATGGCTTCCTGCAACGGTTTGTCGCCCTTGTCGGGGTGGTAGGTTTTCAGAAAGAAATCGGCCGCCGCCAGCTTGCGGGGCCAGAATTCCTTCACGACGGCTTCCTGCTGGAGCTGGTCGCACAAATCAATCAACTCAAAGTCGGCAGCGTCGAGGCCGGCGGCAAACTCGGGCGCGTTGCGGGCCGAAGCCGTTTGGTGGAGCAGCGTGAGCTGGCCCTTGGGCCCGCGCTGCACCAGGTAGGCCGCGAACAAGTGGCCCAGGAACTCGTGCTCGAAAAGCGAGTAAACGATTTGAAACGGTTCGGTCGGCGATACTTTCATGGGCGGCCACGCGGAGCCGCAAGTTAGGGCCCCGGGCGGGTTCGCGCCCCATCGTTCGCACACTTTTTTAGCAGAAAAAATAGCTTACTGCCTAGCGCTGAGGTTTTAGCCGAGGCAACCTACAGGTTATCGCGCAGCACCAGACGCCCGGCGTTCAGGGCCGGGCGGATGCTCACGGCCAGGGTGATGAGCACGATGGCCACGCTGGTGAGCACGATGTCGGCGAGCTTCATCTTCACGGGGTAGGCGTCGACGATGCTCGTGGCCATGCCCATGCTCACGAGCCCGAAGCGCTGCTGCGCCCAGCAAATGCCCACGCCCAGCACCAGCCCCACCACCGCGCCCACCAGCGCCACGATGGCCCCCACGCCCAGGAAAGTCCGGCGCACGGTTTGCTCGGTGGCGCCCATGGCCAGCAGCACGGCAATGTCTTTTTTCTTGTCGATGACCAGCATCGAGAGCGAAAAGAAGATGTTGAGCGAGGCGATGAGCAGGATGAAGGTGAAGGTGATGAACACGAACAGCTTCTCGATTTTGATGGCCTTGAGCAGGCTCACGTGCTGCTCGTCGGAGTCGAGCACCGTGAACCCGGGGCCCAGCTCCCGGCGCAGGGCCTGCTTCACGGTTTCCACCGCAAAGCTGCTGCCCACCTTCACGTAGAGGCCCGTGCGGCGGTTGCCGTAGCCGAGCAGGCGCTGGGCAAAGCGCAGGGGCACAAACACGTAGCTGTCGTCCATGTGCTGCTCGATGAGGAACACGCCCCCGGCCTGCAAGTCCTCCTCGTTGAAGGCCTTGTCGGGGTCCATGCTCAGGGTTTTGCGGCCGTTGTTGCGCGGGTAGAGCATGCGCAGCGGCGCCAGGTTATTTTTGAGCGTGATGCTGAGCTCGTGCTGCACGCCGGCCCCGAGCAGGGCAAAATCGAGGCTGTCGCGGCGCAGGCGGTGGTCGCCCTCGCGGATGTTGGCGTCGATGCCGCTCTGGCCGAAGTAGTTGTCGGTGAGGCCGCGCATCTTCACCACCATCTGGCGGTCGTGGTACTGGAGCAGGGCGTTGTCCTCGATCACTTCCGTGAGCAGGGCCACGCCGGGCACGGCCTGAACGCGCTGCAAAAGCGCGGGCGTGACGGCGAACGACTTGCCCCGCGTGGCCATGACGACGAGGCTGGGGTCGGACTTGCCGTAGAGGGTGCGCACCAGGTCTTCGAGCCCGTTGAAAACCGAGAGCACGATGATCAGCGACATGGTGCCCACCGCCACCCCCACCATCGAAATGTTGGAGATGATGGAGATGATGTTGCGCTTTTTCTTCGACAGAAAGTAGCGGCGGGCGATGAGGAAGGGGACGTTCACGGGGCGGGCGGGGCCAGGAGCAGGTTAGCCGGCCTTGCGCAGAAAGCCGTCCATGAAATCTTCCAGGCGCTTGAGGCGCTCGTCGTGCTGCTTAATGGTCACATCCAGCAGCGTGCGCACCTCCTGTTTCAGCCCCCGCACATCGGCCTTGATGTCGCGGATCTCATCGAGAAAAATAATGTTGAACTGATCCTGGCGCTCGTTGAATTTTTCCTGGCGCTCATTGAATGCCTCCTGGCGGTCCGTCCAATCCAACAAGCGCTGATTGAATACGCTCTGCTGCTGCTGAAATTTTTGATTGTCCTGGCGGGTGCTGCGCTGCTCCTGCACCACTTGCAGCAGCAGCTCATTGGTGGTAGCGGCCCGTGCTTCTTGCTGCTCCATGCGGTTCAGCAGCGCCTCCATAAAAATCTGAAAATTATTGGGGTCCATCGAGCACCGCGGATAAAGGTGGGCAAAAAGAAACGAAAGCAAGATACGGGCTTTTGCCCGCGGCGGCCGGGCCCCGGGGCCCTACTTCCACGCCTTCACAATCAGCCCCGTGCCCGAATCGTGCGTGGTGCGGGCGTCGAGCCAGTTCAGCACCAAGCAGAACGGGAACACGACGGCGTAATAAAACGGCAGCAGCGCGAAAAACAGCCGCGACTGGCCCAGCAGCAGAATGGGGTACTTCATGCTCAGGCGCCAGGAAATCTGGCCCGGCTCGCCGTAGCTGTAGCGGGCCTCGACGCGCTCGAAGCCGGCGGTGCGCAGCTTCTGCTGGATTTCGTGGATGTTGTAGCCATCGCGCACGTGCTCCTCGATGAAGCTGGTTTCGGCGTCGTCGTGCACATCGGAGCCACCTTGGTCGCTGGGAGTCGAGATGAGCAGCAGGCCGCCGTCTTTGAGCGAGGCGTGGACGTTGCGGAACACCTCCACGTCTTCCACGATGTGCTCCATCACGTCGACCGCGATGGCCAGGTCGAAGCTGTTGGGCTCCTGGTAAAGCACCAGGTCCTGCACGGCAAACTGCACGGTGGGCCGGCCGATGCGGCGGAAGAAGCAGTTGGAATCCGCCACCTGCTCTTCCTTCACGTCCACGGCCAGGATTTGCCAGCGGCGGCTCAGGCCGCTCAGCCAGTAGCTGTACTGGCCGTAGCCGGCCCCCGCGTCGAGGATGTTCAGCGGCTCCATGGTGCGGCCCCGCGCCCATTGGCGCAGCTCGCGGTGGACGTGCCAGGTGCGCAGCAGCAGCAAATCGAGCAAGTGGTAAAACAACCGGCGCAGCCCGGGGGTGCGGTTGAACACCTCGCCGAGCGATTTTTTAATCGGGTCGTAGTACAAGGGGTGAAGGAGGGAAGGAGTGAAGGAGGGAATGGCCAAACGAACGAACAAGTGCAGCGGACGCAGGCGTCATTCACTCGTTCGCTCCTTCGCTCATTCACCTTTGAAAAGGCGCGGGCGGGGCGGCTCGTCGCGGCCGGGGCCCTCGCCGTCGGCGTCGGGGCTGGGCGCGGGCGGGATGTGCAGCTGGCCGAGCACGCCGTCCATGTGGGCGGCGTAGGCGGCGCTGTCGTCGTGAAAAAACGTGAGCTCCGGCACCACGCGGGCCGTTTTGCGGATGCGCTTGGCCAGGGCCTGGCGGATTTCCTTGGCGCTGTCGCGCACCAGGGCCAGGCGGGCGTCGGCGTCGGTGCTCAGCAGCAGGCTCAGGTACACGCGGGCCTGGCCCAGGTCGGGCGTCACCTTCACCAGGCTGATGCCCGGGGCCAGCCCGCCGCCGAACAGGTGCGGCAGGTCGCGCTGCAACACGGCGGCCAGCTCCTGCTGGAGCAGGCTGGCCATTTTTTGCTGTCGTTTGCTTTCCATATAGCGGGCAAAGGTACGCGGCGGTGAATGGACGGAATTGCGCGCCCGCGGCCGGGCCCGAATGCCGATACCTTTGCCCGGCCAAGCCGCTCATCCACCAACCCCCCGTTTCCTTTCGTGCTGCGCTTTTTTCGAAGCTCGTTGCCCGCCCAGCTGCTGGTGCTGCTGGCCCTGCTGCTGGCCCTGCGCCTGCCGCTGCTGGTTCTGCGGGGCCTGCCCCTGACGGCGGGCGAGCTGGGGGCCCTGCTGGTGGGCGAGCGGGTGCGCGGCGGGGCCCTGCCCTACCGCGACCTCTACAACGGCATGGCCCCGCTGGCCGCGTACTTTTTCGCGGGGCTCGACGGGCTCGCCGCCCGGCCCGTGTTTCTGTACCGGGCCCTGGCGCTGGCCCTGCTGCTGCTGCAAGCCCTGCGCCTGAACTTCGTGCTGAACCGCGCCGACGTGTTTCCCGACCGGGGCTTCCTGGTGGCCCTGGCCTACCTGCTGCTGGGCAGCCTCAGTACCGACCTCGACGCGCTGTCGCCGCTGCTGCTGGGGCACACGTTCATCGTGTTTGCCCTCAGCGCCTTGCTGCCCACCTCGCGCGAGGGCTACGACAACCGCCGCCTGTTCCGGGCGGGCTTTCTGATTGGGCTGGCGGGGCTGTGCTACCTGCCGCTGGTGCTGTTTGCGGCGGTGGGGCTGCTGGCGGTCATCATCTTCGCCGCCAACGCGTTTCGCAGCTTTTTGCTGCTGCTGTGCGGGGTGCTGTTTCCGTACGCGGTGGCCGCCACTGGCTTTCTGTACGCGGGGGCCCTGCCGGGCTTTGTGCAGTTTCACCTGGTGCCGGGGTGGCACAGCTTCGGCCACGGGGCCCCCGACGGCCTGCCGCTGGCCGTGCAGCTGCGGCTGCTGGCCTTGCCGGCGGCGGTGCTGCTGCTGGCCGTGGTGCGCGCGCTGGGCACCCCGCTGGGCCCCGTGTTCCAGGACAAATTCCGGCAGCTGATGGTGGGCTGGGTGCTGGGGGCCCTGGCCGTGCTGGCGGCGGGCGGCGGCGTGGCCCCCGGCGCGCTGGTGCTGCTGCTGCCGCCGCTGGCGTATTTTGGCCTGTTTTTGTGGCAGAGCACCCGGCCGGCGTGGGCCCCGGAAGTGCTGTTTCTGGTGCTGGTGGCGGCCGTGGCCACCCTGCGCTACCGCCCGCTGGTGCCCGGGCTGGCCGCCGCCCTGCGCCTGCCCGCCGAAAGCACGTTTGCCCCCCGCCCCGACCCGGCCCTGGCCGGCCTGCACGGCCAGCGCCTGCTCATCCTCGGGCCCGACCGCCGCGCCTACCTCGCCAACCGCTCGGCCACGCCCTACCTCGACTGGGACCTGGCCCGGGCCGATTTCGACCACCTCGACCAGTACGCCGCCGTGGTGCACATCGGCCGGCAGGTGGGGGCCGCCCCGCCCGCCTACGTGCTCGACCAGCGCCACCTGCTGCCCCAGCTGCGGCACTTGCTGCCCGACGTGTTCGGGCCCTACGAGCCGGCGGGGCCCGCCGGGCTGTACCGGCGCGTGCCGCCCGGTAAATAGGGACGGTTCTTCGGCCAGCCATTAGGCTCGAAATCAATAAATAGCCCCAGTTGCGGAGTAGCCGCGGCGCGGTGGCACGTCTGTAGCGGCGGTACGCCTACTAAAAGAAAAGCAGCCGCCCAGGGCCCCAGCCGCCGCGCCGCGGCTGCCCGGCAGGCCGAATAAAACCTGCGAATTAACCAAAAAAGCCGCTTCGCCAAATTTAGCAAAGCGGCTTCTTATGGCCTGAAACGGCGGGCCGGTTAGGCGTTAATCTCGCCCACCATGTCCTCCGGCTTCAGCCACTCGTCGAACTGCTCGGCCGTGACGTAGCCGAGCTGCAGGGCGGTTTCCTTCAGCGTGGAGCCGTTTTTGTGGGCGGTTTGGGCAATCTCGGCGGCTTTGTAGTAGCCGATGTGCGGGTTGAGGGCCGTGACAAGCATCAAGCTACTGTCGACGTGCTTTTTGATGTTGGGCAAAATGGGCTCGATGCCCACGGCGCACTTGTCGGTGAACGAGGCGCAGGCGTCGCCGATGAGCCGGGCCGAGTGCAGGAAGTTGTAGATCATCAGCGGCTTGAACACGTTCAGCTCGAAGTGGCCCAGCGAGCCGCCGACGGTGATGGCCACGTCGTTGCCCATCACCTGGGCGGCCACCATCGTCAGGGCCTCGCACTGCGTGGGGTTCACCTTGCCGGGCATGATGCTGGAGCCGGGCTCGTTGTCGGGAATGGAAATCTCGCCGATGCCCGCCCGGGGCCCCGAGCTGAGCATGCGCACGTCGTTGGCGATTTTCATCAGGCTCACGGCCACCGTTTTGAGGGCCCCGTGGGCTTCCACGATGGCGTCGTGCGCGGCCAGCGACTCAAACTTGTTCTCGGCCGTCACAAACGGCAGCCCGGTGAGCTCGGCAATGTGCCGGGCCACGTTTTCGGCGTAGCCGGGGGGCGTGTTGATGCCCGTGCCCACGGCCGTGCCGCCCAGGGCCAGCTCGCTCAGGTGGGCCAGGGTGTTATTGATGGCCCGCAGGCCGTGGTCGAGCTGCGAGACGTAGCCCGAAAACTCCTGGCCCAGCGTGAGCGGCGTGGCGTCCATGAAGTGGGTACGGCCGATTTTCACGACGTGCATGAACCGCTCCGACTTGGCTTTCAGCGCGTCGCGCAGCTTGGCGATGCCCGGAATCGTGGTTTCGACCAGGATTTGGTAGGCCGCGATGTGCATGGCCGTCGGAAAGGTGTCGTTGCTGCTCTGCGACTTGTTCACGTCGTCGTTCGGGGCCAGGAACTTCTTTTCGTCGGCGAGCTGGCCGCCTTGCAGCACGTGGCCGCGGTAAGCCACCACCTCGTTCACGTTCATGTTGGACT
Organism: Hymenobacter sp.; assembly: GCA_025353745.1. Taxonomy (GTDB): domain Bacteria; phylum Bacteroidota; class Bacteroidia; order Cytophagales; family Hymenobacteraceae; genus Hymenobacter. Next base: position 20,917 of record JANXOE010000036.1, read on the forward strand.
GCGTGCCCGAGCCCGTTTGCCACACCACCAGCGGGAACGAATCGGCGAGCTGGCCGGCCAGAATCTCGTCGCACACCTGGCCGATGAGCGCGGCTTTGTCGGCCGCCAGCACGCCGGCGTCGCGGTTGGTGAGGGCGGCGGCTTTTTTGAGGTAAGCGAAGGCCCGGATGATCTCCTTGGGCATCCGGTTGATGTCCTGCGCGATGGGGAAGTTCTCGATGCTGCGCTGGGTTTGGGCGCCCCAATAGGCGTCGGCGGGCACTTGCACGGGGCCCATCGTATCTTTTTCGGTGCGGAACTGGGTCATGGCCTCGGGGGCTGAAATGGAAAAAAGCGGGAGGAAAAAATAACCGGCAACGGCGGCAAAAGTACGCCGGCCGGCCAGCGCGGGCAGCCATCGGCCGCCCGGGGCCGTACACCCGGGCAGTAGCCACCTCCCAAGCCTTTCGCCATGAGCCAGCCCGCCGCCACGCCCGCCCCCGACCCGCACACCGAGCCCCCCGTGCCCACCCAAGGCGACGGCGTGCCCGATTACCGCGACGTCGAAATCAAAACCGAAACCGACCTGCCCACGCCCACCAAGCCCGGCGGCAGCGCCACCGAGCCCGAAAGCGGCGGCGGATACAGCGGCTAGCCGCCGCCGCCGCGGCGCGGCGCGCCGGGGCCCTCCCGCTTCAAAGCTTACCGCCTGCTGACCACCGCCTTCGCCACGGGCCGGGGCCCGGTGAAGCGCTTGAGAAAACCGTTTTGGTACTGCACCCAGCGGGCCAGCCGCTGGTGGCTTTGCCGCACGAAACCGGGCATCTGGTCCGCCAGGTTGGTGGTTTCGCGGGGGTCTTTTTGCAGGTCGAACACCTGGGTTTTGCTGGCGTAGGCGTTGAAAATAACCTTGTACTGCGGCGTGCGGAAACCGAAGGAATAATCGGAGTACGGGCTGAAAAAGTAGGCCCGGTTCAGCCGCTTGGGGTCGAACAGGCTGGTGCCCTGCCATTCGGCCGGGGCGGGCAGCCGCAGCACGTCGAAGATGCTGGGCGCCACGTCCACCTGGCCGCCCACGGCTTGTAATTTTTCTCCGTGAAAAAGCAAGGGGTTGATCAGGAAAAAGGGAATGTGCACGTTCTCCTCGTAGATGTTGGAGGCGTGGCCGTACTGCACGTGGCGGCCAAAAGCCTCGCCGTGGTTGCCCATCACCACCACCAGCGTCGACTCGGCCAAGCCGCGCCGCTTCAGCTCGCCGAGCAGCTTGCCGAGCTGCACATCGCTGTAATGCAGCGCGTTGAGATAGCGATTGAGGTAGTGTTCCGTGACGCCGTAATCCTTCTCCGGCTGCGGTGGTGGGAAGTAAGGGTAATGGGTCTGGGCCGTCCAGACCATGGCAAAAAACGGGGCTTGGGCGGAGTCGGCCGGCAGCCACCGGGTGCAGGCGTTTAGCAGGCACGACTCGTCGGAACTGTTGAGGAAATTGTCTTTTTCCTGGTTCACCTCCATGGCCGGCTTGGCGCAGGGAATGGTTTGGTAGTCGGCAACGACGTCGAACCCCCGGTGGGCCAAAAACCCGTTCATGTTCTGAAAACGGGTGTCGGCGGCGAAGAAAAACCCCGTCCGAAACCCCCGTTTTTTCAGCTCCGAGCTCAGGGAAGGCACCGCGATGGCGGGGTGCTCCTTGGAAATGCTTTCGTAGGAAATCTGGGGATAGAGCGACCCGAGCAGCGTCACCACGGCGTTGTTGGTCGACGGCATTTGGGCATACATATCACTTACCATAAGCGAGTTGGGCAGGTGCCGCGCCAGCTCGGGCATGGCTTCGTAGCGCGCCTGGTAGCCGGGGGCGTACTCGGCCGGCACCGACTCCAGCACGAACACCAACACGTTGCGCACCCGGAGGTGAAAAGGAGCCCGTCTGGGCAGGTCCCCGGCGGGGCCGGGGGCAGGAAATGCCTCAAAACCGGGCGGCAGCTTCATCGCGAACAAGTCGGGGACCGTGGCCAGCGACAGGTACACCGATTGCGGAAAGGCCAGCAACGGATTGGCCATCACCTTGTAGGTTAAGTTATTGTGCTTGGCACGGCGGGGGCCCTGTGCGAAGAAAACCAGCAAGCCCACGGCCGCGACCGGCACGGCCCACCGCAAGAAGCGGCCCCGCGGGTCCAGCCGGCGGGAGGCGTAGTAAAGCACGACGCCGGTGCCCAGCGAGGCCGCGCTCCACGCCAGCGCTTCGGCGGCCCAGGCCCACGATACGTTGGCCCGCAGCGACGCCTTGGAGTCGCTGCTCTGCAAAAAATCGGAGCAGTAGAGCCAGGCGTAGGTCAGGGGGCCGCCCAGCAGCTTGCTGGTGGTGACGTAGGCTAGCCCGGCCCAAACGCTCAGCAGCGCGCAGCCGACGAAGGCCGCCAGCACCAGCCGCCGCGCGCCGGGGCGCTTGCGCAGCGGGTAGGCCAGGGCCATAAAGAAGGCCACCAGGCCCGCGGCCAGCAGAATATCGTAATAGCTGGCCAGCAAAATGACGTAAAAGCCCCCCGGGTAGCCGAAAATGACGTGGTAAGGAATGCCCAGCACCTGGGGCCGGACCAGGTACAGCACCAGCCCGAGGCCGAGGGTGAGGCAGGCAATCTGGCGAATAGTGGTGAATGCATCGGAAATGGGCTAAATAAAAGGCGCCGCCGGGGGCCGCCTCACGGCCAAATGTAAGCGGCTTTCGGCCCGAAACGCGCCATCGGAATACCCTGCTTGCACGGTTGCCGATTACTGATAACCAGCCCGTAAAGTGCGCTGCGAAAAAGCCCAGGCCACTGGCTCGGGCTTTTTCTCGGACGGGCCAGGGCGGTGGCCAACCGCTCAAAAACTGTGGCTTACCTTGCCAACGGGCCGCTTGATTCGCAGGCAAACCGGGCCGGCGCGCTTTTCTCAATCAACATATTGACCATTAGCAACATGACCACCATGCAAAAACTGAGCGGCCTGGGCTGGCTGCTTGCCGGGCTTTTCGCGGCCGCCTGTTCGACGCCGGCCAAAACCGAAGCGCCCGCTTCGCCGCCCGGCGCCTATTTCCAGCCCACCGGAACCGGCGTGCAGGACGGCGGCGTGCAGGTGATTCCCATCGCCACGCCCCGGGGCAAGTTCAACGTTTGGACCAAGCGCTTCGGCAACAACCCCAAAATCAAGGTGTTGCTGCTCAACGGCGGGCCGGGGGCCACGCACGAGTATTTCGAGTGCATGGAAAATTTCCTGCCCGCCGCGGGCGTCGAGTTTATCTACTACGACCAGCTCGGCTGCGGCAATTCCGACCACCCCCGCGACACGGCCCTGTGGAGCCTGCCGCGCTACGTGGAGGAAGTGGAGCAGGTGCGCAAAGCCCTGAAGCTCAACAAAGACAACTTCTACTTGCTCGGCCATTCCTGGGGCGGCATCCTGGCGGCGGAGTACGCTTTCAAATACCAGCAAAACCTGAAGGGCCTCATCATTTCCAACATGATGATGAGTTGCCCCGCCTACGGCAAATACGCCCAGGACGTGCTGGCCAAGCAGATGAATCCCGCCGTGCTGGCCGAAGTGCGGCGAATCGAAGCGAAGAAAGATTTCCAGAACCCGCGCTACATGGCGCTGCTCATGCCCAATTTCTACGCCGAGCACATCTGCCGCCTGCCCCTCGACCGATGGCCCGAGCCGGTGAACCGCTCCTTCGCCAAGATGAACCAGTCGCTGTACGTTACCATGCAGGGCCCCAGCGAGTTCGGCATTTCCGGCAAGCTCCTGAACTGGGACCGCACCCAAGACCTGCCCAAGCTCAGCGTGCCGTTCCTGTCCATCGGCGGCCGGTACGACACCATGGACCCGGCCCACATGCAGTGGATTGCCACCCAGGTGCAGCACGGGGCCTCGCTCATCTGCCCCAAAGGCAGCCACATGAGCATGTACGACGACCAGCCCACCTATATGCAGGGCCTGCTGAAATTCGTCAAAGCCGTGGATGACAACACGTTTAAAGCCGGCGTTTTGTAGTACGGAGCGCCAGCGAGCCGGGAATAAAACGGTGGCCCGCCATCAAAACGCTACGTCCAGCTCGACCGGCAGCCCCCCCCCGCCTGGCCCCCCGGCGGCGCCGGGCACCCAGGCGGGGCCCTCGCGCAGCAGGCGCAGGGCCTCGGCGTCGTAGTCGGCCCGCAGTCCGCGCAGCACTTTCAAATCGTTGATTTTACCGTCGGCGCCCACCACGAAGCGCACGCGCACGGTGCCGCCCA
>JANXOE010000190.1 GCA_025353745.1 Hymenobacter sp.
GAGCGGCTTGGTTACGATGGGAAAGCCCAGCTCCTCGATGGCCTCGCGCAGCCCCGCCTCCGAATACACGGTGCTGCCGCGCGGCACGGGCACGCCCGCATCGTCGAGCATGGCCTTGGTGCGGTTCTTGTTGCCGGCCACCTCCACGCCCGCGTGCGAAGTCAGGCTGGTGGTCGTGGCCCAGATACGGCGCTGGTTCACGCCGTAGCCCAGCTGAATGATGCTGGTGTTCTTGAGCTGGATGTAGGGAATGTTGCGCGAAGCGGCTTCGGCCACGATGCTGTAGGTGCTCGGCCCAAAAAACTCGTCTTCCCGGATTTCGTGCAGCTCGGTAATAATGGGCTTCAGGTCAACCTTCTCCTTGCGGCATACGGCTTCCACAATTTCCGTAGCCGCCTCCATGGCCCGGCGGCCGGCCCGCTCCTCTTGGTAGTCAAACACCACGTACTCCACCCCGGCCTCGTGGGCCGGGTAGCTCTTGCCCCAGTACACGGGCATGGCGGCCTGCCGCTGCAACTCCAAGGCGACGTGCTGGATGACGTAGCCCAGCGGCTCGCCGTCGTTGAGGGCCTCCAGGGTCAGGGGCTTGTGTTTGGTGGCCTGCTTACCGCCCATGCCGCCCGGCTGCACGGTTTCGATGTTGGGGAACAGCTTCATCAGCCGCCCGGCAAAGCCCGGCACGGCATTCGACCACTGCCCGGCAAATTCCTGCAAGTCAACTTTGGCAACGATGAGCTTGTGGTGCTTCACGGACCAGTAGCTCGGCCCGCGCATGGTGCGGAGGTCAACAATCTTCATAAGTAAAGGGGGTAAAAGACGGGTTTCGGACCACGCGCAGCCAATGGCCCAGCTTGGCCACGAAATGTAGGCATAACGCGCCCAAAACCCGCCGCCCGACCCGCTGTACACGAAAAAAGCCCCATCTGCCGGTTGGCTGATGGGGCTTTTCGCAACCATAATCAGAGGTGACGGGCGGATTCGAACCGCCGTAGGAGGTTTTGCAGACCTCTACCTAGCCACTCGGTCACGTCACCGGTTAGTGGGCTTTTGGGAGCGCAAAGGTACGCAGCCCGTTTGGCGTGGGCAAGGTTCAGGCACAAAAAAGCCCCGGCGCGTGCGCCGAGGCTCCTTTCTGCTACTAAGCTAGGCGGTTAGGCTTTGGCTTCGTCGTCTTTTTTGTCGGCAGCGTCGTCACCGGCAACCAGGCCTTTGGCCTTGTCCACCAGGTCGCCGGCTACTTCCGAAGCTTTGTGGAAAGCCTCCGAATTGGTCACGGCATCCACCGCGTCGGCGGCGGCGTGCTTCACCTTGTCGAAAGCCTCCGAACCCGTTACCGCACCCACCGCGTCGGCAGCGGCGTGCTTCACCTTATCGAAGGTTTCGTTGTGCGAAACGGCTTCGGCAGCGTCGGCAGCCACTTCCTTCACCTTGTCGAAGGCAGCCGAGGCAGCACCCGTGATGCTGGCCAGCAGGCCACCTTCGGCGGCGGCTTCGGCGGCGGCTTCGGCGGGAGCAGCGGCGGGAGCCGGTGCTTTTTCGGCCTTCTGCGCTTTGGGTGCTTTGGGCGCGGCTTCGGCCACCGGGGCCACCGGGGCGGCATCGGCTACGGGAGCGGTTTCGGCAGCCTCAGCTACTGGCGTGGCTTCGGCTGCGGGCGCGGCTTCAGCTTTGGGGGCCTTGGCAGCGGCGGCGAGCTTCTGCTCCCCGGCCTTGCGCTCGTTGCCCATCATCTGGTCGCGCAGGGCGCTAAGGGCATCGAGGTCGCCGAGGGTCGATTTGTCTTCCGTCGGCTTCTTCAGGTCGCTCATTTTGCCTTCGCCCTGGGGCTCGCCCGGTTTGGCGTTGGTTTTCTTCTTGAACTTGCTGTTGCGGCTGTCGTCCTCAGCGGCGGCTTCCTTGTTGAACACGGCCGTGTGCGAGAGCACGATGCGGCGGTCGTCCTTCGAGAACTCCGTGACGCGGAAGTCGAGCTGCTCGCCGTTTTCGGCGTTCGAGCCATCTTCCTTCACCAGCGACTTGGGGTACGCGAAGCCCTCGATGCCGTACGGCAGTTCGAGCACCGCGCCCCGCTCCGACTTCTCGGTGATGGTGGCTTTGTGAATCGAGCCGGGCGTAAACACCGTCTGGAACGTGTCCCAGGGGTTTTCCTCCAGCTGCTTGTGGCCCAGGGCCAGGCGACGCGCGCCGAGGTCCAGCTCCAGCACCACCACGTCCAGCTTGTCGCCCACCTTCACCATTTCGGAGGGGTGCTTGATTTTCTTGGTCCACGACAGGTCCGATACGTGCACGAGGCCGTCCACGCCCTCTTCCAGCTCCACAAACAGGCCGAAGTTGGTCAGGTTGCGCACGAGGCCGCTGTGCTTGGTGCCCACGGCGTACTTGCCGCCGAAGTCGCCACGGGTCCACGGGTCTTCGGTCAATTGCTTGATGCCGAGGCTCATCTTGCGGTCTTCGCGGTCGAGGGTCAGAATCTGCGCCTCCACGATGTCGCCCTGCTTGATGAAGTCCTGCGGGTTGCGCAGGTGCTGGCTCCAGCTCATTTCCGACACGTGGATGAGGCCTTCTACGCCCGGCACCACTTCCATGAACGCGCCGTAGTCGGCCACGTTCACGATGCGGCCCGACACCTTGGAACCCGGCTGCAGGTCGGCCGGCAGCGAATCCCACGGATGGGGAGTCAGCTGCTTCAGGCCCAGCGAAATACGCTTCTTGGCTTCGTCGAAGTCCAGCACCACGATGTTCAGCTTCTGGTCCAGTTGGAGCACTTCGCTCGGGTGAGCGATGCGGCCCCACGAGATGTCGGTGATGTGCAGCAGGCCATCGACCCCGCCGAGGTCGATGAACACGCCGAAGTTGGTCATGTTCTTGATGTTGCCTTCCAGAATCTGACCTTTTTCGAGGTTGTTCAGGATGGCCTCACGCTGCTTCTCGAGGTCTTTCTCGATGAGCACTTTGTGCGAAACCACCACGTTGTCGAACGCGGAGTTGATTTTCACCACCTTCACTTCCATGCGGCGGCCGACGTAAATGTCGAAGTCGCGGATGGGCTTCACGTCGATTTGCGAGCCGGGCAGGAAGGCTTCCACGCCGTCGAGTTCCATGATGAGGCCGCCTTTGGTGCGGCGCTTCACCACGCCTTCCAGAATCGTATCCAATTCCAGGGCATCGTAAATGGCCTTCCAGGCCTGCTTGATTTTGGCTTTCTTGCGGCTCAGGATGAGCTGCCCGTTGATGTCTTCCTGGTCTTCGATAAATACCTCCACCTCGTCGCCGATTTTCAAATCGGGCAGGTCGCGGAATTCGGTAATCGACACCAGGCCATCGGATTTGAAGCCGATGTTCAGGATTACGTCGCGGTCGGTGATGCCCACCACTACGCCCTTCACCACTTCTTCTTCCTGAACGGTCGTCAGCGTGTCGCCGTACATTTTCTCCATCTCAGCACGCTGGTCCGAAGAGTAATTCCCCCCAAAACCGGTGGCTCCGACGTTGTCCCAGTCGAAATCGTCAATATTTTCTGCCATACTAGCTGGTGGGCACCGCTTGGATAAACGCAGCGGCCGATGCCCGGACTGCTACGCGGTTTTTATTGAACACCTTGCCGTTGAGCAACAAGGCCCGCCACCCTGGCGGGGGCGCAAAGGTACGAGGTTTGTCCCTTTGTTAGGGATGAATACTATACCAACTGATAAACACCTGTTCTTAGCAAGTAGATTTGTTTGCCTAAAATCAGTTCGCCATCCATCCTATGGAAGGATATTACCCTGTTGACTGTGAAATGCGCTGCCGTCACTGTGGCGAAGGAAAAGAGTTTGGCGCAAAGGTCTATCTTCGAAAGTGAGGAAGACTTTATTACTCAAGGTAAAATTGATTCTGAATACCAGCGAGCGGAATCCCTTGCAAGCGCTCTTAAAGAGTGCGAGATTAATTGTGATTGGTGCGGGATTTCAATGTGGGACATCTACTCCATAAAAATAGATGGCAAACCTCTAATGTTTCATGCTGATGATTTTCTTTATTATGCAGTGCTTCTAGATAAGGAGGAAGAAGATAATATCTCATTTGAGGAACAAGGTGATCAGACCATTCCTTGGCGTATTTGCCATGATGCGCTGAGCAATATTTATTCCGTCGTTAGGCGTACTGGCAAGCATAGATTCGGCAGCAATCAACTTGATTTTGGTGAAGCAGAACTAATAGTTTCTTTTAGAAAGGACACTGATGGAAATATTAAGCTTAATAGAGTAGAGAAAATTTGCTTCACTGGGTTTGATAAAAACGAATTGCTTGATGCTATTGCGTACACAAACAATAATCTGCATGTCCCACATCTTCCTCGTATGACATTCTAAACCTCTAAGTATTTCTAAAAACTCCGTCGCAGACACCGCCCGTAACGCCGAAAACCCGCCGGCGTTGAGGCTCTCCAAAGGGCGTGCGCAGATGCTCGCGGGCTCACTGCTCGTAGGTTTAGATGGTCCAGTCGTTCTCCCTTTCCAGTCAGTCCTAGACTGGAACGTGAACATTGCCCTGCAAAGCATGCCCCGGGCCACTACCGAGCGCGTGAAGGCTTTCAGCGCCACCGATTTCCGCCAGGACCTGCCCCATTAATGTACCCACGCTGTTCATCCACGGCGACGCGGACAAGACCGTGCCTTTGAAAAACAGCGCTGAACGCGCCGTAAAACCAGTGCCCGGCGCCAAGCTCCTCACCTGCGACGGCGAGCCCCACGGCCTCATCACAACCGCCTCCGACCGCTTCAACACGGACTTGCTGGAGTTCATCGGCGCGGCGAGCTAAGCACGGGTTATTGCCAAATTGAAAAGGGGCCCCGGCCGGAAATATTCCGGCCGGGGCCCCTTTTTTTTGCGTGTCCGGGGGCCCTAACTGGCCAGGCTGGGGTGAAGCAGCAAGGGCTGCAAATCGGCCATTGGGATGAAAACGCTGACTTCGCCCTGGGCGTAGGCCGCAATTTCGTAGGGGCCGTAGGTGAACACGGCCCCGCCGCTGGTGAGGTAGAAATTAGTGGTGACGGGAATTGTCTTGACCAGCAGGGGCCCGTTGAGCGGCTGGCCGGCGGGGATGCGCAGGGTGCGGCGCACGGCGGCTTCGAGCAAGGCCCCCAGCCGGGGCCGGGCGCCGGGCCGAAACACGGCGGCAAACGTAAGCGGCTGGCCGGTGCGCGTGTCGTAGCTGACGGTGTGGGTGGCGTAGTTGCCGTGGGCCCCGCCGCTGAAATCGTAGGTGAAGTAGCCCAGGCTGAGCAGCGGCGTCTGGTTCCAGAGCACATAGGTGGCGGCTTGCTGCTGGTAGCGCAGGCCGTAGCCGTAGGGCGCGGCCGTCTCGGCGGGCGCGTCGGAGCGGCTGTCGGCGGCGGCCTGGCGGTAGTTGGCCTCGAACTGCTGGCGCTGCCGGGCCCAGATTTGAATGAGCGGCAGCACGGGGCGGCCGGGCAGGCTGTCGTCGTTCAGCTGGCGCAACACGTTGTCGGCAAGGGCTTTTTGGCCACCGGTGGGCACCGCGGCCTGGAATTCAATTTGGCCCCAGGGCGATTTTTTCTTGCCGGGAAACGCCTCGATGGAATCGGCGAAGGTTTGCACGAACATGGCCAGGGCCCCGGCGGGGCGGGCTTCGCGCAGGCGCAGCGGCTGGCCCTGGTAGGTGCCCACCAGCGCGGGGCCCTGTCGGCGCAGGCGCCACAGAGGGCCCTGGCTGCTGCCGGCGGCCTGCTTCTCGGGGCTAATGTCTTCCAGCACGAGGCTGTCGGGGGCAGCCGTGCGGTGGCCAATGAGCCGGTACGGGTGGCCGTCGGCGCCGGCGTAGGTGGCAAAAACGTTTTGCGCGTCGGCACTCCCCGGCCGGGCCATGGTGAGCAAGTGCAGCGTGAGGCTGTCGGGGGCCCCGGGCAGTTGGCCGCGGTAGATGTGGTACGCTGCGCCGGGCGAGTCGCCGGCGCTGGCCAGCGGCGCGGCGGCCGGGGCCCCGGGGGCGGCCGGCGGGGTGTCCGCCGCAGTCGGCTTGGTACCGGAGTGGCAGGCGGCCAGCAGCGTGCCGAGCGCCGTGGGGACCAGCAGGAGCCGGCAAAGTCTATTCATGGGATCAAAGATACGGCCGCCGGGCCCCGCTGCGAAGTGGGGGCCCGGCGGCCGGTTTGTGTTAGCGTCTATTTGATTCAAGCTAAAGGTGCTTCAAGCCATCGTGCTCATCCGGCGTCCGCGCAGCCGAGGCGCCTCTACCGTTCCACTGATCAGGATTACTGCCGCGGTAGAGATGCTTCGGCAAGCTCAGCGTGACCGTTTTATTGCCCCAAATGGCCTTTTAACAAACTAAAAGCGAGGCTGGGAGCCCCGGCGTCAGTTCAGGTAGGCGTGCCAGGTTTGGTCGATGGTGCCGGCCGAAAGCTTGAGAAAGCCCGTGAGGGTGGGCTTTTTGGGTTGCTGGCGGATGGTAAGGCCGGCTTCGGCCGGGGTGCGGTGGCCCTTGGCGTGGTTGCAGCGGGCGCAGGCGGTGAGCAGGTTGGTCCAGCTCGACTCGCCGCCGCGCGAGCGGGGCAGCACGTGGTCGAGGGTCAGGTTTTTGGTCGAGCCGCAGTACTGGCACTCGAAATGGTCGCGCTTGAACAGGTTGTGGCGGCTCAAGGCAATGCCTTTGTAGGGCACGCGCACGTAGCGCTGCAAGCGGATGATGCTGGGCTTGGGGTACGACTGGGAAATGGTGCGCAGGGCCCCGTGGTCGGACTTGGCAATCATCTCGGCCTTGTCCAAAAACAGCAGCACAAAGGCTTTCTGCACGCTACAAAGGGTGATGGCGGTATAGTCGCCATTCAGCACTAATACTTTTTGGTCCATACACGCAGGGGGCCGGATAACCCGGCGAAAGCTAAGGGTTTCTGTGCGTATAAACAAGCCCGACGGGGGGTTAAGTTCAGGGGTTTGGCTGTCGTTCCGCGCGCCGCTCGGAATCTGGGCGGAGGGCCCCTGGACTGCCCGCGGCGCTTGAAGCGACAACCGGCCTACTCGCCCAGCAGCCGCTTGATGAGGCGCAGCTTGTGCGAGTATACCTGCCGGCCGCGGTGGTAAATGCCGTTGTGGTCGAGCGGGTCGAGGCGCACCTCGCCCGAGGCGTGGAGGATCTGGCCTTCGTCCATCACCATGCCCACGTGCACGATGCGGCCCTCGGCGTTGTCGAAAAACGCCAGGTCGCCGGGCCGGGCCTGGGTCACGAAATCGACGGGGCGGCCGTGCCCGATCTGCTGGCTCGCGTCGCGCCGCAGCTGCACGCCCACCAAGCCGTAGAGCTGCTGCATCAGCCCCGAGCAATCGACGCCGAACACGCTTTTGCCGCCCCACAAATAGGGCGCTTTGAGGTAGAGCTGCCCCGTCTTGCGCAGCAGCTGCACCTGGCGGACGGGGTCGGGCGGGGCGGCGGGGTTGGTGGCGGCCCCGTTGAAAAACAGCGACTTGTCGCCCAGCTGCAGGGTCATGCCGTCGAAAAACGGCAGGCGGCTGCCCAGCACCACCGGGGTGCGCCCGTCGGCGTCGCTCACGGCCTGCACCACGTCGAGCACCCGGGGGTGGTCCTGGGCGCACCAGGCGGCGAAGTACGCGGGCGCGACGGGCGTGTGCTGGAGGGCATCGATCCAGCCCACGTATCGGTCGGCGGCCCCCTCAACCTGAAGCCACTTGCCCTGGCTGAGCAGCACGGTGTAGCACTCGCCGAAGAGAAGCTGGGTGATGAGTTCGGCCTTGTCGCTGGGCTCGGCGCGGACGGGAACGGCGCTCAGGGCGCTAATGCCGGGGGTCAAGGGTGACTGAATAAATAAGTGAATGAGTGCTGCAAAGAACGGCAGCGGGGCCCTTCAATGGGTGAAGGCAAGGATGCAGGCTACCGGCCGTTTTTCATGCTTGCCTTCACCCATTCCCTCATTTACTTTTGGTCACATCCGCTCCATGTCGCGCTTTTGGGCTTTTTCTTTGAGGTCGTTGCGCTTGTCGTAGAGCTTTTTGCCCTGGGCCAGCGCGATTTCAATTTTGGCGAAGCCCCGGTCCGTCACGAACAGGCGCAGCGGGACGATGGTCAGGCCCTGGTCCTGGCTTTTGCCGGCCAATTGCTTCAGCTCGCGCTTGTTGAGCAGCAGCTTGCGCTCGCGCAGGGGCTCGTGGTTGTTGTAGGTACCGAGGGCGTAGGGCGCGATGCGCAACGAGTGTATCCAGAGGCTGCCGTCGGTGTGGAACAGGCAGTAGCCGTCCTGCAGGTTCACGTTGCCGTCGCGGATGCTTTTGATTTCGGTGCCTTGCAGCATCACGCCCGCGTCGTATTTGGCCAGGAAGGAATATTCGTGGCTGGCGCGGCGGTTTTTGATGTTGACGGGGGCAGGGGTTTTGTCTTTCATAAGAAGCAGGAATCAGGGGGCCGCGGGCACGAGCTGGTCGCGCAAGCGCACTTCATCGAGGGCGTATACGCTGTGCCACGCGTCTTGGAACACGCGGCGGTAGGGCCCCACGCGGGCCGGGGCGGTGGCCGGAATGCGGTGCACCATGCTTTCGCTGCGCTGATCGGTCACGACGTAGCGCACGGTGTCGCGGGCGGCCAGGTCGAAGAACGTCGGCAACGGCAACGGGCCGTGGCGCTGCAAAGCATCGGCGTAATAAAAATACGACAGGCTGCGGATGCGGTAGTTGGGCATCTGCCCAAAAAAGAAATCAATGGGCGCAATAATTTTCGCGCCCCGCTCAGGCATGTAGGCCGCCAGGCGGGCGTTTTCGGCTTCGGTGTCGGGGTAGGTGCGGTTTTCGCGCAGCAAGTGGTAGGCCCGCAGCCCTGCCCCTACCGGGTACAGCGCCAGCAGGACCAGCACGGCCCGCCGCTGCCAGGGCACCAGGCACGGCGCGGCGGCCAGCACGGCCTCGGCCACCACCACGACGATGAAGGGCACGAAGAGCAAGTAGTAATACGCCGTGTTGCTCTTGGTGAGCAGCCAGAACAGGCCCAGCAGCAGCAGCAGGTAGCGCAGGGCCGGGCTCAGGGACGGGCGCGTGGCCGGGCGCAGGGCCAGTACGAGCAGCGCAAACAGCCCCAGCGCGGTCAGAAAACTTTCGCCTTCGCTGTGCAGAAAGGTTTTGTGGTAGCCGGCCATCACGGCCAGCTTGCTGGCCAAGTGCTGGTTGGCGGCCGTCACGGGGTCGTGCACGAACTGGTACACGAGGCGGTCGAGGCGGCCGTCGAGCAGGGCGTCGAGGAAGTACAGGCCGCTGGTGAGGCCCCCCGCCGCCCCGAAGCCCAGCGCCGGCCGCCAGCCGCGCTGCATGAGCAGCCACAGGCCCCCCGCCGCCACGTAGATGAGGCCGTTGAGGTGGGTGAGGGCCGCCAGGCCGGCCAGGGCCCCGGCCAGCGCCAGGCGGCCGGCGGGCAGCCGCTCGCGGCTCAGCACCAGGAACGAGGCGAAGCCGAAGGCCGCCACCATCGTTTCGGGGCGGTTGTCGAAGCCGAAGAGCATCAGCGTGCCGCAGCCCAGGTAGAGGGCCGCGGCCAGGGCCTGCGCCTCGCCCCGCCCGCGGAAGTAGCGCAGCAGCAGCCCCAGGCCGGCCAGGCCGAAAAGCAGCGGCGTGGTTTTGGCCCCCACCACCGAAAAATTGAACGCCCACAGCACGGGGGCCTGCGCGTACACAAAGGCTTTGTGGAACACGTAGAGCCGGTCTTCCCAAAAATTAAGGCCCCGGAACAGCTCGGAGCGCACGTGGCCGTCCTTCAGCAGCCAGTACGCCTGCTCGGCGCACCACGGGTCGTCGAAGTGCTCGATGCGGTGGGGCAAGGTGCTGGCGAACAAGAACGCCAGCCCGGCGATGACCAAGTGGTAGACCCGGCGGGGAAAAAGCAAAGTGCGCATTGGGGCGCAAGTTACGAGCGCGGCGCGGCGGCAGACGCGGGGCGACGGCCCCGGCGGGCTACCGCAGCTTCAGGCGCGGGTCGGGGCTGAGGAGCTGGGTGGCGAAGTCGCCGGCCAGGAACTGGAAGTGCGCCGCCTGGGCCACCATGGCCGCGTTGTCGGTGCAAAAGGCCAGCGCGGGGACGAACACCTGCCAGCCCTGCGTTTCGGCTTCGGCGGCCAGGGCCGCGCGCAGGCCCGAGTTGGCGGCCACGCCGCCGGCCAGCGCCACCTGGGCAAGGCCCGTGTCGGCGGCGGCGCGGCGCAGCTGGCGCAGCAGCGTGGCCACCACCGTGTGCTGGATGCCGGCGCAGAGGTCGGCCAGGTTTTGGGCGATGAAGTCGGGGTTGCGGGCGGTTTCTTTTTTCAGAAAGTACAGCACCGCCGTTTTCAACCCGCTGAAGCTGAAGTCGTAGCCCGGCAGGGCCCCCACCGGGAAGGCGAAGCGGCGCGGGTCGCCGGTGCGGGCCAGGCGGTCGAGGTGGGGGCCCCCGGGGTAGGGCAGGCCCAGCAGCTTGGCGGTTTTGTCGAAGGCCTCGCCCGCCGCGTCGTCGATGGTCTGGCCGATGATTTCCATGTCCAGGGCCGAGCGCACCACCACCAGCTGCGTGTGGCCGCCGCTCACGGTGAGGCACAAAAACGGGAACGCGGGCGGCACCTCGCCCAGGAAATGCGCCAGGATGTGGGCCCGCATGTGGTTGACGGCGATGAGCGGCTTGCCCAGGGCCAGGGCCAGGGTTTTGGCAAACCTGCCGCCCACCAGCAGCGAGCCCAGCAGGCCGGGGCCCTGGGTGACGGCCACGGCGTCGAGGTCGTGCTTGGTGAGGCCGGCCTCGCGCAGGGCGGCCGTGACGACCGGCAATACGTGCTGCTGGTGGGCGCGCGAGGCCAGTTCGGGCACCACGCCGCCGTACTGCTCGTGTACTTTTTGGGTGGCCACCACGTTGCTCAGCAGCCGGCCGCCGGCCAGCACGGCCGCGCCGGTGTCGTCGCAGGAAGATTCGAGGGCCAGGATGCGGGGAAAATCGGGCATGAGCGGAGGGGCGCGGGCCGGCAGCACGGTTTTTGTTTGACGGGCGGCGCGGCGCGCGGCCGCAAAGTTCGGGCCCGGCGGCCGAACCCGGGGGCGGCAGCGGCCGTTCCCGGGCTCGGGGCGGGTGCGCAAGCGGCCAAAAAGCCCCAACTTCGCGTTTTATTTCGGCCCGTTTCCTTCGTTTAGCCCTTGGTTCGCCGCGTCCTCACCATTCTTTTGAAGCTGCTGCTGGGCCTGGCGGGGCTGGCCGTGCTGCTGCTGCTGGGGGCCCTGCTGGCGCTGCGCGTGCCGGCCGTGCAAACGCGGCTGGCGCAGCGGGCCGCGGCCGGGCTCAGCCGGCGGCTGGGCCAGCAAGTGGAAGTGGGCCGGGTCGACATCCGGCCGTTTTCGCGGGTGGTGCTCGAAGGCGTGCGGGTGCTGGACCGGCGCGGGGGCGAGCTGTTCAGCATCGGCGAGGCCGACGCCGACATCGCCCTGTTTTCGGTGTTCAGCCCGCGCCACCTGCGCGTGGGCCAGCTCATCCTGCACGAGCCCCGTTTCGAACTGAAAAACTTGCCCGGCCGGCCCGATTCGACCACCCTGACGCAGTTTTTGGCGGCGGTGCGCCGGCTGGCGGGCCCCCGCACCGACACCGCCAAGTCGGCCCCGTTCGACTTTCGGATCGACGCCATCGGCCTGCGCAACGGCCGCTTCGTGCTCGAAAAAGCCGACGCGCCCCGCCAGCCCCACTACGGCCGCAGCATCGACTACGCGCACATGCAGGTCGACAGCATCTACGCCGACGTGTCGCACCTGCGCTTCGGCGACACGCTGACTGCCCAGATCCAGGGCCTGCGGGCCGTGGAAACGCCTTCCCAAACGCACCTGCGCGAGCTGACGGCCCTGGTGCACTACCACGCGCACTTCTGGCAGTTCGACGGCCTGCGCCTGGGCGTGGGCCGCAGCCGGCTCGCCGATTACCTGCGGTTTGACTACCACCGGTTCGGCAATTTCTCCGATTTCAACGACTCGATGAAGGTGACCACGCGGCTGCGCGGGGCCCGGATATTTTCGAGCGACATCGCCAAGTTTGCCCCCGCCCTGGCCCGGCTCAACGAGTCGGTGGTGCTCTCGGGCGACGCCACGGGCTACGTGCGCGACTTCAAAATCAAGGACCTGGACCTGCGCTACGGCCGCGGCACCCACCTGGTGGCCCGCCGCGCCAACGCCAGCAACCTGCCGCATTACAAGGAAAGCTTCCTCGACCTGCGCCTGCTGCCCTCGCAGGTGCTGGCCAGCGACCTGGCCCGCTGGCTGCCCAAATCGGCCAACACCCTCGTGCAGCGCCTGGGCCGCGTGCAGCTGAACGGGCAATTCCTGGGCTTTTACAACGACTTTGTGGCCGATGCCGACTTCCGCACGGCCCTGGGCCGGGTGGCTACCGACCTGAACCTCAAGACCAAGACCGACTTTTCGCACGCCGCTTACTCGGGCCACGTGCGCTCGACGGATTTTCAGCTCGGCAAGTTCATCGGCAACGAAGACGTGATCCGGGATGTGACCGTGGACGGGCAGGTGACCGGGGTGGGCTTCGCGCCGCCCGTGGCCCGGGGCCATGCCCGGGCCACGGTGGCCCGCGTGTGGCTCAACGGCTACCGCTACCACAACCTGGTACTGAACGGCGACTTCCACGAGCGCGCCTTTTCCGGCCATTTCACCGCCAACGACCCCAACCTGCGCCTGACCGCCGACGGCCACGTGGACCTCGACCGCGCCCACCAGGACGTGAACGTGCGGGCCAAAATCGAGCGGGCCAACCTGGGGGCCCTGCACGTGGCTGGCGTGCCGCTGGTGGTTTCCACCACCGCCGATGTGCGGTTCCGGGGCGTGCAGCTCGACTCGCTCATCGGCCACGCCTACCTGCGCCACTCGCGCTTCGTGCTGGAAAACCGCCGCCTGGCCCTCGACACCCTCGACGTGCTGAGCACGCGCAACCGCCTGAACCAGCGGCGCGTGACCCTGCGCTCGGAAGCCCTGAACGCCAGCGCCGCCGGCACGTTCAACACCTCCGACGTGGTGCAGGACGTGCGCACGCTCCTGGCCGAATACCGCCTCAACTTCGAAAGCAACGCCGAGGTTACGGCCGCCTATTACCAGCGCAAGCGCCAGCGCCGCCTGCCGGTGTACCAGGTCGATTTATTGGTGAACCTGAAGCGCGCCAACCCGCTGCTCCAGCTGTTCGTGCCCGCGCTGGCGGTGGCCAACAACAGCCGCTTCGACGGCTCGTTCCGGAGCGGCGAAACGTCGATTTTTCAGCTTGGGGGCCACCTCGACAGCCTGCGCTACGGCCCCGTGTTCACGGTGGACGACAACCTGGACTTCACCACCTCCAAGCTGCCCTACCGGCCCGAAGTGCTGGCGCAGGCCAGCGTGACTTCGGCGCGGCAGGCGCTGCCCACGCTGGGGGCCACCGAGAAATTTGTGGTGGAAGGCGTGTGGGACCAGCAGAAAATCAACTTCTCGACCTCGCTGGCCCAGACCGGCACCACCAACCGGGCGGCCATCAACGGCTCGCTGGCGTTCCTGCCGCGGGCGGTGGAAGTGGTGTTCCGCCAATCGGGCTTGCACCTGCTGGACAAGGAATGGACCATCGCGGCCGATAACTCGGTGCGTATCTCAGACTACGGCCGGGCCTACGACGTCAAAAACCTGACGCTCAGCAACGGCCCCCAGTTCATTGGAGCCCAAGGCTTTATCTCGTCCGACGCCGCCAAGCCGCCGTTGAAGCTGACCATCCGCGACTTCCAGCTCGCCACCCTCAACGCCCTCACCGGCAAGCAGCGCCTCGGCGGCCGCCTCAACGCCGAAGGCACCGTGAGCGGTGTGTACGGCCCCCTGGCCTTCGGCACCGCGCTCGCCGTGGACACGCTCACTTACCAGGGCACGCTCATCGGGCAGGTGAAGGGCACGGGGGCCTGGGACCACCGCCTCGGCCGCCTCGGCGTGGACCTCGACGTGGCCCGCGCCGGGCAGTCGGTGCTGGCCGTGGGCGGCTACCTGGCCCCGGGCAGCGCCGAGCAGCAACTCAACCTCACCGGCACCCTCCACGACGCGCCCGTGGTGCTGGCCCAGCCCTTCCTGGGCTCGCTGATGCGCGATTTGGGCGGCACCGGGCGCGGCTCGCTCTGGCTCACGGGCAAGTTTTCGGCCCCGAACCTCGTCGGCGACGTGGACGTGGCGAACGGCCGCTTCACCTTCGGCTACCTGGGCACCACCTACACGTTTTCCGACCGCATCAGCTTCACGCTCAACGACATTTCTTTTCATAATGTGAAGCTGCGCGACCCGCTCGGCAACCAGGGCGTGGTGGACGGCGTGATCAGCCACCACCAGTTCCAGGACATGAACCTGAACATCGCGGCCAATTTCCGCAAGATGCAGGTGCTGAACACGGTGCGCAAAAACAACGACCTGTACTTCGGTACGGCCTACGCCACCGGCACGGCCCGCGTGACGGGCCCCACCGACGACCTGGCCATCGTGGTGCGCGCCACCAGCGAGGCCGGCACCCGCCTCTCGCTGCCCCTCGACAACGCCGCCAAAGCCCAGAAAGCCAGCTACATCAAGTTCGTCAACAACAATAGAACCGATACGCTGGCCACGAAAAAAATTCCGGTGGCCGTGGTGGACAAGGTGGACCTGTCGGGCATCCGGCTCGATTTCAACCTGACGGTGACGCCGGACGCCTACCTGGAAATTTTGCTCGACGAAAGCACCGGCGACGTCATCCGCGGGGCGGCGGCCGGGCAGCTGCGCCTGGCCATCGACACGCGGGGCGATTTCAACATGTACGGCCAGGTGGAAATCGTGCGCGGGGCCTACAACTTCACCTTGCAAGGGCTTATCAACAAAGAATTTGCGGTGCAGCCGGGGGGCGTCATCTCGTGGAACGGCGACCCGCTGGCCGGCGAGATGAACGTGACGGCCACCTACACCCAGCGCACCTCGCTGGCCCCGGTGCTGGGCGCGGGCACGGGCGGCTCGTCGCCGAGCGCCGCCGCCGTGGTGCCCGTCACGGCCGTGATGAACCTGACCGGGCCCCTGCTGCTGCCGGCCATCAAGCTGGGGCTGGAATTCAACGACGCGCCGGGCACGCTACAGGGCGATCTGGCGGCCTTCACGTCGTCGCTGCGCAACGACGAGCAGGAGCTGAACCGCCAGGTTTTCAGCTTGTTGGTGTTCAAGCAGCTGGCCCCGCCGGGCTCGTTTACGCAGCTCTCCATCCGGGGCCAGGACAACACGGTGCAGAACTCGCTGGGCCAGATTCTGAGCACCCAGCTCGGGCTGCTGACTTCGCAGATTGACCAGAATCTGGAAATCGACTTCAACATCAACGGCCTCACCGCCGACCAGCTCCAGGCCCTGCAAGTGCGCCTGAGCTACTCGCTGCTCGGCGGCCGCCTGCGCGTAACGCGCGAGGGCGGCTTCACGAGCAACGCCGGGCTGGCGGCCCCCGGCAGCAGCAGCGGCGCCGTGGCCAACTACTCGGGCCAGGCCTCGCTGCTCGGCGACCTGAGCCTGGAATATTACCTGCGCCCCGACGGGAAGTTCCGGGCCAAGCTGCGCTACGAAACCACGCCCCGCGACCTGGAAACCATCAACCAGCCCCGCGCCGGCCTCTCGCTGCTCCACACCGAGCAGTTCGACTCGTTCGGGGAATTGTTCAGCCGCAAAAACCCGCGCTCGCGCGAGCGCAACACCCAGCGGGCCCGCGAAGGCAAGCAGCTGCTGCACGTGGAGAACGACCCCCATACCACGCTGTAAATCAATGAATAGTTAGTGATGAGCCGTTAACAATGAGCGGAAAACGGGGGAGCGCCGAACCTGGCCCATTCCGTGGTTAACAGCTCATTGCTAATTGTTCATTGACGCAAAGCCTACCTTTGCTGCCCATGCCTTCCGTTCACAAGAAAAAGCTCGGCTCCTACCCCACCCTGCTCGTGGTGTTCAGCATCACGCTGGCGCTGGTGGTGGTGGGCCTCTTCGGCCTGCTGCTGCTGCACGCCCACAAGCTGAGCGAGTCGGTGCGCGAGAACCTGGAGGTGCAGGTGTACCTGGAGCGCAACCTGCCCGAAACCGAGCTGCTGCGCTTGCAGCAAGACCTGGGCCACCAGCCCGGCGTGGCCGAGCGCGACGGCCGCCCCCAAATCCGCTTCGTGAGCAAGGAGGACGGGGCCCGCCAGCTGCTGCAAAGCACCGGCGAGGACTTCCGCCAGTTCCTGGAAGACAACCCGCTGCGCGACGCCTACGCCCTCAAAATCCGGCCCGAGTACACCGACACGCTCCACCTGGGGCAGCTGCAGCGGCGGCTGCTGGCCCAGCGCGGCGTGTTTGAGGTGCAGTACCCGCGCGACTTGTTTGCCAGCATCAACGACAACCTGACGCGGGTGAGCCTGGTGCTGCTGGGCTTCGCGGCGGTGCTCGTCATCGTGGTGGTGGTGCTGATCAACAACACCATCAAGCTGGCCATCTTCTCGCAGCGCTTCCTCATCCGGTCCATGCAACTGGTGGGCGCCACGCGGTTCTTTATCCGGGGGCCGTTTTTGCGGCGGGCCACCTGGCAGGGGCTGGCCAGCGGGCTGCTGGCGGCCCTCACGCTGGTGGCGCTGCTGCAATACGCCTACCTCGAGCTGGTGCCGCTGCGCCAGCTGCGCGACGACGTGCTCATCGGCACGCTGCTGGCGGCGGTGGTGGCGCTGGGCGTGGTCATCGGCTTTTTCAGCGCCTACCAAGCCGTGAATAAATACCTAAAAGGGTCGCTCGACGACCTGTACTAACTTTTTCTTATGCAACGATTTGCTTTCGGCCCCCGCAACTACCGCCTGATGGGCATCGGCCTGGTCGTCCTCGCCGTGGGCTTCGTCACGATGATGTTCGGCGACAAAAACAACTACGGCGAAGACTTCCTGGGCATCACCCTGGGGCCCTTGCTGCTCATCGCCGGCTTTCTGGTGGAATTCGCCGCCATCCTCGTGCGCGACGACGCAGCCGTGGTGAGCCGCGCCGACGCGGCCGCCGTGCCCACGGCCTTCACCCTCAACCCCGGGGCCCCCGCGGCGGCCCCCGCCCCGACGGCCCCGGCCACTTCCAAGCCTACCTACCGCAAATAGCCAGCAGCTGGCGGGCCAACGACTGAGTGAGCAGGCTGCCCTGCCCGCTGGCTCACCGGCAGCTGCTGACCGATAACCGTTAACTAACGAATGACTTACTGGCACGCCCTGCTCCTCGCCGTCGTGGAGGGCATCACCGAGTTTTTGCCCGTGTCCAGCACCGGGCACATGATCATCGCCTCCGCCCTGCTGGGCGTGCAGATGACGCCCTTCGCCAAGCTGTACCTGGTGGTCATCCAGCTGGGGGCCATCCTCTCGGTGCTGGCCGTGTACTGGAAGCGGTTTTTTCAGAGCATTGACTTCTATTTGAAGCTGCTGGTGGCTTTTTTGCCCATCGTGGCGGTGGGGCTGCTGCTGAAAAAGCACATCGACGCGCTGCTCGAATCGGTGACGACGGTGGGGGCCATGCTGCTGCTCGGCGGCCTCGTGCTGCTGTTCGTCGACCGCTGGTTTCCGCAGGAAGACCCCAAGGCCGGCGGCCACCCCGTCACCAACCCGAGCTGGAAGGAGGCGTTCGTCATCGGCCTGTTTCAGTGCCTGGCCGTGGTGCCGGGCGTGAGCCGCTCGGCGGCCACCATCATCGGGGGCCTCACCCAGAAGCTCACGCGCCGCGCGGCGGCCGAGTTTGCGTTTTTCCTGGCCATGCCCACGATGGCGGCGGCGGCCGTGAAAGACATTTACGATTACTACAAGGACGCGAAGCTCCAGGGCATTGATCCGGGCCACCTGTTTTCGGCCGAGCAGCTGAAGCAGCTGGCGCTGGGCAACGCGGTAGCGTTTGTGGTGGCGCTGCTGGCCATCCGGCTGTTCGTGGGCTTCGTGACGAAGTACGGCTTCCGGGCCTTTGGCATCTACCGCATCGTGGTGGGCGGGCTGCTGCTGCTGCTCATCGGCCTGGGCGTGAACCTGCAACTGGTTTGATTGTGAAAGAGCTAGCCGAATTTGATTTTGACGCGGGCGAAATCCTGCTCTTCGACAAGCCCCTCACCTGGTCGTCGTTCGACGGGGTGCGGAAGGTGAAAAACGCGCTGCGCATCCGCAAAATCGGCCACGCCGGCACCCTCGACCCGCTGGCCACCGGCCTGCTCGTCCTCTGCACGGGCCGCAAAACCAAGGAAATCGACCAGATTCAGGCCCAGGAAAAAGAATACACCGGCACCTTCCGCCTGGGCGAAACCACCCCCAGCTTCGACCTGGAAACGGCCGTGGACGCGGCCCGGCCCTACGCCCACCTCACGGCGGCCGCCATCGGGGCCGCGGCGCAGCAGTTCGTGGGGGCCCTCGAGCAAACGCCGCCGCAATTTTCGGCCGTGAAGGTCAACGGCCAGCGCGCCTACGAGCTGGCCCGCAAAGGCCAGGCGGCCGAAATCAAAGCCAAGCACGTCGAAATTAAAGCCTTCGAGCTGACGCGCATCGCGCTGCCGGAGGTGGACTTCCGGGTGGTGTGCTCCAAGGGCACCTACATCCGCAGCCTGGCCCGCGACCTGGGCGCGGCCCTGGGCTGCGGGGCCCACCTCACGGCGCTGCGGCGCACGCGCATCGGCGCGTTTCGGGTGGAAGACGCCCTGACGCTGGCCGACGTGCAGGCCCTGGCCCCGCCGCGCCCCGAACCGGGCCCCGACGCCCGGCCCCGCCGCGACGGCCGCCCGCCGCGCCGCGCCGGCCTCGACTTTTACGCCGCCCAGCAGGCGGGCGGGGCCCCGCCCGCCGATGCGTAGCCCCGCCCCCGAAGCGCGGACGTTGCCGATTGCCAACGATTTTTGCAGCTTCGTTTCCCCGTTGCCCGGTTTATATGCACGTCATCCACGACCCCGCCGCCTTTCCCCGCCTGACCAACGCCGTCGTTACCAGCGGCACGTTCGACGGCGTGCACCGCGGGCACCAGCGCATTCTGGCGCGGCTGCGCGAGGCGGCCGACGCGGCGGGGGCCCCGGCGGTGGTCATCACCTACTGGCCCCACCCGCGCCTGGTGCTGGGGCCCCCGCCCTCGCACCCCGAGCTGCTGGAATTGCAGCTGCTCAACACCCTGGACGAACGCATCGCGCACCTGGCCGCCTTCGGGGTCGATTACCTGCTGATCGTGCCCTTCACCCGCGAGTTCGCGCAGTGGACGTCGGAGGAATACATCCAAAACCTGCTCCTGGGCACGGTGGGGGCCCGGCAGCTGGTCATCGGCTACGACCACCGCTTCGGCAAAAACCGGGAGGGCGGCTTCGACTACCTCACCCGGCACGCGGCCCGCTACGGCCTGGCAGTGGAGGAGATTCCGCGGGCCGACGTGGACGCGGTGGGCGTGAGCAGCACCCGCATCCGGGCGGCCCTGCGCGGGCACGACACCGGCACCGCCACCCGCTACCTGGGCTACGAGTACCCGCTCACCGGCCGCGTGGTGAAGGGCCAGCAGCTGGGCCGCACCATCGGCTACCCCACCGCCAACCTAGCCATTGACGAGCCGCTGAAGCTGGTGCCCGCGCAGGGCATTTACGCGGTGTGGGCCACCACGGCGGCCGGCACCCGGCACCCGGCCATGCTCAGCATCGGGGTGCGGCCCACGATTGGGGCCGGCCTGGCGCAGACCATCGAGGTGAATTTGCTCGACTTCAGCGGCGATTTGTACGGGCAGCTGCTGACGCTGGAGTTCGTGGCCTGGCTGCGGGGCGAAGAAAAATACGACGGCCTGGACGCGTTAAAAGCCCAGCTGGCGTTGGATGCCCAGGCCGCGCGGGCGGCGCTGGCGTGAAGCACGGGGGCCCTCGCTGCGTCGCCGCTTCCCCCGCCAAGGCCGACGCGCTTGCTCATAAGCACAAAATGCCTGCTCATACGGGCAAAATGCTCCCTCCTACGGGCCACGGGCTTCCTCATAAGCATAAACCAACCCCTCATACGCACCACCCGCCGCCTCATAAGGACAAAATGTCTCCTCACAAGCGCAAAATGCCTTCTTGCAACCGCCACGGGCTTCCCCGCACGGGGTTAGCCGCATCGGCTACATTAGCGCCGTTTCCCGCACCCGAACGATGGTAAAGACGCGACCCTTCGCGTCTCAATCGTTGCAATCGTTGCACGGTCATCGTTCAACGGCCGAGACGCGAAGGGTCGCGTCTCTACAAATGTTCAGGTGCGTAAATACCTTGTCCAGTTACTCCTCATCTATCGGCTATGAATAGGTTTCGACTGCTTTTATTATGGCTTTGCGGGCCGGGGGCCCTGATTTCGGCCCGGGCCCAGTCTTCCCTTAGCGGCGTGGTGCAGGACTCGGTGACGCACCAGCCGCTGGCCTTTGCCAGCGTGTTCCTGGCCAACACCACGCTCGGCGCGACGACCACCGAGCAGGGGCAGTTCACGTTTCCGCGCGTGCCGGCGGGCACCTACGACGTGGTGGGCTCGTACGTGGGCTACCGCCTGGCCAAGCAGGGCGTGACCATCGCCAAAACCCCGCAAACCGTGGCGCTGCAGCTGGCCCCCACCGGCAACCAGCTGACCGAAGTGGTGGTGGAATCGACCCCCAACAAGCCCGAGGACTACCAGAAATTCACGGACCTGTTCCTGGGCCAAACCGGGTTTTCGGGGCAGTGCCGCATCAGCAACCCCAAGGACGTGGTCGTGTTCTACGACGACTCGACGAAGGACCTGAAGGCCCGGGCCCGCAAGTTTGTGCAGGTGGACAACGACGCCCTGGGCTACCACGTGAAGTACTACGGCCTGCGCTTCGCCAGCAACGCCGAGGAAGGCTCGCTGAGCTTTTACGGCGAGCCGGTGTTTGAGGAAATGACCCCGCGCGACGAGCGCCAGCGGGCGCAGTGGGCGGCCAACCGCGCGGCGGCCTACACCGGCTCGTTCGCCCATTTCCTGAAAAGCGTGTACGACAACCGCGTGAAGGCCGAGGGCTTCCTGACGCAGCAAATCCGCGTCGTCGTCAACCCCCGCTTCGAGCTCACCGACAGCCTGCGCCGCACCCTGCTGGCCCAGCGGCCCAACGGCCCCTTCGCGAAGGCCGAGCAGGACTCGCTGCGCAAGTGGAGCCGCGCGGTGCCGGTGGCGGCCACGCTCTACCCCGAGGCCCGGCCCATCGACAGCGTGCGCCGGGTGTCGGCCGACCGCCAGCACACGTACTTGCGCTTCACCGGTGAGCTGCAAGTCGCGCACTTCGGCGAAGCCCCCGACCCCAAGTACGGCCGGGCGATGGCCACGCTGGGGCCCTCGCGCACGCCCTACCCGGCCCAGCGGCAGGTGTCGCGGCTGCGGCTGCAAGAGCGCGAGGCGGAGATCCAGCCCAACGGCTCGCTGGCCAACCCGCTGGACGTGTCGACCGGCGAATACTGGGCATTCGAGAAAATAGGTGAATTTTTGCCCCTCAACTACGAGCCGCCCACCGTTTCGGCGGCCCCAGCTCCTGCTCCCACCCGTTCCGCTCCCACCCGTACCCGTGATAAATAAAGTAGTCGAGGGCCCCCAGGCGGCCCTGCAAGGCCTGGCCGACGGCATGACCCTGATGCTGGGCGGCTTCGGCCTGTGCGGCATCCCCGAAAACGCCATCCGCGAAATCCTGCGCCGGGGCGTCAAAAACCTGACCTGCGT
Source organism: Hymenobacter sp. (assembly GCA_025353745.1). GTDB lineage: Bacteria > Bacteroidota > Bacteroidia > Cytophagales > Hymenobacteraceae > Hymenobacter. Next base: position 21,687 of record JANXOE010000190.1, read on the forward strand.
GTCGAACAACGCCGGCGTCGACGACTTCGGCATCGGGCTGCTGCTGCAACAGCGGCAGGTGCGGAAGATGATTTCGAGCTACGTGGGCGAAAACGCCGAGTTTGAGCGCCAGCTGCTGAGCGGCGAGCTCGACGTGGAGTTGATTCCGCAGGGCACGCTGGCCGAGCGCATCCGGGCCGGCGGGGCCGGCATTCCGGCCTTCTACACGCCGGCCGGCTACGGCACGGAGGTGGGCGAAGGCAAGGAAAGCCGCGAATTCGGCACCAAGATGTACCTGCTCGAAACCGGCCTCACCGCCGATTTTGCCTTCGTGAAAGCCTGGAAAGGCGACACCGCCGGCAACCTCGTCTACAAAGGCACGGCCCGCAACTTCAACCCCATGATGGCCACGGCCGGCAAAATCACGGTGGCCGAAGTAGAGGAGCTGGTGCCCGCCGGGGCCCTCGACCCCAACCAAATCCACACGCCGGGCATTTTTGTGCAGCGCATCTTCGAAGGCAAAAACTACGAGAAGCGCATCGAGCAGCGCACGGTGCGGGCCTGAGCCCGCGGTTCAAACAACTTCATTCCACTCATGGCTCTCGACAAACACGGCATCGCGCGGCGCATCGCCCAGGAAGTGCAGGACGGCTCGTACGTCAACCTCGGCATCGGCATTCCGACGCTGGTGGCCAACTACATCCCGGCCGGCATCAGCGTCGAATTGCAGTCCGAAAACGGGCTGCTGGGCATGGGGCCCTTCCCCACCGAAGACCAGGTGGACCCCGACCTGATCAACGCCGGCAAGCAGACCGTGACCACGCTGCCGGGCTCCAGCCTCTTTTCGTCGGCCGACTCGTTCGCCATGATCCGCGGCGAGCACGTGGACCTGACGATTCTCGGGGCCATGGAAGTGTCGGAGCGCGGCGACATCGCCAACTGGAAGATTCCGGGCAAGATGGTGAAGGGCATGGGCGGGGCCATGGACTTGGTGGCGTCGGCCAAGAACATCATCGTGGCCATGCAGCACGTGGCCCGCGACGGCTCGTCGAAGCTGCTCGCCGACTGCACCCTGCCCATCACCGGGCTGCGCTGCGTGAAGAAAATCGTGACCGAGCTGGCCGTGCTCGACGTGACGCCCGACGGCTTCGTGCTGCGCGAGCGGGCCCCGGGCGTGAGCGTGGCCCAGATCCGGGCGGCCACCGCGGGCCGGCTCGTGGTGCACGGCCCCGACGAAGCCGTGCCGGAGATGGCCCTGTAGCGGGCGGGCGGCGGGGTTTCGGCGGCGGGCAGTACCTTCGCTTTTCCCTCACCTGCTGTTCGTTATGCGCCAACTCCTACGCTTGTGCTTGCTGCTGGGGCCCGCCCCGGCCCTGGCCCAGACCGCCTCGCCGGTCGTCACCGCCGCCGACATGCCCGCCCCCGGCGACACGCTGCGCCTGAGCACGGCCGCCGCGCTGCTGCCCGCCACGGCCCCGCCCCTGGCCCAGCGCGGCCCCAACCAAACCTGGAACTACGCCGGCCTGGTGCCCACCGCCCAGCGCCTGGACCGCTACGTGCCGGTGAGCAGCGCCGCGGGCCCGCTCTACCAGCTCACGTTCAACCCGCCGCTCGGCGGCGACAACCGGGCCACCGTGGCCGCACACCAAACGCTGCCCGGGGCCGCGGCCAGCCTGCCCGTGGCCGTGACCGACCCGTACCAGTTCTACAACGCCTCGGCCGCCGATTTCCGCTCGGTGGGGTTCGGGGCCACCGTGAGCGGCTTTTCTGTGCCGGTGACTTATGCCAGCCGGGCCCAGCAGGACGTCATTTTCCGCTTCCCGCTGAGCTACGCCAGCCTGCCCGATTCGAGCAGCTCGTTTTTCAGCCTCAGCGTGCCCGGCACCGGCTACTTCAGCCAGCAGCGCAAGCGCCAAAACACGCCCGACGCCTGGGGGGCCCTCACCACGCCTTTCGGCACGTTCCAAACGGTGCGCGTGGTGACGCGCCTCGACGACCACGACAGCCTGGCCGTGGCCAGCCCGCCCGCCAACCAGGGCGTGCGCCTGCCCCGCACCCGCCTCTACCAGTGGCTGGCGCCCGGCCAGCACGCGCCGCTGCTCACCATCACGACCACGGCGGTGGCCGGGCGCGAGGTGGTGACGGCCGTGGAGTACCGCGACAAGTACCGCCGCCCCGGGGCCCTGGCCACCCGCGACGCGGCCACCGACGCCGGCCTGAGCGCCTACCCCAACCCGTCGGCCACGGGTAGCGCGCTGGCCCTGGCGGTGCCCGCCGGCAGCGGCCCGTTTGCCCTCACGGCCACCGACCTGGTGGGGCGGCAGCTTTTCAGCCGGCGCTTTGCGGGGGCCCCCGGCCGCCTGGTGCTCGACGCGGCGCTGTTCGGCGACTTTCGGGGCGTGGCTTTGCTGACGGTGACGACGGCCCGGGGCACGGCCACGCGGCGCGTGGTGCGGGAGTAGGGGCCGGCCGGGCAGCCGGCTTTTCGCCGGCTGCCCGGTAATCGCCACCCGGCAACCGCTGCCCGGCAACCGCCGGGGCCCTGCCGCAATCCGGCAAAACTTTTTCCACGATTAGCGGGCAGCCAGCGAAAAAGCCGGCTGCCCGCCCCGGGCCTTCCGCACTATCCGGCCCCGGCCGGTGTTGAACACGCCGCCGGCCGCTGCCGGCGGTTTTTTTGCGGGTAATTTTGGGCCGATGCCCCCGCGGCCCGTTTAAGCTTTACCACGAATTTTTTCAACCCGATCTTTTTATGGCTGTTTCTTCCAACGGCAAGGCCACCCCCGGCGGCACCCACCACAAGAAAGTGGGCAAGCCCACGCTCGACGAGCGCCTGACGCCCACCGCCGTCCCGGCCCACAAGCTGGTGCTGCGCACGCTGCGGCGCTCCGATTTCAAGGCCATCAAGGGCATCATGGACAAGGTGTACTCCAACATGGAGGGCTCTTGGTCGGCCGACGAGTTCGGGGCCCTGCTGCGCAAGTTCCCCGAAGGGCAGATCGGCATCGAGGACAACGGCACGCTGGTGGCGGCGGCGCTGGCCATCATCGTGCAGTACAGCGACTTCGGCGACCGCCACACCTACACCAAGATTACCGGCAACGGCAAGTTCGACACCCACGACGCGGACGGCGACACGCTCTACGGCGTCGACGTGTTTGTGGACCCCGAGTACCGCTCGCTGCGCCTGGGCCGCCGCCTCTACGACGCCCGCAAGGAGCTGTGCGAGAACCTGAACCTGCGCGCCATGGTGGCCGGGGGCCGCATTCCCGGCTACGCCGCCTACGCCAACGAGATGACGCCGGCCAAGTACGTGGAGATGGTGCGCAACAAGGAGCTCGTCGACCCCATCCTCACCTTCCAGCTCAGCAACGACTTCCACGTCCGCAAAATTATCCGCGGCTACTTGCCCTACGACTCCGAGAGCAAGGCCTACGCCACGCTGCTGGAGTGGATCAACGTGTACTACGAGGAGGAGGAAAAGCTCATCGGCAACACCAAGTCCAACGTGCGCATCGGCATCGTGCAGTGGCAGATGCGCGCCACCCGCAGCCTGGACGACCTGCTCCAGCAAATCGAATTTTTTGTAGACACGGTGAGCGGCTACAAGGCCGACTGCGTGCTGTTTCCGGAGTTTTTCAACGCCCCGCTGATGGCCCTCACCAACGAGGACTCGCCGTCGGTGGCCATCCGCGCCATGGCGGCGTTTACGGCCCCCATCAAGGCCAAGATGATGGAGCTGGCCGTGAGCTACAACATCAACATCGTGGCCGGGTCGATGCCCGTGTACGAAGACGGCAAGCTCTTCAACGTGGCCTACCTGTGCCGCCGCGACGGCACCGTGGACGAGCAGTACAAGCTGCACGTGACGCCCGACGAGGCCAGCTACTGGGGCATGCGCGGCGGCGACAAGCTGGTGTGCTTCGACACGGACTTCGGCAAAATCGGCATCCTGGTGTGCTACGACGTGGAGTTCCCGGAGTTGGCCCGCCTGCTCAGCGACGAGGGCATGAAAATCCTATTCGTGCCTTTCTGGACCGATACCAAGAACTCGTACCAGCGGGTGCGCATCTGCGCCCAGGCCCGGGCCATCGAAAACGAGTGCTACGTGGCCATCACCGGCTCGGTGGGCAACCTGCCGCGCGTCGAAAACATGGACATCCAGTACTCGCAGTCGGCCGTGTTCAGCCCGTCGGATTTCGCCTTCCCGCACGACGCCATCGTGGCCGAGGCCACCCCGAACACGGAGATGACCCTCATCGCCGACCTCGACCTGGACCTGCTCAAGGATCTGAACACGAGCGGGGCCGTGCGCAACCTGCGCGACCGCCGCAAGGACCTGTTCTCGCTCAACTGGTCGAAGAAAATCACCGAGCGCGACGAGGAGCTCGTGGCCCAGGGCGAGGAGCGCCTGCCCAAAACCAGCCGCCGCCGGGCCGTGTCGGCCGGCTAAGGGCCCGTCTGGGACTTCTTTTGCTCAGACATCAGACACCGATGACCGTCGGGCAGCGCGCTGCCCGACGGTTTTTTTGTGGGGGCCCTCCGCCCGGCGGCGCCGATGCGGGCCGGGGGCCTACCTTCACCCCAGCCATTGCCCCGGGCCCCGCGGGGCGGCTTTATTTCCTGGTATTTGCCGCTGCCCGTATGGCCCTACTCGTTATTCTGCTGGCCGTGCTGGCCCTGATCGGCCTCATCAGCTGGGGCAAAGTCAACGCTTTTCTGGCGTTTTTGCTCGTGACGCTGCCCGCCGGCCTGGCGCTCGGCCTGCCGCCCGGCCGCCTGCTGGCCGCCGTGTACCAGGGGCTGGGCGACACGCTCGGCTCGGTGGTCGTCGTCATCGTGCTGGGGGCCATGCTGGGCAAGCTGGTGGCCGAAAGCGGGGCCGCCCAGCAGATTGCGGCCGTGATGATCCGCACGTTCGGCACCAAAAACATTCAGTGGACGCTGATGGCCACGGGCTTCATCGTCGGCATTCCGCTGTTTTACAACGTGGGGTTCGTGCTGATGATCCCGCTGATTTTTTCGGTGGTGTACAAGTACCGGCTGCCGGCCGTGTACGTGGGGCTGCCCATGCTGGCGGCGCTCTCGGCCATGCACGGCTTTTTGCCGCCGCACCCCGCGCCCACGGCCCTGGTGGCGCAGTTCCACGCCAACCTGGGCCTGACGTTTTGCTACGGGCTGCTGGTGGCGGTGCCGGCCGTGGTGCTGGCCGGGCCCGTGTACGTGCGCACGCTGCGGGGCATCGAGGCGCGGCCGCTGGCGGGCTTCGTGGCCGAGGCGCTGCCCGAAAGCGCCCTGCCGGGCCGCGTCAACAGCTTCGTGTCGTCGCTGCTGCCGGTGCTGGTGCTGGCGGCGGCGGCCGGGCTGCGGGCGGCGCTGCCGGCCGGGGGCCCCCTGGCCCCGCTGCTGGCGTTTGTGGCCGAGCCGGCCGTGATCATGCTGCTGTCGGTGGGCGTGGCCACGGCCAGCCTGGGCCTGGCCCGGGGCAAAACCATGGCCGGCGTGATGGATACCTACGGTGCCGCCGTGAAGGACGTGGCCCTGATCCTGCTCATCATCGGCGGCGCGGGGGCCCTCAAGCAGGTGCTGGTGGCGAGCGGCGTGAGCGCCGAAATCGCCGCCGGCCTGCAAGGCACGGGCCTGCCGCCGCTGGTGCTGGGCTGGCTGATTGCGGCCGTCATCCGGGTGTGCCTGGGCTCGGCCACCATCGCCGGCCTCACGGCGGCGGGCGTGATGCTGCCCACCCTGGCCCGCTCCCACGCCGACCCCAACCTGATGGTGCTGGCCATCGGGGCGGGCAGCCTGCTGCTCTCGCACGTCAACGACGCGGGCTTCTGGCTCTTCAAAGAATACTTCAACCTTTCCACCAAAGACACGCTCCGCTCGTGGACGGCCATGGAAAGCATCGTCTCCGTAGTAGGCCTGGCCGGCGTGCTGGCCCTCAACTGGGCCCTGCATTAGCAGTTTGTCAATGAACAGTGAGCAATGAGCCATTATCAATGAGCAATCAGGCCGTCATGCTGAGCGCAGCGCAGCGGAGTCGAAGCATCTCTCCCGCGTAACTAACCCAACCCTAGCAACGAAGCAGTAGCGATGCTTCGACTCCGCTGCGCTCAGCATGACGGCTTGATGGTTCAGACGGCCTGATGGCCCCTGCGCTCATTGTTCATTGTTGATGGCTCATTGCGGAAAGATGCTCAACTTTCCGGCCGGGTGCACGTTTCAGCAGCCCCGCTTCGTTATCGCTCTCTTGTAAATCATTGCCTACCCTTCCCTTACTTCCCATGCAGCGCATTCTCATCACCGGAGCCAACCGGGGCCTGGGCCTCGAACTCACCCGCCAGTACCTGGAGCGCGGCGACCACGTGCTGGCCGCCAGCCGCCAGCCCGAGGCCGCCCGCGAGCTGCAGGCCCTGCGCCGCCAATACGCCGAGCGCCTCACCCTGCTGGCCCTCGACGTGACCGACGAAGCCTCCATCGCCGCCGCCGCGGCGGGCGCCGCCGGGGCCGTCGATGGCCTGGAGCTGCTCATCAACAACGCCGGGGTGTACCAGCCCGGGGGCCCCGGCGCGGCCCAGCGCCTGGGCCAGCTCACGGCCGCCGGGGCCGCCGAAATCTTTGCGGTGAACGCCGTGGGGCCCGTGCTCGTCACGCAGGCGCTGCTGCCGCTGCTGCGGGCCGGGCGCAAGGGGTGCATCGTCAGCGTCTCCTCGGGCCTGGGCTCGCTCACCTGGAAAGCCGCCGGCGACCCTTACCACTACAGCGCCAGCAAGGCCGCCCTCAACATGTACATGCGCAGCCTGGCCGCCGAAGTGGGCCACCAGGGCGTGCTCTCGGTGATCGTGGACCCGGGCTGGATGCGCACCGGCATGGGCGGCGACCACGCCAGCCAGGACCCCGCCGACTCGGCCCGCGGCATCCTGCGCCTGGCCGACCAGCTCCACGCCGAAGAAAACGGCGGCTTCGTGACCTGGCAAAACCAGCCCGTGCCGTGGTAAAAAACGAGCCGCCGGTTCGACGGGCCCGGAGGGCCCGGGGCAAGCCCCGGGCCCGTCGAACCGGCCGTGTGGGGCCGTGCGCAGCGGTTGCGCGGCCCCGAGTAGGATTTTTTCGGGGGTGATCAGGATTTGCGGGCAATGAAGTATAAATTGCCCGTGGTGAAGCAGGATATTTTCCAGGGTGAGCGGGATTCCGGTGGCCTAGAGTAGGATATCGGCGGCACAAAGTAGGATATCGGCGTGGTCGCGGGGCGTCCGCGGCTCAGGGCTTGTGCCAGTGCGCGGTGCCGTCTTCGCTGAGCAGGTTGCCGTGCATGCGCTCGCCCAGCTCGTGGGTGAGCATGGTGAGGCCCGGGCTCCAGCTCACTTCCAGCGCCGGCTCGTGCAGGGCCTCGAACTTGGCCCACCAGCGCGCGGGCGGATGGCAGTCGGGGCGCATGAGGTTGCCGGTTTCGGCCACCACCACTTCCTGGCGGGGAAAAAGCTGGCGCGCGGCGGCCAGCATGCCGGGGATGTCGTTTTCAAAATAAATGTTCAGCCCCACCACGTCGAGCAGCCCCGCGTGGCCCTGCTGCCAGCTGTGGCAGTCGTTGGCCTCGGCCACGGCGTCGGGCCGCCCGAGCACGGTGGCGAAGGGCCGGGCCTGGTCGGGGTAGGGCAGGTCGCCCCAGCCCCAGGGCTCGCTCATGGCCGTGCGGCAGGCGGGGTCGCCGGCCTTGAGGCCCCGGGCGATGGCGATGGTGACGGCGCTGGTCTGGCGGTACACTTCCCACCAGCTGCGGCCCCCGAAGGGCCACTGGCGGCTTTGCGGGGCCGCCACCCAATCGGTCCAGATGCCCAGCTCCACGCCCGGGTTGTAGCGGCGGAACGCACCGGGGTAGCGGCGGGCGATTTGGTAGGCCAGCTCGTACATGGCCGCCGCCGCGCCTTCGCCCCAAAACATGGCTTCGTCGATCCACTCCGGCAGCCCGTAGTGGTTCAGGGCCAGCTCGATTTGCCCGTGGCTGGCGGCTTGCAGCCGGTCGAGCCAGCGGTAGTCGGGGCCCCGGGCGGCCTCGTCCCAAAGCACCGTGTCGCGGAAGCACGCCAGGCCCATTTGGCGGGCCCGCGCGTAGTGGTATTCCATATGGGCCACGTGGCCGGTGGCGCGGGTGTTGGAAAAATGCAGGGGCCGGCCGTCGTCGCCCCGCCCCCGCACCACGCTTCCGTCGAAGCACATTCCGTAGATCATGGGCAGGGGCGGCGGGGTAGTTCGGTTGGCAGAAGCGGCCGGGGCGCTGGCTTGCGCGTGGAGTTTAGATTTTGGGGGCCCTACGCCCCAGTGGCGGCCAGGTGGGCGTGGTCGCGCAGCACGGTTTGCACGAAGGGCAGGTCGGGCAGGTCGGTTTCGATGGCGGCGAGGGCCTTCACCTTGTTGGCCGTTTCGTTGAGCAGCGCGTGGTTGCCGCGGGCCTGGGCCTGGTAGAGCAGCTGGCGCACCAGGGCCACGTCGTGGTCGGCGAGCCGGGCCGCCTGCGGGAACACGACCTGGTAACCGGGGCCCTCGCCCAGGTCGGCGGCCAGGGGCGTGGCCTGGGCCGGGCGCGGGCGCACGCTCACCACGGTGGTGCCGGCGGCCATGTCGCCGAGGCGCTGCCCGCGCTGGCTGGCGGAAACGGCAATCACGGCCACCATGCCGCTGTCGAAGATGCGCAGCACCCAGCGCAGCAGGTAGTCGCCGAGGCGCGGGGCCGTGCCGTCGAGGCGCATCACCCGGATGTGGCGGGCCTTTTTGCCCAGGCTCTGGCCGTTGAAAAACACCTCGCACGCCAAGTGGTAGAACACGTAGGGCGCGGCGATAATGACCATGAGGACGATGGCCACAATCCCTCCGGCGCTGCCCCAGTCCGTGGCTTGCGGCGGCGAATGGTCGTACGAAGCCACCGCTTTGATCAGCGCCACCCACAGCGCGCCCCAGGCAATGAGGATGGCGTAGTCGATGAGCGCGGCCAGGATCCGCTCGCCCAGGCTGGCGGTTTCGTATTCGAGGGTGACGTTTTGGGCGGTGTGGACGCGGATGGTGGCCATGCGGCGGGCAGCTGAAAGCGAGGAAGGAAAAGCAGCGGGGCAAATAACGGCGAAAACCGCGACGCCCGCCCGGCGGCTGGCCGGTGTTATTTCTTCACGCCCATTTCATGGCAACGCCCCCGCGCCCTACCTTTAACGCACCAACAAACCCCTCATGCGCGAAGCCGTTTTCCTGCGCCAAAACCAGGCCCGCTGGCAGCAGTACGACCAGCGCCCGCCCGCCGGCCCCGACGAGCTGGCCGCCCGCTTCGTGGCCCTCACCGACGACCTGGCCTACGCCCAAACCTTTTATCCCGGCTCGCCCACCACGGCCTACCTCAACGCCGCCACCGCCCGCCTGCACCAGCGCCTCTACGAAAACAAGCGCGAGGACGCCGGCCGGTTCGGGCGCTTCTGGGCGCGCGAGCTGCCCCTGCTGGTGGCCCGCCACCACGGCACGCTGGCGGTGGCGGCGGTGCTGTTCGCGGTGTTCACGCTCGTGGGGGCCCTGTCGGCGGCCTACGACGACGCGTTTGTGCGCGTGGTGCTCGGCGACGAATATGTGAACCAGACCATCGAAAACATCCGCAAGGGCGACCCGATGGCCGTCTACAAAAGCGGGCCCGCGGCCACGATGTTCCTCGGCATCACGGCCAACAACGTGTTCGTGGCCCTGCGCACCTACGTGCTGGGCCTGACGTTGGGGGCCGGCACCGTGGGGGCCCTGTTCCAGAACGGGGTGATGCTGGGCGCGTTTCAGTATTTTTTCTACCACTACCACGTGCTGCGGGCCTCGGTGCTCACCATCTGGAT
>JANXOE010000182.1 GCA_025353745.1 Hymenobacter sp.
GCGCAGGTAGGCTTGCCAGTCGGCCAGCGGTGCGGTTTTCAGCAGCCGGCCCACGGTTTGGTAAAACTCGGGCTGGCCCACAATCACGGTGTCGGCTTTGCGCAGCTCCATTTCGCCCAGCCAGGTTTTCCAATCGAGGCCGGGCGTGAGCTCATCCAGCTGCGCCACGCTCATTTTGTGGTAGTTGGCGTAGGGGTCGCGCAGGGCTTCGAGCTTGCGCGACGACTTGGCCAGGGCCGTTTCCAGGGCCATCACCCGCGTCGCGGCGGCGTTGGCGGCCGCCGAATCTTGCCCCAGCAGCCGGAACGTGTTGGCCACGTGGCGCACGTACTGGGTCCGGATTTTTTTGGTGCGCGCGTCGGCATTAAAGTAATAATCGCGGTTGGGCAGCCCCAGCCCGGCCTGGTACAGGTACAGGGCCATGCGGTCGGAGTGCTTGGCGTCCTGGGCCACGGTGGGGCCGATGAGCGCGTTCACGCCCAGCGGCACGAGGCGGGCCACTTCGGCCGGCACCTCCCCCACCGATCGGAGGGCCCCGATGCGCGCCAGCTCGGGCTGGATGGGCTGGGCCCCCAGCCGATCGGCCCGCACCGAGTCGAGCCCGACGGCCCAGAAATCGCCGATTTTCTGCTGGGCCGTGCCCGCCGCGGCGCCGGCCCCGGCCGCGTCCTGGCTGATTTTGCGCAGCTGGGCGTACACCCCGTTCTGCACCTCGCGCCCGATGCCCCAGCTGCTTTCCGACGCCGGGATGGGGTGACTCTTGAGCCACGCGCCGTTGGCGTAGGTAAAAAAGTCGTCGCCGGGGGCCACAGCGGTGTCGAGGGCGGCGCGGAGCACGTCGGAGCGGCCGTTGGTGGCCGAGCTGGCGTTCGGCGACGGGTGACAGGCAGCGGCCAGGGCGGCAAGCAGCGGCAGGGCCAGCAGGTTTTTGTTCGGCATAAGAAGCAGGGCTGGCACCGGGGAGTGGGGCCGGTTTTCGGCAGGGCAATGTTAACGCAAAACCCTGGCACCGGGGGCCCTGGCAGCGTGCGCCCGGCCGTAGCCCGCCCGGGTTGCGTAAGTTGGGCGCGCTTTCTTCCTTGCTTGCCCGCCTTCGCCGTGTCGCTTCGCCTGTTGCTGCTGCTCAACTTTGCCCTGGCCGCCTACCTCACCGGCCTCATCTGGACGGTGCAGGTCGTGCACTACCCCGGCTTTGCCTTGCTAGGCAAAACCGGGTTTGCGCGCTACCACGCCGCCCACACCCGCCGCATGGGCTACGTGGCGGGGGCCCCCATGGTGCTGGAGCTGGGCCTGGCGGCGTGGCTGGCGTGGGCCGGGCGCGGGGCCCTCCCCCACGGCGCCGGCTGGTGGGGCCTGGCGCTGGTGGGATTCGTTTGGGGCGTCACGTTTTTTATCGCCGTGCCGTTCCACAACCGGCTGGAAGCCAGCGGCTACGACTACATTTCCATCGACGGCCTCACGCGCACCAATTGGCTGCGCACCCTGGCCTGGACGGCCCGGCTGGCGCTGCTCGGCGGGCTGCTGGCCTAGCCCGGGCTACTCCACCACTTCCAGCACCGTCCGAAACGAGGCGTACTTGCCCGCAAAGCGCCGGTCGAGGTCCGCGCGCAGGGCCGGGGCGAAGTGCTCCTGGTACGCTTCGAGCTGCTCCAGGCCCAGGCAGTAGTACTGCGAAGCGTACGTCACGCCCTCGTCCTCCTCGTTGAGCAGGCGGCAGAGCTGGCTTTTGATGAAGCAGCCGGTGGCCATCACTTCCGGCATGTGGGTTTCGCGCATGAAAGCCACCCACTCGTCGGCCGCGGCGGGTTCCAGGCTGGTGGTAACGTTGTAAAGAATCATGGTCAAGTAAACTGGGTTTGGGGCCGCTGACTGGGCCGCCACTGCTTCCTCACACCCGCATGGCATCGAACTGAAAGTCGTTGATGCGGGCCTGAATGGCTTGGGGTGAAAGCTGCTCCTGGGCCGCGGCTTGGGCCAGGGCGGGCAGCTCAGCATCGCCGGCCAGGCGCAGGCTCAGAATCTGCTTCAAAGAAAGCGCTTTTTCGAGCGATGCGAAGCGCTGGCCGCTCACCTCAAAATACCGCTGGCGCACTTCCAGCCGGGCAATTCGGTCTTGCAGCGTAAGGGCGTAGTGCTGGCGCAGCATCACCAGCACCCCCAGGGCCACCACGGCCAGCGCCGCCACTGTAAACCAAAGGCGGGCAACCTGGTCGTCGTAGCCCGCCACATGTGCGTAGCGCACAACGCCGTAGCCGGCCAAAATAAGGGCGGCCGGCAACAGCACGAAGTGGTGCCACGGGTAGTATTGAGGAGGATTTTTGGCGGGCATACGAGAAAGGAAAAGGCGTGGGGCGTGGGCAATAAAAAACCCCGGCGTCGCGCCGGGGTTTTTTCTACGGGCTGGCGGGCGGTTAGTTCCTGGCTTTCTCCATGCGCTTGGCGGCTTTGGCCTGCATTTTAGCGGCTTTTTCCTGCTCCCGGGCGGCTTTTTCGGCCGTGCGCTGCTGTTTCAGCTGTTCCTTGGCCATTTTGGCCTGGGCGCGCTGGGAACGCATCTGGCTTTTCTGATCTTTCAGCGTGCGCTGCTGCTCCTGGTAAATGCGCTTGCTGTCGCGGGTGGCCTGGCGGGCATCGTTGGCCTGGGCCTGCTGCTGCTTGTAGGTGTCGTGGGCTTCGGCTGCGCTGGGCATCGGCACGGCCGGGGCCGGCGGCACGGCCACGGCCGGCGGGGCGCTCGTGTCGCTGGCGGCGGGAACCGGAGCGGGCGTGGTCTGGGCGTGGGCGGCGGTGCCGGCCAGGGCCAGGGCCGCCACGAATGCAAAAATCTTTTTCATGACGAATAGTTAAAAGCAAAAATTAGGCTGTGTGCCTGCTACATACGGGTACCGGGCCCCCCGAGTTCGGATTGCAGCAACCCAGCGCAGTTTTATACAATGGGTAACAAGCCCCTGCTGCACAACTGGCGGGCCGCCCGCCTCTCCCCAAAGGCCTCAGAACCGGCCTCGCTGTGCCCGCGGCGAGGGCCCCCAGCGCTCCCGCACGGGGACAAAGAAGCCGGAGGATGCAAATTGCATTTATTAAGTCAATTATGTAAATATTATAATTAAATTTTATCTTATTTTTAACCAAAAGTATCCTTACTTTTGAGTATAGACTAAATGAGTATTGTATTTATCTGACTACCGGTCCTTTGCCTCTTCTCTACTGCTTACGACTACTATTGATCGGTTTTTCTCTATGAAAGTAAGCGTAATTATTCCGTTTCATAAAGTTGAGGCATACACAGAATCTTGCATTCAATCAATTATAGATCAGACGTATAACAACATCGAACTGATACTAGTAAACGATAAATCACCGGACAAATCACTGCATTTGGCCAAAGAAGTGATTTTGCTAAACGCGTTCCGTGACGTCACAATCATAGAACACGCCGAAAACAGGGGCGTATCTGCCGCCAGAAACACGGGCCTGGCCGCCGCCACCGGCGACTTTGTGCTATTCGTGGACAGCGACGACACCTTAGAGCCCACAATGCTGGAAGAAATGACCAACATTGTGAATAAGCACAACGTGGACATTGCAATTTGCAACGTCTGGCGGATACACACAAAGGATTCGCAGCAGCAGAATGCGTGGAAATCGGCCCTCACCGGTCTGGTAGACAGCAACACCGCAGTTGAAGCAATTTTGGATTTCCGAGAGAAAGCTTGTGTTTGGAAGAAATTTCCGAGAGAAAGCCTATGTTTGGAAGAATTTATATATAAAATATTTATTTAATAATATAAGATTTATTAAAAACATTTATTATGAGGACAGCATTATTCAGCCGTTGCTGTGGAAGGAGGCCCGCCAGCTTTATTTTCATCAAAGCCACCTCTACAATTACTTTGAGCGCAGCGGATCCATTACCGCCAAAGTGGGCAATCTGAACCAATATTTAGGCATTCCAGACGGGCTTGAGGAAATGAAAAATAGCTTTTTAGGCGACGCCCGCGTGAGCGGGCACCTCCGGGCAAGCCTCCTGTCGTTCACGCATACATGGATGAGAAACTTAACCCTAACCATTATTTCAGCAAACCTACCCTACGACAAAGTAGCCGAAGTGCTAAATAAGTACAGCCGTCATATTAAGCTCATCAATATTCTGAGGTTGGGTTTCAGCAACGATAAACGGCTTGCTCTTTTTCTGACCACCCTAAAAATCAGCCCTTATTATTACTGGAAGCGATTTTCGACGCATTTATTGGAAAGGTAGTTGATATTTAAAATTAGAATATATTCGACACCAAATTGAAAATTCTGGGGGGAGGGCATCGTTCAGGACGTAGCTGCATGAGTCGCCCCTCCGCCCCGTGCAATCCGTTTCCCCATTTCCATTTATCCATCGCAGAAATCTTTGCCATGCGACCAACAACTACACAAGCTGTTTTTGCGACGAAACCTGCCATCAAGCTCGATAAACTGTCTTTGTTCAGCTTTGCCTGGGCCGTCGCCGCGCTCTTGCATTCCTTGTCGTTTGCCGACCGCATCAGCCTGCACCACCCCATCACGCTGGCGGTGGCGGTGGCCGCGGCGCTGGTCATTCTGCTGCCGCAGGCCCTGTGGCCGTTCATGCTGATGCTGGGCCTGAGCCTGGGCAACACGCTGGATTGGATGCCCTACCAGCCCAACCACATCCTGTTCGAGTTCATCATGAATGGGGGCATGCTGGTGGCGCTGCTGTGGACGCTGATGCGCCGCGCCGGGGGCCCCGGGCCGGCGCAGGAGGAGCCGGCCTTCCGCCGGGCGCTGTTCGACTCGTTTGCGCCGTTCGTGCGCATCAGCCTGCTGCTGCTGTATTTCTACGCCGTGCTGCACAAGCTGAACTGGGACTACTTCAACGTGAACTTCAGCTGCGGGCCGTTTTTATTGGGCGGGTACGGCGACCGGCTGCCGTTTTTGCCCGACAGCCTTGCCATGCAGTGGGCGTCGGTGTGGGGCACCATCGCCGTTGAAACCGCTATACCGCTGCTGCTGTGCTTCCGCAGAACCCGCTCGGCGGCCGTTCTGCTCGGGTTTGGGTTCCACTTTCTCCTCGCCCTCCACCCGCACCGGGGCCTGTTCAGCTTCACGGCGCTGCTGTTTGCGCTTTACCTTTTGTTCCTGCCCGCCGATCTGCCCGATAAGATCGTGCTGTTGACCGAGTCGTTGTTTGGCCGGGCGCAGCAGCGGGTGGCGACGGCGTTCCGCGCCTGCATGTTTTTCGGCGCGGTGCTGCTGATCCTCATCGCCCTGAGCGGCCACAATGGCACCGCGTCGCTGGCTGCGTTTCTGTTTTGGCTGGGCTGGGGATTGGTGATAATTGCAGGATATGTACTGATAATCAGTAAATATAAAATGGAGCCGCGCAGCTTTTCCACGCTGCTGCGGGTGCGGCCGGCCGCGTTTTGGCTGGTGCCGGCGCTGGTGGCCTTCAACGGCCTGAACCCCTACCTGGGCCTGAAGACGGAAAGCAGCTTCTCGATGTTTAGCAACCTGCGAACCGAGGGCGGCATCACCAACCACTTATTCATCAAGCCCTTTTACCTGACGGACTTGCAGCTGGACTTGGTTGAGGTGCTCGATACGGATTTGGGAAAACTCAAGCCGTATATCACTAAACATCAGCTGATAACGTATTTCGAGCTGCGGCGCATCACCAGTGAGGCCCACCGCGATTTTTACGTGAAGCTCATCCGCCACAACCAGCTGCAAACCGCCCGGGTGGTGCACGGCATCAGCAACCAGCCCGAACTTTTAAAGCGGCACCGCTGGCTGGCGGCAAAATTTCTCTACTTCCGGCCCGTCGACAAGGGGCCTTGCCTGTGCAAGCACTGACCTCAGGCCACGGCAGCGGCTGCGCGCAGGCCCGGGGCGGCGCAGCCGCTGTGGCAGCCGCCGGGCATCTCGCCGTCTTCTACCTGCACGGTGCAGTGGTGGATGTGAAATTCGCGCAGCAGGCCCGCCGACAGGTTGGCCAGCCAGGCGGCGTCGGCCCCGCCGGGGCGCACGAGGTGGGCCATGAGGGCGGTGTCGTGGCCGTCGCTGCTCAGGCTCCAGATGTGCAAGTCGTGAACGCTCTGCACGTGGGGCTGCCGGAGCAGAAAGGCCCGCACGGCTTCGAAGTCGACGCCGTCGGGCACGGCTTGCAGGCCCAGGCGCACGGTGTCGCGCAGCAGGCTCCACGACCCCACGGCGATGACGCCCAGCAGGACCAGACCGAGCAGCGGGTCGAGCCAGGCCCAGTGCGTGAAGTAAGTGACGGCCCCGCCCACCACCACACCCAGGCTCACCAGGGCGTCGGTGAGCATGTGCAGGTAGGCCCCGCGCACGTTCACGTCGCCTTTTTGCCCGCGCCGGAAAAGCCAGGCGGTGAGGCCGTTAACGGCAATGCCGAGCCCAGCCAGCAGCATCACCAGCTGGCCGTTGACCGGGGCCGGGTGGCGCAGGTGGTCCACGGTTTCCCAGAGCACGAAGCCCAGCGCGGCGTAGAGCAGCGCCGCGTTCAGCAGGGCCGCCTGAATGGTGGCCCCCCGGTAGCCAAAGGTGTAGCGGGCCGTGGCCGGGCGGCCCGCCAGCCAGGCCGCGCCCCAGGCCAGGGCCAGGGCCAGCACGTCGCTCAGGTTGTGGCCGGCGTCGGAGAGCAGGGCCGCCGAGTGGGCCGACAGCCCGCCGATGACTTCGACCACAATGAACGCCAGGTTGAGGGCAATGCCCCCGGCAAACGCGCCGCTGAACGCGCCGCCGGGCGGCGGCGCGGCGTGGACGTGGCCCGCGTGGTCGTGGCCGGAATGAGGGTGGCTGTGGCCCATGAGGCAGAAAAGCTGGGTGCGAACGGGGAGGGCCCCCGCAGCTTGCAAACCGCGGGGCCCCGCCGCGAAGTTCGGCGCCGGCTGCCAATAACCGGGCGTTGTGCATTTTTGCGGCTTCGTTACTCACCCCCTGCCCTTCGCCGCCATGAATTTGCCGCCCGGCTTCGTTATCAGCACCGACCCCGCCCGGCTCGACGTGGCCGCCGTGCACCGCTACCTTAGCGAAGAATCGTACTGGGCCCGCCACATTCCCTACGAAACGGTGGCGAGGGCCCTGGCCAACTCGCTCAGTTTCGGCCTCTACGGCCCCGACGGCCGCCTGGCCGGCTTCGCCCGCGCCGTCACCGACCGGGCCACGTTTGCCTGGCTCTGCGACGTGTTCGTGCTGCCCGGGTTCCGGGGCCGGGGCCTGTCGAAGGCCCTGGTGAGCGCCGTGCTCGCCCACCCCGACTTGCAGGGGCTGCGCCGCCACCTGCTGGCCACGCTCGACGCCCACGGCCTCTACCAGCAACACGGCTACACGCCGCTGAAATTTCCCGAGCGCTGGCTGGAAATCGCGCCGCCCAACCACTACCCGGCCCCAGAAGAGTAGCCCGGGCCGCCGAGCAAAGCCTGGGTGCCAGGGCCAGGTTTAAATAAATTAATTATTTAAACGTCAGCGGCACTACCAGCTTGAAGCTCACCGTGCGGCCCTGGTTGAACACGCCCACGCGGCCGGTGGCGTAGTTGATGTCGGCGTACTTGAGGCGGCTGAGGTGGCTTTGGTAGGCCACGTCGAACAGGTTGTTGGCCGTGATGAACAGCGAGAACCGCGTACGGCCCTGGGCGTCGGCCACGTCGGTGCCAATGCCGGCGTTGAACAGGGTGTAGCCCGGCGTGGCGGTTTCGGTGTCGAAGGCCGAGAAGTAGCGGTTCTGAGCAAAGGTGTGCTCCAGCTGGAAACGCACGTAGCTGTTGGTCAAGCGCTGGCCCTGGCGGCGGAAGTTGCCGCGCAGCTCCGACTGCAGGCGGTCGGCCGGAATGAAAGGCAAGTAGCGCTGGTCGTCGCTCACGTCCAGCTGGCGGGCGCGCACCATCGAAAACGAGTTCTCAAAGTGCAGCCAATCCAGCGGGTGCGGGTGCACGTCAAAGCTCACCTCGCCGCCCACCAGCCGCGCCCGGCCCTGCCCGTACTGAAACACGCCCACGCTGGGCTCCTCGGGCGCGGCCACGGTCATCGAGTCGGTGCCGGCGCGGCTGAGGAGGCGGCGCGTGAAAATGTAGTTGCTGATGGTGTTTTCGAAGGCGTCCAGGCTCAGGCGCACGTGGTCGGTGGCGTAGCTCAGGCCGCCGTCGAGCTGCAGGCTGGTTTCGGCCTTGAGGTCGGCGCGGCCGATTTCGTAGCGGATCGTGCCCTCGTGGCGGCCGTTCGAGCCCAGCTCGGCGATGTTGGGGGCCCGGAAGCCGCGCGAGGCGTTGGCTTTCAGCGTGAGCCGGTCGTTTAAATTATACGCCCCGCCGATGCTGCCGCTGTAGTTTTTGAAGGTGCTGCGGAAGCCCCCGAACTTGGTTTCGGCCCCGGCGTCGGCGGCGTCGGTGGGGCGGCCGTCGGCGTTTAGAAACAGCGCGTCCGCCCCGATGCGGCGCACGTCGTAGCGCAAGCCGCCGCTCAGGTCAAGGTTGCCAAACGTGCGCTTCACCACCCCAAACGCGCCGGCTTCGTTCAGCACGTAGGCCGGGATGAGAAATTTTTGGCCCAGGTTGCGGTTTTGCTGGTGCAGGCCGCTGGTGCCCAAGGTCACGTTCCAGCCGTTTATTTCGGGCAAAAAGTAGCGCAGGGCGTAGTCCACGGTGCGCAGCTGGAAGTAGAGGTTGGTTTCGGCGGGGTCGCGCACGTTGCCGAACTCACGGCGCAGGTTCTGCTGGTAGTTCACCTGCAAGCCCAGCCGGGCCCCGCGCTCGCCCAGAATGAAGCTGTTGTCGGTACCGAAGCGCAGGTGGTTGATTTGTTGGCGCGGCACGGCCAGCTCGTAGCCGCTAAACCCGGTGTTGGCCACTGGCACCGACGCCAGGGCCCCGGCGATGGCGTAGCCGCGCACGAAGCGCCCGCTAGCCGAGTCCCGGGCCCCCTCAATCAGGCCTAGCTGCTGGTTGAAGGTACTGAAGGTGAGGTGCGAATAGCCCCAGCTCTTATTTAGGCCCACGTAGCCGTTGGCATCCCACTCGTTGAAACCCGAGTTGAAAACGCGGCCGTCGTAGCGGTTTTGGTAGTCGCCAGCCACCTTGCGGGTCCCGCGGGCCAGCCAGTTCAGGCCATTGAGGTTACCCGCGTTTTCGAACGAGTAGCCCTGCTGGCGGTTGTTGGTCTGGTAGTTGGCCGTGGCCGAGCCGGTGACGTGGCCTTCGGCGATGGGCTCGGGGGCCAGCAGGTTGATGACG
>JANXOE010000187.1 GCA_025353745.1 Hymenobacter sp.
CGCGGCACCCGCCACCACCCCGGCCAGAACGTGGGCATCGGCAAGGACCACACGCTATTCGCGCTGATTGACGGCACAGTGCAGTTCAACAAAGGCCGCAAGGACCGTTCGTTCGTGACGGTAGTTCCGGCCGTAACCGAAGCCGCACAAGCCTAGCTTTAAAGTGATTCGCCCTCGGGCTTGTAAAAGGGCTGCTCCTATTTGGGGCAGCCCTTTTCTGGGTTCGGCTTCGCGTGATTAGGGCAACTGTATGGCCCTGGCGCGCCGCTCACGAGTCGAGGCGCACGTACACCCCTTCGAGGTAGAAGATGTTGTGGGGCTGGGGGTCGTCCTCGCCTTCTTCGTCGGCGGGGTAGGTCACGGACAGCTTCAGGGCCACGCCGGGCAGGGGCACGGGCGGCTCGTCGTCGGAATTAAATTCGAGCAGCGCGGGCCACTCACTGGCGGCCAGCGCGTCGGCCACCGCTTCCTGGAGGGCATCGGCGCGGTCGGCGGCCAGGCGCAGCAACGTGTCGAGGGATTGAAACGGCAGGGCGAGGTGAAAAAAATGCAGCTCGTGGTCGAAATTAGTGGTGGCCCACACGGTCACGTCGTCGGTGTTGTCGAACACGATGGCCACGACGTGCAGCTGCTCCACAAAGAAGTCCACGTCGTCGGCGAGGCTGTCGCTCAGGAGTTTCATGCAACCGGGGCGGCGGCTTGGAACAGCTCCAGCGTAATCTGGTCGGCCAGCAGCTTGCCCGCATCGGTCAAAGTAAGCACTTCCTGTTGGATGGTGGCCCAGCCCTGGGCCGTGAGGGCCCCCAGGTAAGCGGGGTGGGCGGCCCGCAGGTCGAGGCCCAGCGCGTCGCGCAGGTGGGCCAGGTCGCAGCCCCGGGCGGTGCGCAAGGTGGTGAGCAGGTACTCGTTGGCCCGGTCGCGGGCCGTGAGCTCCTCCACCGTGGCGGGCACCGTGCCGCGCTCGAGCACGGCGGCCACGTACTGCGGGTTGTTGGCCACCGTGAACTGGCGGTTCTGGCCGTCGAAGGAATGGGCGCTGGGGCCCACGCCCAGGTAGGGCACGCCGCGCCAGTAGTTGCCGTTGTGGCGCGACTCGCGGCCCGGCCGGCTGAAGTTGCTGATTTCGTACTGCCCGTAGCCGTGGGCGCGCATCTGGGCCAGCAACAGCTCGAATTGCACGGCCACGAACTCGTCGGGCGGCGCGGCAAACGTGCCCTTGCCCTGGCGGCGGCCCAGCACGGTGTCGGGCTCGATGGTGAGGGCATAGGCCGAAACGTGGGGCACGTCCAGGGCAAAGGCGTTGGCCAGGTCGGCTTCCCAGACGTGGTGGCCGGGGGCGGGCACGCCGTAAATCAAGTCGATGGAAATATTTTCGAAGCCCGCGGCCTGGGCACGGCGCACGGCCGTGGTCGATTCCTGGGCGTTGTGGGCGCGGTTCATCAGCCGCAGGTGCGGCTCGTAAAAGCTTTGCAGGCCGATGCTGAGGCGGTTGACGGCGGTGGCGGCCAGCTCGGCCAGCTTGGGGGCCGTCAGGTCGTCGGGGTTGGCTTCGAGGGTGATTTCCGCCCCCGGCGCCACCGCAAAATGCCGGTGGACGGCCCCAAAAATTGCGTCCAGCTCGGCCGCCGTGAGCAGCGACGGGGTACCGCCGCCGAAATAAATCGTGTCGAGCACCGGGGAGGGCCCCAGGTAGTCCGCCCGCAGCGCAATTTCCTGCGCAATGGCGTCCACCAAGCGGCTTTTCAGCGCCAGCGAGGTGCTGAAATGGAAGTCGCAGTAGGAGCAGGCCTGCTTGCAGAACGGGATGTGGAGGTAGAGGCCGGGCATGGGCGGCAAAACGGGGGTGGATGCCGTTTTACATTCGGGAAATTAAACGCCGGCTGGCGCGTTATCGTCCCCGAATGTACGTCCGGTTTTTTCTGCGTTTTGGCTGGGCGCTGGGCCTGGCGCTGCTCCTGGCCCGGGGCCCTGCCCGCGCCCAAACCCCCACCCTCGACCCCGCCGCGCCCAGCCTGCCGGGGCTGGCCCCGCCGCCGGTGCCGCCGCCCGCCGCGCCGCCCGCCGCGGAGGGCCCCCGGCGCGGGCAGCACCCGCGGGTGCTGCGCCTCGACGCGCCCCCCGCCGACGGGGCCCGGCTGCGGCGCTACAAGCCCCGGGCCGCAGTGCCCGACTCGCTCGGGGCGCTGCGCGAAATCCGGGAGCTGGTGCTGGCGCTGCAAGGCGACGCTTATTTAACGGCCTCGGCCGACGAAATCCGCTGGGGACCGGACACGGTGCGGGCGCGCATTTTCGTGGGCGAGGCCTTCCGGTGGGCCTATTTGCGCAACGGCAACCTCGGCGACGGCCTGCTGACGCGCGCCGGCTACCGCGAGCGGCTCTACCGCCAGGCCCCCTTCCGGCCCGCCGACTGGGCCCGATTGCAGGAGCGCGTGCTCACGGAAGCCGAAAACCAGGGCTACCCCTTCGCCACGGTGGGCCTCGACTCGGTGCGGCTGGCCGGCCACACCATTGCCGGGCGCGTGGTGCTGAAGCGCGGCCGGGCGGTGGTGTTCGACTCGCTGCAAATCGTGGGCTCGACCAAAACGCGCAAGCAGTTTCTCACCAAGTACTTGCAGATTTTTCCGGGCCAGCCCTACAGCCAGCAGCGGGTGCAGGCCGCCGCCCAGCTCCTGCGCCAGCTGCCCTACGTGAAGCTGCGGGCCGAGCCGGAAGTGCGCTTCGCCCGGGGCCGGGCGCGGGTGTACCTGCTGCTCGACGACCGGCCCTCGAACCAGTTCGACGCCATCGTGGGCGTGCTGCCGGGGGCCGGCGCGGGCAAGGGCGTGCAGTTCACCGGCGACGTCACCATCAACCTGCGCAACCTGAAGGGCGGCGGCAAGCAGGTGGGCCTGCAGTTTCGCAAGCTCGACGCGCTGTCGCAGCTGCTGGATATTCAGTACGTGCACCCCAACTTTTTCGGCACGCCGCTCGAAGTGGCCGGCAGCTTCAACCTCTACAAGCAAACCGACGCTTTCCTCACCGTTCGGCCGCGCCTGCAGGTCACCTACCCCTCGGCGCGGGCCGGGCGGCTCACGTTTTTTGTGGAGCAGCGCAACTCGCGGCTGTTCACCGACAGCGCCGCCTCCAGGGCCCTCACGGCGCTGCCCGAAAACATCGATTCGCAGTACACTTCCTACGGCCTGAGCTACGCCTGGAACACGCTCGACGACCTGTTTTTTCCGCACCGCGGCTACCTGCTCACCGGCCAGGCCGCCGTGGGCACCAAAACCATCACCAAAAACCCCGACCTGAACGACACGCTCTACCAGCGGCTGCCGCTGCGCTCGACGCAGGTGGCCCTGGCGCTGCGGGCCGAGCGCTACACGGCCGTGGGCCGGGCCGGGGTGCTGCTGCTGCGCGTGCGCGGCGAAAGCCTGGCCAACCAGCGCCTGTTTCTAAACGAGATGTTTCGGCTGGGAGGGTTGAATTCGCTGCGCGGCTTCAACGAGAACCAGTTCTACGCCAGCAGCTACGCCGTGGCCACGGCCGAGTACCGGCAGTTCATCGGGGCCGAGTCGTACGTGTTTTTATTCGCCGACCAGGCGTATTTCCGGCACGAATTGGTGAGCGACAAATACCACGACCAGCCCACGGGGCTGGGCGCGGGCATCAGCTTCCGCACGCCGGCGGGGCTGTTTCAGTTCGTGTATTCGGTGGGGCAGTCGGGCAGCGCCAACCAGCACTTTGCGCTGGGCAATTCCAAGATTCACTTCGGTATTACGAACCGATTTTGATCCAGAAGGCTGCCATTGTGCAATTTTTGGGGCCTAATAACCGCCACATTGGCCGAATACCGGTATTAGCAAAGATAATAGGCGGCCAATGTGGCGGAAAAGCCCATCCGGCGGCGGGGCCCTGGGCGTGGTACGGGCTTTGATAAGTGTGGGTGCGGCCGTTCCTAACACCGGCTCCCTGCCATGAAACTCATCACCTCGAAAACCATCCGCGAATTCGCCCCCCAGCTCGACCTGCTCAACACCATCGGTGGGGGCGTGGCCCAGCCGCAGGTGCGCCTCGACAAGCGCGAAAAAGGCGTGATTCTGCGCGTGGCGCTGCCTTCGGCTTCGCCCGAAAGCTTCCACGTGGCCCTGCACAACCAGCGCCTGACCGTGTACGGGGCCTACCGCCACCAGCCCGACGACGAGCTGTCGGCCCCGCTTTTCGTGCGCGTGCTCGACCTGCCCGCCAACCTCGACGCGGCCCGCATCGACGCCGTGCAGGAGGGCCCCGAGCTGCGCGTGCGCATCCCCTACAAACGCCTCAACGACGGGCCCCGCGAGCTGGACATCCGCCGCGACTGAGCTCCCTTTTTATACCGCCGGGACCGACCGGCACCGCCGTCCGTTGGATAGGGCCGGGACCGACCGGCCAACTTTTTTGTCTTCGACTGCTTTCCCACCGCCCGCCAGCGGTGGTTTTTTTTGCCCTAAAACAGCGGAATCAGCAGCACGAAGCTCATGGCCAGGGCCAGGTAGAACCAGCCCAGCACCTGCCCGCGGTAGCGGCGCGGCAAGCGGTTGCCGAGCACCAGCAGGGCCCCGATTGCCAGGGCCAGGTGCAGCACCACGAAGGCCATGGTTTTCACCCAGTTGCTCACGATGGTGTTGTCGGCCTGGCGCTGGTTGCTCTCGCCCAGGCCCGACACGGCCCAGCGCAAAACGAAAAAAGCGGCCGTTTCGAAGGCGACGAACCCGAGCAGGCCGGCCAGCCGCGTTGCGGCGGGGGAGGGTTTTGGGGGCGCGTCGGCCATGGCTGTTTTTTTGTGAAGAAAAAGCGGCCGGAAATTACGGCCGGGGCCGTCCCAGCACTTCGGCCGTGCGCGTCCGCACGTAGAGGTCTTCTACCTTGGCCCGCGCCCAGGGCGTGCGGCGCAAAAAAACGAGGCTCGACTTGAGGCTGGGATTGTTGGCGAAACAGTTGATGCGCAGGCGCTCATCGAGGCCGGGCCAGCCGTAAGCGGCCAGCAGGTAGTCGAGGATGACGGCCAGCGTGACGCCGTGCAGCTCGCGGATGAGGTGGCCCGATTCGTCGCGGGCGTCGGCAGGATTGGGCACGGCAGCGGAAGATAAAAAGAAAAAAGCTGGGACAAAGTTGGCACAAACCGGGTTGCCCTGGTGCGCGGCCCGCCCAAAGAGGCGTTATTTTTGGCCAAGCTCGCGCCCCATGCCCCGCCTCCGCTCCACTCCCATCGCTCCCCTTGTCCGCCCGAGCCGCTTTTGGCGGCGGCCGGCGGCGCGCTGGCTGGCAGCGGCACTGCTGGTGGCGTTGCTGGGGGCCGGCGGGTTCTACGCCCGCCATACCGTGCTGCTCAACCGCTACGCGCGCCGGGCCTGGGCCACGCTCACGCGCGGCGGCCTGACGGGCCGCGAGCGGACGCCGCTGCTGGCCGGCTACTCGGTGCACGGCATCGACGTGTCGGCCTACCAGGGGCGCATCGACTGGCCCGAGGTGGCGCGCCACGCCGTGCGCTTCGCCTTCATCAAAGCCAGCGAGGGCGTGCGCCTGCAGGACCCGCGCTTTGCCCGCAACTGGCGCGAGGCGCAGGCGGCGGGCATCTGCCGGGGGGCCTACCATTACTTTTTGCCCAACCGCGACGGGGCCGAGCAGGCCCGCTTGTTCATCCAAACCGTGCCGCTGGGGCCCGGCGACTTGCCGCCGGTGCTCGACGTGGAAGCCGCCCAGTTCCACGACGTGGCCCTGATGCGCCGCGAAGTAGCCGCTTGGCTGCGCCTGGTGGAGGCGCACTACGGCGTGAAGCCCATCCTCTACTCCAACCACGGCTTCTACCGCCGCCACCTCGCCGGCCACTTCGACGACTACCCGCTCTGGCTGGCGCACTACGAGGTGGACCGCCCCGCCCTGCCGGCCAACAAGTGGATCATCTGGCAGCACTCCGACGAAGCCTACGTGCCCGGCATCCGCGGCACGGTCGATTTTAACGTGTTTCAGGGCAGCTACGCCGCCTTGCTGGCCCTGCGGGTGCCGGCGCACGCAGCCGGGGCCACGGCGCGCTGAAGGGGCCGCCCACCAAAAAGCCGCCCGGCAGCGCTTCGGGCGAAGCAGCAGCCGGGCGGCTTTTCAAAGGGCCCTGGCGGACCGGGCAACTACATTTTGGGGGCCGGGGCGGGCGTCGCGGCCGGGGCGGCAGTGCTGTCGGCCGCCGCTTTGGTTTTTACTTTGTCTTTGCGGCCCTTTTCTTTCTTTGCCATTTTAGCTTCTTTCTTGGCCGCTTTGTCGTCGCCTTGGGCCGAAGCGTTGAAAAACGAAGCGGTAAGGGCAAGAACGGCAGCAAGTTTGAGAGTGGTTTTCATGGTAAGCGAGAAAAACAGGTAAGAGAAAAAAAATGAAACTGTTCCGAAAGATGGGGGACATCCTTGAATACAAGCCCAAAAGGCCCGCCGATACCCAAATCATGTACGGTTGGGTTTGGGGCCGCCGGGCCGCTGCGGCGGCACTGGCCGCGGCGGGGCTGCTGGCCGGCGGCTGCGGCAGCAGCCGGCCGGGCTTCACGCAAACCGGCCAGGGCTCGTACTACGCCGACAAGTTCAACGGCCGGCCCACGGCCAGCGGGGCCCGCTACCGGCCCGGCTACATGACGGCCGCCCACAACACGCTGCCCTTCGGCACCCGCATCCGGGTGACCAACGTGCGCAACGGCCGCTCGGTGAAGGTGACCGTGAACGACCGGGGGCCCCACGCGCCGGGGCGCATCGTCGACGTGTCGCGCAAGGCCGCCCGCCGCCTCGACCTGGTGCGGGCCGGCGTGGTGCCCGTGCGCCTCGAAGTCATCCGGGGGGGCCCGCGGGCGGCGGGGCGCTAGCTATTTTTGCCCCATGAACATCCGCAAGAAAGTAACCTGGACGTGCCCGCCCGGCCTCGGCCGCTTCGCCGCCCTCGACCACTGGGTGCGCGCCGCCGAAGCCCAGGGCTGGACCGAGGCCGAAGTCCAGCTCGTGCTCGACGAAGTGGTGGCCGCCGACGACGATGCCGCCGGCCGCGCGGTGCTGGCCTGGTATTCCGCCTGAGGCCGGGGGGCCAAAAAACAGGGCCGCCCGGCACCGGGCCGGACGGCCCCGGGGGCCCAACTGTAGCTGTACGCCAACCGCCCGGCGCTTAGCGGCGGGCTTTTTCGCGCTTGGCCTTGGCTTTTTCGGCCGCTTCGGCGCGCTTCTCCTTGGCCTTTTCCTTCCGCTCGCGCGCCTCCGCCATTTTTTTGCGCTTGCCGGGGTACCTGATGTCGTACTGCTTGATTTTCAACAAGCTGTCCTGCTCGGCGATGACGGCCCGGGGCGTGACGCGGCCCGTGAGCGAAGCCACATCGCCCTCGGCCATTTGGGTGGTGGTGCCGTCGGGGGCCGTCACGAGGCCCGTGGGGCTGACGACGTAGCCGCTGAGCAGTTTTTTGTCCTCCGCGAGCGGGTTGATGAGCCCTTGCTCGGTGAGCATCACGCGGCCGTTCACCAGGGCCAGGCCGTCTTTCACGCCCACGCCGGTCGCGGCGGCGGGGCGCGGGCGGGCGGCGGCCCCGGCGCGGCGCGGCGGCAGCTTTATTTGGGCCTGGGCACCGGCCGCGCCCAGCAGCAACATTCCTAAAATCACAAACCGAAGCGACGGGCTCATAGTGGTTGAATCGAAGATGAATGAGAGTTGAACAGTTCACTTGCAAGCCAACGCTGCAACGCTTGCTGCACGCAGGCATTGCAGCGTTGGCCAAGTTACCAAACTGTTATGCAAAACCGGGGCCAGCCATTTGCGCTGGGGGTTAGAAACGCGGGCCGGGTTCCTTACGTTGAACAAAAGCCGGGGCCCGGGCCAAGCAACAATTGTCTTTCCTTTCAGTTATGGCCACCAGAATTACTGCTCGCGGCACGTACCTCGGGATTTACGAAAAAACTGGCCCGACGGCTTTACCTCGAAAGTACCGGATCAAACGGATGACCACCGACGCGGCAAAACGTGGGCGCCCCGCCCCGCAGCACCCGCCGCTGAACGAGAACCCCGACTTGCTGAACTACCAGAAGGAAGAATGGCGAAAGCGGAAGTAAGAGCGGTTCCTTCCTCATTCGTCGTTCGCTTTCTCAACCCAAAACCATGGAATACAAGGATTACTACAAAACGCTGGGCGTGGAAAAAACCGCCACCACCGAGCAAATCAAGAAAGCGTACCGCAAGCTGGCCCGCCAGCACCACCCCGACGTGAACCCCAACGACCCGGCGGCCGAGCAAAAATTTAAGGAAGTGAACGAGGCCAACGAGGTGCTGAGCGACGCCGAGAAGCGCAAGAAATACGACCAGCTCGGGGCCGACTGGCAGCGCTACGAGCAGCAGGGCGCCGGCCGGGGCCCGGCGGGCGGGCGCGGCGGCTTCGGCGGCGGGGGCGGCGGCTTCGACTGGAGCCAGTACACGCAGGGCGGCGGGGGCGGCAGCCCGTTTGGGGAAGAAGGCGGCGATTTTTCGGATTTTTTTGGCTCCATCTTCGGCAACATGGGCGGCGCGGGCGGGCGCAGCCCCCGCCCCGGGGCCGGGCAAGACTACCAGGCCGAGCTCGAGCTGAGCCTCGAAGACGCCTACCACGGCGGCCCGCGCACCATCACGGTGAACGGCAAAAACCTGCGCCTGACCGTGAAGCCGGGCGTGGCCGACGGCCAGACCATTCGCCTGCGCGGCCAGGGCGGCCCCGGCCGCAGCGGCGGCCCCGACGGGGCCCTGCTCATCACCTTCCGCCTGGCCCCCGACCCGCGCTACGCCCGCACCGGCAACGACCTCACCCAGGACGTGCCCGTGGCGCTGTACACGGCCCTGCTCGGCGGCGAGCAGACCGTGCCCACGCTGGGCAGCCCGGTGAAAATCAAAATCAAGCCCGAAACCCAAAGCGGCACCCGCCTGCGGCTGCGCGGCAAGGGTTTCCCGGTGTACGACCAGGCCGGGCAGTTCGGCGACCTCTACCTGCGCCTGACCATTGCCCTGCCCCAGCACCTCACCGACGAGGAAAAGGGGCTGTTCCAACAGCTGGCGGCCCTGCGCCACGCCGAAGAAGCGTAGCGCAGGGCCCCGATTCAGGTTTTTTCTTATCCGGTTCCGCCCATGTTCGTCCTCACTTTCCAGGAATGCTCCGTCCGCTACGGCCTGAATGCCGAGGAGCTGCGCAGCTTTTTAGCGTTTGGGCTCTTGCGCCCGGCCCCCACGCCCGACGCGGTGGAGGTCGACGACGAGCCCGACGACCTGCTGCCCCGCCTCGCCCGCCTGCACCACGGCCTGGGCGTGCCCCCCGAAGCCCTCGACCTGGTGCTGGCCATGCGCCAGCGCCTGCTGGGCCTGCAAGCCGCCCTGGCCCGCGAAACCGCCAAGGCCCGGCAGCTCGAACAGTTCCTGCACGGCCGGGGCCCGCTGCTGGAGCTGTAACCAGGCAGCGGCTGGTATGGCGCGGCGGGCGCGGGGCCCGGCCCCGTGCAGCGAACGGTTGCTGCTCACCACGCACGACCCATCTTTTGCGTGTAGAGTGATAACTGTTAAACTGTTAAATGTTAAATGAGAGCGCCAGGGCTGCTCCGGCGGCGGTGGCCCCCAGCTTGGCCCAGTTGAGGCGGTGCTCGGGGCTGGTTTCGAACAGGATGGTGGTGGAGACGTGCAGAAAATTGCCGGCCACCAGCCCGAGCAAGGCGGCGTAGGCCCCCGTGCCGAGCCGCTCGTGCAACACCAGGTAGTTGCTGCTCAAGATGCCCAGCGGGCCGGCCAGCGCAAATAGCAGCAAAGCCGGCCACACCCGCCGCGCCGGCCCCGGCCGCTGGTGCAGCAGCGTGGCCAGCGCAAACGCGGCCGGAATGTGGTGCAGGGCCACCCCGCCCACGATGGCGAAGTAGGGCGTTCCCACTGCTTCGCCCGCCGACGGCACCAAAATGCTTCCCTCCAGAAACGAGTGCACGGCCAGCGCCGCCAGCAGCAGCAGCGGCACTTGGCCGCCGTGGGCCGCGTGGGCCCCGGCCGGGTGAACGTGGCCGTGCTCAACGCCCTGCGAGAAAACTTCCAGCAGCACCTGCCCAAAAAAACCTGCCAGCACCCAGTAGCCCACCCGGGGGCCCTGGCCCGGCACCAGCTGCCACGCCTCGGGCAGCAAGTGCGTGACGGTGAGCGTGAACAAGTACGCGCCGCTGAACGCCAGCAAGGGCTTCAGCCACGCCTGGCCCAGGGCGGCGGGCACCCGGCCGGCGGCCCATCCGGCGCCCATCACCGTGCCCAGCAGTACAACAATAGCAATCCACATCCGCGAAAGCGCAAAAACCGGCCGCTGCGCCGCCGGTCACTCACCAATATATAAAGCAGCAGCCCGCCCCGCGCCGATGGGCGGAGCAGGCTGCCGCTGCAAAGTTACCGGGCAGCCTAGCGCCGCTTTTTGCCGGCCGCCGGGGGGGCGGCGGGGGCTGTGCCGTCGGCCGGGCTGGCGTCGTTCATTTTCTCTTTGTCTTTCAGGCTGGCGGCGTCGGCCGACGAGGTTTCGGCGGCGTCGGGCATGGCGCGCTCATCGAGCTTCGTTTCCGAGTTGATGGGCCGCGCAATGGCGCCGCCTTTGGCTTGGTTGGGCAGGTCGGCCGAGTCGGTGCCGAAGGTTTCGTCGGCCCGGGTGCCGGGGGCCACCATGTCGAGCGATACTTTTTCGTCGGGGCGCCAGTCGGAAGGCTCCGTGCTGCAAGCGTTCAGGGCGAGGGCGGCGGCGGCCAGGGCCAGCAGGCGGGGGGTGCAGAATTTCATGGGGTAGTGAGTAAGCAATGGCAATCAGACAAAAAGCGATACGCAGGGCCCGCCGGCGGGGTCGCGCCGGCGGCGCTTTTTTCGGGCGGCGGGCCGGCCGGGGCCCTACGCCGGCAGCAGGCTTTTGCGGCGCAGCAGCGCCTCAAACAGCTTGCGGTCGTTGTCGGAGTTGAAGACGCGCTGGGGCAAATGTAGAAACACCGGCACGTCGAAGGTGCGGCCCAGCCACAGGCGCCAGGGGGCCGTGCCCTCGGGCGGCACGCCGGGCTTGAGGTAGAGCAGGTAGGCGTCGCCGTCGCGGCGCACCTTGCCGATCATGTCCCAGGTGAGCTGCATGGCCTTTTCCTTGCTCACGCGCAGCAGCAGCTGCTTCTGGTCCATCTCGAAGCTCATGCGCTCGAACAAGGGCTTGCTCTGCTCCATCTGCGTGACGCCCGTGACCTGGGCCGATCGCAGCAGCACGAACGCCAGGGTGAGCAAGGCGCTCACGGCCAGCCACCACCACGAATGCCAGACGATGGCCGGCAGCAAGCCGATGGCGAACGGCACGAAGGCGTACACCCAGTCTTTGCGCCACACCTCGGCCATGGCCAGGCGGGTGTAGGCGTTGGTGTCGAACTGCGTTTTTTTGGTGACGATGGCCAGCGGCGACGGCTGCTGCTGTTGGCGGAAGCCGCCGCCCCCGCCGCGTTGGTTGGGTTGGTTCATGGTTTCGGGTATGGAGATGTCGGAGAGGTGGCGATGTGAAAAACGTGGCGCGGGTTTTCGCAGGGGATAACAAACTTTATAATTTCCGCATTCTCACCTTTTCACATCCAGCACCGTAAAATTTAAAATGCTTTCAGGCTCAGGTCCAGTATTTTGGCCGAGTGCGTGAGGGCCCCCACCGAAATGTAGTCGACGCCGGTGGCGGCCACTTCGGCCAGGGTTTGCTCGGTGATGCCGCCGCTGGCTTCGGTTTCGAAGCGGCCGGCCACCAGGGCCACCGCCTCGCGCATCAGGGCGGGCGCCATGTTGTCGAGCATCAGGCGCTGGAAGCCGCCGGCCGCCAGGGCCTGCTGCACTTCGGCCAGGGTGCGGGTTTCGAGCACGATGGGCAGCCGCCGGCCGGTGCGGGCCAGGTAGGCGTGCGTGGCGGCCAGGGCCGGGGCCACGCCGCCGGCGTAGTCCACGTGGTTGTCCTTCAGCATGATCATGTCGAAGAGCCCGTAGCGGTGGTTTACGCCGCCGCCGATCAGCACCGCCCATTTCTCGCAGAGGCGGAAGTTGGGCGTGGTCTTGCGGGTGTCGAGCAGGCGGGCGCGGGTGCCGGCCAGCAGGCCCGTGAGGTGCGCCGTGTAGGTGGCGATGCCGCTCATGCGCTGCATGCAGTTGAGCACCAGCCGCTCGGCCGTGAGGATGCTGCGCGCGGGGCCCTCCACCACAAAGGCCACGTCGCCGGGGCGCACGCGGGCGCCGTCGGGCAGGGCGTCGCGCACGCGCAGGGCGGCGTCGACGGCAGCGAAGATGCGCGGGGCCAGGGCCGCGCCGGCCAGCACGCCGGGGCTCTTGACGAGCAGGCGGGCGCGGTTTTGGGCGTCGGCCGGCACGGCGGCCAGGGCCGAGTGGTCGCCGTCGCCCACGTCTTCGGCCAGGGCCGTGCGGATGAACGTGGCGAGGGCCTCGTCGGTCAAATAAGCGGGAAGCGGTTGCACCCGGCAAAGGTACGCCCGGGGGCCTTTGCCACGAAAGCGCGGCGGGCGGCCAACGCAAAGCCCCGCCGCCTGACTAGCAGGCAACGGGGCTTCACGAAAAGATAATGCCGGATTATTCTTTGGTAAAATCCAGGTTGTCGATCATCGGGGGCCCGTGCGAGGGCTTCAGCTTGACGTAGACCCGGTAGGTGCCGCCGTGGCTCGCGTAGCGGCCCACCGCGTACTGAATGCCTTCGCCGCTGGCGCCCTGGTGAATGAAATCGAAGCCGGTGGGGCCGTTTTTGGCGAAGAAGTCTTTCAGCACCAGCTCGGCCTGGGTGGCGTTGAAGTTCTGCTTGTCGCCGTCGAAGCTGATTTCGACGGCCGGGGCCAGGTACTGGGCCAGGTCGTGGGCCGAGCCGGTGCGCAGGGCGGCGCGCAGGGCCCCCAGGTCGGCCTGGGCCTGGGCCGTGAAGGCCAGCAGCACCAGCAGCCAAGCGGCGGCCAACGTCCGTAGAATAGAGGGTTTCATGGTAAAAAGTAAAG
The DNA here is from genome assembly GCA_025353745.1 of Hymenobacter sp. Taxonomy (GTDB): domain Bacteria; phylum Bacteroidota; class Bacteroidia; order Cytophagales; family Hymenobacteraceae; genus Hymenobacter. The sequence continues at coordinate 13,005 of JANXOE010000187.1, forward strand.
AACGCGTCATCGTGTGGCAACGTGGTAGCGAAAACAGTGCCAGTCGGCCAGCGCCCCCGAACCGGGGCGGGCCCGCACGCAACGGCCAGCGGCGGGTGGGCCCCGATAGGACAAAATTCTGTTCAAAATTACGGCTGCTTCGGCCCGGGCTGCCAACGCTTGCCCCGGCCCCCCGTATCTTTGCGGCATGAACAAACAGGTATTATTGGTGATTCTGGACGGGTGGGGCCTGACCCAAAACACGGTCAATTCGGCCGTGGACCAGGCGCAGACGCCTTTCTACGACGAAGTGCTGCAACGCTACCCCCACAGCAAGCTCCAGGCTTCGGGCGAGGCCGTGGGGCTGCCCGAAGGCCAGATGGGCAATTCGGAAGTGGGCCACATGAACATCGGCGCGGGCCGCGTCGTCGATCAGGAGCTGGTGCGCATCGGCAAGGCCATCCGCGAGCGGAAGCTGGGCCAGATGCCGGCCCTGGTGAAAGCTTTCGAGTACGCCCGCACCAATAATAAACCCCTGCACCTCATCGGGTTGCTGTCCGACGGCGGCGTGCACTCGCACATCGACCACGTGAAAGCCCTCTGCACCATTGCCTACGAGGCGGGCGTGCCGCGGGTGTTCGTGCACGCCTTCACCGACGGGCGCGACACCGACCCCAAAAGCAGCGTGCGCTTCATCAACGACCTGGAGGAGCACGTGGAGCGCACCGGCGCCAAAATTGCCTCCGTGGTGGGCCGCTACTACGCCATGGACCGCGACCAGCGCTGGGAGCGGGTGAAGGTGGCCTACGACCTGCTGGTGAACGGCGTGGGCACGCCTTCCCAAAACCTGATCCAAACCGTTCAGGAACAGTACAAGGACGGCGTAACCGATGAGTTCCTGAAGCCCATCGTGAAGGTGGGGGCCGATGAGCAGCCGCTGGCCACCATCCAGGACGGCGACGCGGTGCTGTGCTTCAATTTTCGCACCGACCGGGGCCGCGAAATCACGGAAGTGCTTACGCAGCAGGACTACCACGCCTTCCAGATGCATCGCCTGAACCTGCATTACCTGACGATGACGAACTACGACGAGAGCTTCGTGGGCGTGACGCCGGTGTTTGAGAAGGACAACCTGAACCTGACGCTGGGCGAGGTGCTGGCCGCCCACGGCAAAACCCAGATCCGCATTGCCGAAACCGAGAAGTACCCGCACGTGACGTTCTTCTTCTCGGGCGGGCGCGAGGCCGCGTTCGCGGGCGAGCGGCGCATCATGCGGCCCTCGCCCAAAGTGGCCACCTACGACCTGCAGCCCGAGATGAGCGCCGCCGACCTGCGCGACGCGCTGGTGCCCGAGCTGCAAGCCAACGCGGCCGATTTCGTGGTCCTGAACTTCGCCAACCCCGACATGGTGGGCCACACCGGCGTGTTTGAGGCCGTGGTGAAGGCCGTGGAAACGGCCGACGCCTGCGCCCGCGCCGTGGTGGAAGCCGCCCGCGCCGCCGGCTACGCCAGCATCATCATCGCCGACCACGGCAACGCCGAGTTCATGCGCAACGCCGACGGCTCGCCCAACACGGCCCACACCACGGCCCTGGTGCCCTGCATTTTGGTGGACGATAACTACCACGGCACCATCGCCGACGGCAAGCTGGCCGACCTCGCCCCCACCATCCTGGCCCTGATGGGCGTGCCCCAGCCGGCCGAAATGACCGGCCAAAGCCTGCTTCGCCCCGAAAACGCCCCCGGTGCGTAGCCGTTGGAGGGGCTGGGCGTGGGGGCTGCCGCTGCTGCTGGCCGGCTGCGGCGGCCCCGACGCCGCTGCGCCCCGCGCCGCCGGGGCCCTGTACTTCGACGTGCGCGGGCTGCTCGACGGGCAGATCCGGCGCCTCGACCTCGCCCACGCCGCCACCCTCAAGCGCGTGAGCGTGCGCGGCGGCCCGCCCGAAACCGTGCGCGTGCCCGCCGTGAAGTGGGCCGACGAGCTGCAGCTGTTTTTTCAGGCCGACATCAACAAAGCCGCCCTGCGCGGGGCCTACGCTGTCGATTCGGCCCGGCTGCCCGATGGGCGGCTGCGCCGCACCTACACCCGCCTCCCCGGCCGCAGCATCGCCCCGGTGGCCCGCCTGGAGGTGCTCAGCGCCGGGGCCGCGCCCGAAGAAATCACGGCCGACGTGGAGCAGCAGAACGCGCTGTTCTCGGCCCGCAAGCACCTGCGGCTCGACCTGCGCCAGGGCCGCCTGGCCGGCTACGCCGTGCAGGGCACCCAGAAGCTGGTGCTGTTCGACACGCTGCGCTACGCGGCCGCCGGGCAGGTGCAGGAGTGAAGAACCGGACGCCCGCCGGGCGGGCGGCTTTTCGCTGCCCGCCCGGTAATCGCTGGCCGTGCCGGGGGCTACTTGTGCTCGTAGGCGCCCACCGTGGGGGCCTTGCGCGGTAGGTTGCGCAGGTCGCGGGCTGGCACTGAGCCAATTGCGGGGCCCAGCTTGAGGGCCGGCGACTCGGCTTGCAGACGGTAGTCGGCTTTGGTGAAGCTGGAGCCGATGCGCACGAACTTCGGATCGGCGAGCAGGTTGCCCAGGGCCGGATCGGCCAGGCCGGGCTTGCCGGGGGCCCCCAGCACGGGGCCGGCGTAGGCCTTGGTGCGCAGCACCGAGTTGCGCACGAGCAGGGTGTTGCGGTAGGCGTCGTTGTCGTCGAGGTACAGCTCGTCTTCGAGGGGGCCCCACACGACGCTGTTGCGGATGGCGACCTGGGGCGACGAGAGGGCAGTAACGCCGGCAACCGGCGACTTGTCGGTAAACGTCAGGGCGGCCGTTTTGCGCTGAAACGAGGGCGTGTAGTTGGCGATGGTGCAGAAGTTAAAATCAAACTCGCCGCCCCCGAAGCCCAGCACGGCGTATTCGCCGCAATTGGTGATCAGGCAGTTGGTGGCCGCCACCCGGCCCGACAGGCTGATGATGCCGCCGCCCGTGCCGCCGATGGTCAGGCTCTGGGCCGAGGCGAACGACACGTTGGCCCCGGAGATGTTCTTAATCGTCGTGTTGTCGAGCTGCACCGCCGGGTGCGGCAGCGCGTTGGCGGGGTTGTACAGCGCCACGCCGAACGCGGCGTTTTTGATTTCCGCGTAGCGAATGCGGTTGTCGTGGCTGGTGGCCGTGAGCACGATGCCGCCCCATTGCCCCGGAATATCGGCGTAGAACGGTTCGAGCCGGTCGCCGGCGAAGTGCACGAGGTTGGCGTTGGTATCCTTCACCGTATCCGCCGGCAGAAAAGCATTGGGCTCCGTTAAGTCGTTCACCAGCAGCTGGCCATCGACTTGCAGCTGGGCCCCGGCGTGCGAATAGACGCGCGCGCCCCGCGGAATGCGCAGCGTGGCCCCCGCCGCCACCACCACGCCCACGGCGTAGGTTTTGCCCCCGCTCACGTAGTCGCCGTTGACGATGACGTGGGGCTTGTCGGTCTTCCAGGTCGTGTTTTGGGCGATGACGTCGGCGCGGTGAAAATAGGCGTTCTGGCCGTAGGCCACCAGCTTCACGTTCTGGGCGTTGCCGTTGGTGAGGAAATTGATTTGGTCCGTCACCAAAAACTGCTTGGCGGCGGTGGCCGTGCCGTTGTCGCCCACCGTGGCCCGCACCAGCACGAGCAGGCTGTCGTTGCCCCGGACGGTGACGCCGCTGGCCGCGTTGCCCGCGTCGCCGCTGACAACCAGCGCGTACGGGCTGGCTCCTGCTTCGCCCAGGCTGACATCTGTTTTCAGGGCCCCGCGGTTGCGGTTGTACACCCACAGCCGCTTGGTCACGGTGCGCACCGTGGTGAACACGGTATCGAACAGCACCGTGTCCTGCACAAAGCTCAGGCTGCCCGAAGTTTGCACCAAATCTTCCTTGGGCTCGCAGCCCGGCAGCAGCGCCGACAAACACCCGAGCAGAACGAAAGCGAGAAAAAAGTGGCGCATAGGTAGTTTGAGCATTTTTCTGGGCGGCGTGCTGCCCAAGGCACCATCTTTCCCTACGACACGCCCACTTTCAGGCGTTCGGCGCTTTCGGCGATGCGCAGGTTTTCCACGAAATCGTCCACGTTGCCGTCCATCACGCTGGTCAGGTTGTGCACAGTGTAGCCGATGCGGTGGTCGGTGACGCGGCCCTGCGGGTAGTTGTAGGTGCGCACCTTGTCGCTGCGGTCGCCGCTGCCGATCATGCTTTTGCGGATGGCCCCTTCGGCTTCGTTTTTCTTGGCCAGCTCAATCTCAAAAATGCGCGAGCGCAGCACTTGCAGGGCCTTGTCGAAGTTCTTGAGCTGCGACTTCTGGTCCTGGCACTGGGCCACGAGGCCGGTGGGGAGGTGGGTGAGGCGCACGGCCGAATAGGTCGTGTTCACCGACTGCCCGCCGGGGCCGCTCGACATGAACAAGTCCTTGCGGATGTCGTTCATGTCCAGCTCGATGTCGAACTCTTCGGCTTCGGGCATCACCACCACCGAGGCCACGCTGGTGTGGATGCGGCCCTGGGTTTCGGTGGCCGGCACGCGCTGCACGCGGTGCACGCCGCTCTCAAACTTGAGCTTGCCGTACACGTCCTCGCCCTTCACGGCCAAAATAATTTCTTTGTAGCCGCCGGCCGTGCCCTCCATGGCGTCGACCAGCTCCATTTTCCAGCCCTGCTTTTCGGCGAAGCGCAGGTACATGCGCTGCAAGTCGCCGGCAAAAAGGGCCGCTTCGTCGCCCCCGGCCCCGGCCCGGATTTCCATGATGACGTCCTTCGAGTCGTTGGGGTCTTTGGGCAGCAGCAGGTCTTTGATGGCCCCTTCCAGGCGCTCCTGCTCGGGCTGCAGCTGGTCGAGCTCGGCCTTGGCCATTTCGCGGAAGTCCTCGTCTTTCTCAGTGGAAATAACCTGGCGGGCATTCTCGATGTTGCTGAGCACCTGCTGGTAGTTGCGGTATTCGGCCACAATTTTGCCCAAGTCTTTGTACTCTTTGTTCAACGACTTGTAGCGCTTCAGGTCCGACATCACGTCGGGCTGCATCAGCTCTTCGTTCACGTTGTCGTACCGCAGGCGGATGGCTTCTAATTTGTCCAGCATTTTGGTGGTCGAAAAAAATAGTCTGTAGTTTGCAAAGATACTGGATTCAAACACCGCCGTTTGGGTCGGGCGTTCCTTTTTCCGCAGCGCGGCAAGAGGCGGCGCCCGGCGGGCGCTGTCGGGGCCCGGCGTCGGTCGCCCTGCCCCTTGCCGGTCCATCCACCCGGCCCCACCCCCAGCCGCTTTTTTAAATGCAAGTGCTCAAATTCGGAGGCACGTCCGTGGCCTCCGCGGAAAACATCGAGAAGTCGTGCGCCATCGCGCTCCAGGCGTTGGCCAGGGGCCCCGTGGTGATGGTGGTGTCGGCCCTGGGCGGCACCACCGACGCCCTCATCGGGGCGAGCCGCGCGGCGGCGGCCGGCGACTACCGCTACCGCGAGGCCCTGGCCCAGCTGCAACAGCGCCACCTGGCCGCAGCCGAGGCCCTGCTGCCGCCGGCCGGCCAGCCCGACATGGCTGCGCTGCTCACCCGCAGCTTTTCGGAGGTGGTGCAGCTCTGCGACGGCGTGTTTGCCCTGGGCGAGTTGTCGAACCGCACCCTCGACCGGCTCATGAGCTTCGGCGAGCTGCTCGCCTCGCACCTGGTGCGGGAGGCCATCGGGGGCCGTACCGCGGCCCTGTGGGCCGACGCCCGGCAGCTCATCCGCACCAACTCGCGCTTCGGGGCCGCCGAAGTGGACGCGGCCGCCACCCGGCAGCTGGTGCAGGCGTTCCGAGAGCAGCACGCCAACCAGCTGTGGGTGGTGCCCGGCTTCATCGGGGCCGACGCCCACGGGGCCGTCACCACCCTGGGCCGGGGCGGCTCCGACTACACCGCCGCCCTGCTGGCCGCCGCCCTCGACGCCGAGGTGCTCGAAATCTGGACCGACGTGAGCGGCATGATGACCGCCGACCCGCGCCTCGTGCCCCGGGCCCGGCCCATTCCCGGCATCTCCTACCTGGAGGCCATGGAGCTATCGCACTTCGGGGCCAAGGTGCTGTACTCGCCCACCATTCAGCCGGTGATGGAGCGCGGCATTCCGCTCTGGATCAAGAACACCTTCGCCCCGGCCGACTACGGCACCCTGGTGGAAGTGGCCCCGCCGCACAGCCCCGACGTGGTGCGGGGCCTGTCGAGCATCGGCAGCCTGGCGCTGCTGAACCTGGAAGGCAGCGGCATGGTGGGCATCCCGGGCTTCTCGAAGCGCCTGTTTGCGTCCTTGGCCCGCGAGCGCATCAACGTGGTGCTCATCACCCAAAGCTCGTCGGAGTACTCGATTTGCGTGGGCGTGGCCGCCGCCGACGTGCCCGCCGCCCAGGCCGCCGTCGACGCCGAGTTCAGGGCCGAAATCAACGGCGGGCGCATCGCGCCGCTGCGGCCCGAAACCGGGCTGGCCATCGTGGCGCTGGTGGGCGAAAACATGAAGAGCCACCCCGGCGTCAGCGGGCGCATGTTCGGGGCCCTCGGCCAGAACGGGGTGAACATCCGGGCCATTGCGCAGGGCGCCTCGGAGCGCAACATCTCCACCGTGATCCGGGCCGAAGACGTGCCAAAGGCCATCAACGTGCTCCACGAGGCCTTTTTTGAGCCCGCCTACAAGCAGGTGAACCTGTACGTGCTGGGGCCCGGCAACGTGGGCAGCAAGCTGCTCGGGCAGCTGGCGCGCCAGCAGGCGTACCTGCAAAACCACCTCGGCCTGCAGGTGCGCGTGGTGGCCGTGGCCAACCGCCGCCACTGCGCGGTGCACGAAGACGGCCTGGACCTGGCCAACTGGCCCGCCGCGCTGGCCGCCGCGGGGCCCTGCACCCTGGCCGAGTTCGCGCAGCTCATCCTGCGCCGCAACCTGCGCAACTCCATTCTGGTGGACGTGACGGCCGACCCCGAAGCGGCCGACCACTACGCCGCGCTGCTGGAAAAAAGCGTGGCCGTGGTGGCCTGCAACAAGGTGGCCGCCTCGTCGGGCTTCGCCAACTACGCGCGCCTGAAGGGGCTGGCCCAGGATTTCAACACCCGCTTCCTGTTCGAAACCAACGTGGGCGCGGGCCTGCCCATCATCGGCACCCTCAACGACCTCACGCGCAGCGGCGACGTGGTGCGCCGCATGGAAGCCGTGCTCTCGGGCACGCTCAACTTCGTGTTCAACCACTACGACGGCCGCCGGCCCTTCGCCGACGTGGTGCGCCAGGCCCAGGACGAGGGCTACACCGAGCCCGACCCGCGCCTCGACCTGAGCGGCACCGACGTGGCCCGCAAAATCCTCATCCTGGCCCGCGAAGCCGGCCACCCGCTCGAAATGAGCGACGTGCGGATCGACTCGTTCCTGCCCGCTTCCTGCCTCGACGGCGACGTGGACGCCTTTTACGCGCAGCTGGCCGTGCACGAAGCCCACTTCCGGGCCCTCTACGACACGGCCACCGCCGACGGCAAGCGCCTCAAGTTCGTGGCCCGCTACGCCGACGGCACGGCCGCCGTGGGCCTGCAAGCCGTGGCCCCCGGCCACGACGTGTACGAGCTGCGCGGCAAAGACAACGTGGTGCTCTTCTACACCGACCGCTACGCCGAGCAGCCGCTGGTGGTGAAGGGCGCCGGGGCCGGGGCCGAGGTCACGGCCGCCGGCGTTTTTGCCGACATCATCCGCGCCGCCCGCCTGTAGCCGTTCGTGCAAAAGCAGAAGAAGCCATTCACATCAATTTTTAGCCCCCGAACGGTTGTAATTGCGTTGGTCGAACGGTGGTAGAGACGCGACCCTTCGCGTCTCAATCGCTGCCCGGATGTAATTGCGTTGGTCGAACGGGTGTAGCGACGCGACCCTTCGCGTCTCAATCGCTGCCCGGCTTTGACTACCCGCAACGATTGCAACGATTGAGACGCGAAGGGTCGCGTCTCTACCACCGTTCGACCAACGCAAGCGGCTCCAAACGCCGGGAACGGCAGGTTTCGCTTGAAAGCTGGCCGTCCAAACGTTGGGACGGCGGGTTTCGCCCGAAAGATGACCGTCCAAGCATTTGGGACGTCATCTTTCGGGCGAAAGCTCGCCGTCCCAACGCTTGGCCGAGAGGTTTCGGACGAAAGATGGTCATCCCAGCGTTTGGATGGTCATTTTTCGGGCGAAAGATGGTCATCCCAACGTTTGGACGGCCGGCTTTCGGGCCGGCCGCCCCCCGCCTTTTCCTTTTTCACCTTCACCCCATCAGCCCACATGCCCGACTCCGTCCTCGTCCACGCGCCCGCCACCGTGGCCAATTTAGGTTGTGGATTTGACGTGCTGGGGCTGGCCCTGGCGGCCCCCTACGACACGCTGCGCCTGCGCCGCACCGACGCGCCGGGCCTCACCATCGCCCACCTCGACGACTACGGCCTGCCCACCGACCCCGCCCACAACGTGGCCGGGGCCGCCCTGCGGGCGCTGCTGGCCCGGGTGCCCGAGCCGGTGGGCTTCGCCGTGGAAATCAGGAAGGGCATCCGGCCGGGCAGCGGCGTGGGCAGCAGCGCGGCCAGCGCCGCCGGGGCCGTGGTGGGGGCCAATGCGCTGCTCGGCAACCGGTTCAGCCGGCTGGAGCTGGCCGACTTTGCGATGGCGGGCGAAGCCGTGGCCTCCGGCGCGCGCCACGCCGACAACATCGCGCCGGCCATTTTCGGGGGCCTCACGCTGGTGCGGGCCCTGGAGCCGGCGCTCGACATCGTGGCCCTGCCCGCCCCGCCGCTGTGGGTGGCCGTGGTGCACCCCCAGATCGAAATCAACACCCGCGACGCGCGCCAGGTGCTGCCCGCCGCCGTGCCGCTGGGCCTGGCCGTGCGCCAGTGGGCCAACGTGGCGGGCCTGGTGGCCGGCTTCCTCACCGCCGACTTTGCCCTCGTCGGCCGGGCCCTGGAAGACCACGTCGTGGAGCCGGCGCGCGCGCCGCTCATCCCCGGGCTGGCCGAAGCCCGGCGCCGGGCCCTGGCCGCCGGGGCCCTGGGCGGCGGCATCTCGGGCTCGGGGCCCTCGATTTTCATGCTGAACCGCGACGGCGAAACGGCCCACGCCGTGGCCGCCGCGCTGGGCAGCGTGTTTGCCGAGCTGGGCATTGCCTACCAGCTGCACGTGGGCCGCATCGCCGGCGAAGGGGCCCGCGTGGTGGCCGAATAGCCGCCGCGCGGCGGTTCGCCGGCCGCCGATTGCCCGTTGGTTGACCGGCCGCGACTGTGGGGGGTTTGCCCCTATATTCGCTGGCTGCTCAACCTGTTAAAAACCGCCACTTAAGGATTTTTATTGCGCTAAACTTTACTCGTTGATGCAGTACTACAGCCTTCGCCGCCAGGCCCCCGCGGTTGATTTTCGCACGGCTGCCCTCACCGGGCAGGCCCCCGACGGCGGCCTGTACTTCCCGGATAATATTCCGCGCTTCGGGCCCGATTTCCTGCGCGATTTGCCCGGGCTGGACCGCGCCGACCTGGCCCTGGCGGTGATGCGGCCCTACGTGGGCGGCACCATCCCCGACGGGGCCCTGCGCGCGATTTGCGCCGCGGCCGTGGATTTCCCGTTTCCGCTGGTGCCGGTGAGCGCCGGCATCGCGGCCCTGGAGCTGTTCCACGGCCCCACGCTGGCGTTTAAGGACGTGGGGGCCCGCTTCATGAGCCGCTGCCTGGGCTACTTCGCCGCGCGCGGCGACGCGCCCCCCGTGACGGTGCTGGTGGCCACCTCCGGCGACACGGGCGGGGCCGTGGCCAGCGGCTTTTTGGGCGTGCCGGGCGTGGAGGTCGTCATCCTCTACCCCCGGGGCAAGGTGAGCCCGGTGCAGGAATTGCAGCTCACCACGCTGGGGCAGAACATCACGGCCCTGGAAGTCAGCGGCACCTTCGACGACTGCCAGGCCCTGGTGAAGCAGGCGTTCCGCGACCCCGCGCTGGCGGCGCGCCGCTTCCTCACCTCGGCCAACTCCATCAACGTGGCGCGCTGGCTGCCCCAGCAGCTGTACTACTGCTTCGCGGCCCAGCAGTGGCCGGCCGCCGCCCCGCCGGTGGTGAGCGTGCCGAGCGGCAACTTCGGCAACCTGGGGGCCGGGCTGCTGGCGCGGGCGTCGGGCCTGCCGCTGGGGCCCTTCATCGCCGCCTGCAACGCCAACGACCCCGTGGCGCGCTACCTGCAATCGGGCGCGTACGCGCCCCGGCCGGCCGTGGCCACCCACTCCAACGCCATGGACGTGGGCGACCCCAGCAACTTCGTGCGCATCCTGGAGCTGTTCGGCCACGACTTCGACGCCCTGCAAGCCGCCTTGAGCGCCGCCACCGTGAGCGACCCCGATACGGTGGCCACCGTTTTGCAGGTGTGGATGGAGAACGGCTACCTGCTCGACCCGCACGCCGCCGTGGCCTACGCCGCCCTGCTCCGCTACCAGGCCGGCCACCCCGACGCCGCCGGCTTTCTGCTGGCCACGGCCCACCCCGTCAAGTTCCCCGACGTGCTGGAGCCGCTCATCGGCCAGCCCATCGAGCGGCCCGAAGCCGTGCAGCGCTTGCAGGGCCGGGCCAAGCAAAGCATTCCGCTGCCGGCAGAGTTTGCGGCGTTAAAGGAGTTCTTGCTGCGGTAGGCCCAAAAACGGGCTAATTGTCATTCCGAGCGCAGCGAGGAATCTGGATTAAATCAAACCCAGATTCCTCGCTGCGCTCGGAATGACAACCGGCGGTCAAAAACCAACCTTGCGGCCGGTTTGCCGGTTTATTTCGCCGCCAGAATGTCCACCATCTCGATGGCCGGCGGCGCCGAAAACAATTCCTCCGCGTGGGCCATGAGGGCGGCGGCCACTTTGCCGCCGAGGTGGGCCTGGCGGCCGGCATCGTCGGGAAAAGTGTCGAAAATCCCGAACGTGGAGGGCCCCAGCTGGACGCCGTACCAGGTGGCGGTGGCGGGTTCTTCGAGCACGAGGGCCAGCCCGCCGCGCAGGAAATCGGCCACGGCCTGCTCTTTTCCGGGCTTGGCTTCCAGCCGTACCAGCAATCCTACTTTTACCATGGGGCGGGGGTTTTGAAGGGATTATTTCGTGACAACGCAGCTACGTAAGCCCGGCCCGGTCCGGATTGTTGTTGCGGGTGGCGGCGGGCCGCAAGCGCCCTGGGCCGGCACGCAAAAAGCCGTCCCGAATCAACGGAGCGGCTTTTTGCGTTGTTGAAAGCCGTTGGGCCTTACGCCACGGCGGCGCTGTGTTCCACCGGCAGCTCGGCGTCCACGCCGAGGCCTTTGGCGATGGCCATGCCCAGGCGAATGTCGGCCCGGAACCAGTGGCAGAGCTGGCGCTGGGTGATGAGGTCCTTCTTGGGGCCCTCGATGCCCGACATGGCCCCCACCACGTTGCCGATGAGGTTGCGTTGGGCCTGGGCGTCCAGCAGGCGGAACAAGTCGCCGGCCTGGGTGTAGTGGTCGTCGTTGCCGGGGCCCTCGTTGCGGTCGTAGCGGGCGGCAAAGCCGTCGAGCGCCTGGGCGGGCTCGCCCTGGGTTTTGTCCTCCGCGGGGCCGTCGAACGAGTTGGGGAAGTAGTTCGGGCCGGGGCCGCCGTTGTCGCCGAGGGCCATGCGGCCGTCGCGCTGGTAGTTGCTGAAGCCGAAGGGGCAGGCGTTCACGGGCAGGTGCTCGTAGTTGGCGCCCAGGCGGTAGCGCTGGGCGTCGGGGTAGCTCAGGATGCGGCCCTGCAGCATTTTATCGGGCGAGTAGCCGACGCCGTCCACCACGTGGGCGGGGGCAAAAGCGGCCTGCTCCACGTGGGCGTGGTAGTTTTCGGGGATGGCGTTGAGCTCCATCACGCCCACTTCGTGCAGCGGAAACTCGCCCTGGGGCCACACCTTGGTCAGGTCGAAGGGGTTCCAGCGGAAGTCGCGGGCCTGCTCCTCGGTCATGGTCTGGATGAACAGCGTCCAGCGCGGGAAGTCGCCCTTGTCGATGGCGTCCACCAGGTCGTGCTGCGCGAAGTCGGCGTCCTGGGATTTCATCAGCGTGGCGTCCTCGTTGGAGAAGTTTTTCACGCCCTGCTGGGTGCGGAAGTGGAACTTCACCCACGTGCGCTCGTTGGCGGCGTTGATCAGCGAGAAGGTGTGCGAGCCGTAGCCGTGCATGTGGCGGTAGCCGTAGGGCGTGCCGCGGTCGCTCATCAGGATCGTGACCTGGTGCAGGCTCTCGGGGTTCAGGCTCCAGTAGTCCCACATCATCGTGGGGCTCTTGCGGTTGGAGCGCGCCTCGCGCTTCTGGGTGTGGATGAAGTCGGTGAACTTGAGCGGGTCTTTCACGAAGAACACCGGCGTGTTGTTGCCCACCAGGTCCCAGTTGCCGTCTTCGGTGTAAAACCTCAGGGCGAAGCCGCGGGGGTCGCGCTCGGTGTCGGCCGAGCCTTTTTCGCCGCCCACGGTGCTGAAGCGGGCAAACATCTTGCACTCGTTGCCCACCCGGGCAAACAGCTTGGCGCGGGTGAGGTGCGTGATGTCGTGGGTGACGGTGAACTTGCCGTAGGCGCCGCTGCCCTTGGCGTGCACCACGCGCTCGGGGATGCGCTCGCGGTTGAAGTGGGCCGACTTCTCGTGCAGGAAGTAATCCTGGAGCATCAGCGGCCCCCGGGGGCCCGCCGACTGCGAGTTTTGGTCGTCAAAAATCGGGCGACCCGAGGCGGTGGTCAGCTTCTTCGGTTGGGTGGATTCTTCCATAAATGGATGGGCGGGGAAAATAAAAGCTACCGGGAACAATGGTTAATGGCCAAATATCCGCCAGCAATGCCCATAATCAAAATCGGATTTAATGATTACTTTATAACTGTGGCTTATATTTGAAACATGAACCTGCAACAGCTCAGCTACCTGGTGGCCCTGGACACCCACCGCCAGTTTGGCCTGGCCGCCGAAAAATGCTTCGTCACCCAACCCGCCCTGAGCGTGCAGCTCCAAAAGCTGGAGGACGAGCTGGGCGTGCTGCTCTTCGACCGCACCCAGCGCGGGGCCGAGCCCACCGCCGTGGGCGTGAAGGTGATAGCCCAGGCCCGGCAGGTGCTGCGCGAGGCCCAGCAGCTGCGCGAGCTGGTACAGGTGGAGAAAGGCGAGATGGTGGGCGAGCTGCGCCTGGGCGTCATCCCCACGCTGGCGCCCTACCTGGTGCCGCGCTTTTTGGTGGGCCTCACCACCGCCTACCCGCAGCTGCAGGTGCGGGTGGAAGAGCTGCGCTCGGAGGAAATCATGCTCCAGCTAAAAGACCACCGCCTCGACGTGGGCCTGCTCGTGACGCCGCTCGACGAGCGCCAGCTGCGCGAGCTGCCCGTGCTCGACGAGCCTTTCCTGGCCTACGTGGCCGCCAGCCACCCGCTGGCCGGCCAGGCCTCTGTCACGGCCGCCGACCTCAAGGCTCCCGGCCTGTGGCTGATGCAGCAGGGCCACTGCTTCCGCCACCAAGTGCTGAACCTGTGCGGGGCCGCCACCGACCCCAATGCCCACGTGACCTACGAAAGCGGCTCCATCGAAACGCTGATGGAGCTGGTGCGCCGCCACCACGGCTACACGCTGGTGCCCGAGCTGGCCGTGCTCGACGAAGTGGACGTGAGCCCGCTCGTGAAGCGCTTCGCCGACCCCCAGCCCGTGCGCGAGGTGAGCCTGGTGGTGCACCACGGCTTCGTGCGCCTGCCCCTGCTCGCGGCCCTGCGCCAATTGATTCTGGACAGCGTGCCCGAGCGGCTGTGGGCCGGGCAGTCGGGGGCCAAAATCCGGTGGCGGTAGGGCCCCGGAAGCCGCCCGTGGCCGCGCCGCGGCTGAATAGTTGGGCAAGCCGCGAACATCCGGGAGGGTTATTGGTATTGATGTACGTACCTTTGATGTACATACATTATTATTCATTCTATTCCCTGCATTCGTGAACATTTTGCACATCATTTCCAGCCCGCGCACCGACTCGTACAGCGTCCGGCTGGGCAACGGCATCATCGAAAAGCTCCAGGCGGCCAACCCCGGCAGCACCGTGCAGGTGCGCAACCTGGCCGAGCACCCCTTCCCGCACTTGGAAGAGGTCGGCATCCAGTCGTTCAACACGCCCGCCGAAAGCCACACGCCCGCCCAGCAAGCAGCCGTGCGCCACTCCAACGCCGTCATCGCCGAAGTGCGGGCGGCCGACGTGGTCGTCATTGGGGCCCCGCTCTACAACTGGAGCATTCCCTCGACCCTGAAAGCGTGGATTGACCACCTCGCGCGGGTGGGCGTCACCTTCCGCTACGGCGCCAACGGCCCCGAAGGGCTGGTGCAGGGCAAGAAAGTGTACGTGGCGATGGCCAGCGGCGGCGTGTACTCCGCAGGCCCGATGCAGCCCTACGATTTTGCCACGCCCTACCTGAAAACTGTCCTGGGCTTCCTCGGCATGACCGACGTGACGGTGGTGCGCGTCGAAGGCGTGGCCTTGCCCGCCCTGCAAGCCGAGGCGCTGCCCAAAGCGCTGGCCAGCGTGAGCGCCTAGCGCGCCCGGCGCGCCGCTAAAAACAGCGCGCGGCCAAAAGATGAAAAGCACCACGCCGGGCCCCGCGCCGGGCGCGGTGCTTTTCGCTTTTGGGGCCGCTTCGCCCACGGCCCACGGCCCCGGGGGCCGTAAATTTGCGGCTTACCGTCTTTTTGCCCGCATGTCGTCGTTTGCTTCGTGGTTTCAGCAGCGCCCCTGGGCCCTGATGGTTTTGTGCTTGCTGGTGCTGGGCCCGGCGCTGTTCATTCACCTGGGGCTGCTGCCGCTGCAAGTCGACGAGCCCATCCGGGCCCTGGTGGCGCTGGAGCTGAAAGATTCGGGCAACTACTTCGTCTCGACGCTGCAAGGCGTGTACTACTACAACAAGCCGCCGCTCTACAACTGGCTGCTGCTGGGGCTGTTCAACCTCACCGGCAGCCAGTCGGAGCTGGTGGTGCGGCTGCCCACGGTGCTCTCGCTGCTCGGCTACGGGGCCACGCTGTTCGGGGTGGTGCGGCGCTACCTGGGGCCCAAGCTGGGCTTCGTGGCGGCGTTTGCCTTCATCACCTGCGGTCGGATGCTGTTCTACGACGCCTTCCACGGGCTCATCGACACGCTGCACGGCTGGGTGACCTACCTGGGCTTCGTGGCCGTGTTTTACTTCTTCGAGAAAGGGCAGTGGCGGCGGCTGTTTGCCGTCACCTACGCCCTCACGGCCGTCGGCTTCATGCTGAAAGGGCTGCCGTCGATTGCGTTCCAGGGCATCACGCTGGCCGTGTTTTGCTGGTACACCGGGCATTTCAAGAAGCTGTTTTCGGGGGCCCACTTCCTGGGCCTCGGCGTGTTCGTGGCCATCGTGGGCAGCTATTTTCTGGTGTACAGCCGCTACAACTCGCTCCACGACTACTTCCTCACGCTCTGGGACCAGTCGAGCCAGCGCACGGTGGCCGAGCAGCCGCTGCGGGCTTCCGTCGTCCACCTGCTCACCTATCCGTTTGATTTTCTGGGCTGGTTTGCGCCCTGGACGCTGCTGGTGGTGTGCCTGGTGCGCCGGGGCTGGTGGCAGCGCATCCAGGCGCACCCGTTTTTGCGCTTCAACGCCATCGTTTTCGCCGCCAATACGCCGATTTTCTGGCTCTCGCCGGCCACCATTCCGCGCTACCTGTTCACGCTCATCCCGTTGCTCATCACGGTGATGATTTATTTCTACGACCACTTCCAGGCCCAGCGGCCCTGGCAAAACCGGGTGGTCGACGGCGTGCTGCTGGGCGTGCTGGCGGCGGTGGCGCTGGGCACGCTCGCGCCGCCCTTCGTGGCCAAAATCGCCGACGTGCCGGGCCTGCTCTGGAAAACGCCGCTCGTGTTCGGGGCCCTCGCCGCGCTGGCCTACCTCTACTACGCCGTGCCGGCGCAGCGGCTCGTGGCGCTGTGCGCCTACCTGCTGTGCCTGCGGGTGGCGTTCAACTGGTTCGTGCTGCCGGCGCGCTACAAGTCCAACGACATCGTGCCCTACCGGGCGGCCAGCATCCGGGTGGGCCGGCTCACCAAAGGCCAGCCGCTGTACGTGTACAAAAACTCGCGCCTCGACAACGACGAGGCCTTTTACATCACCCGCGAGCGGGGCAGCATCACGCGCGCCGTGCCCGTGCGGCACGACCCGGGGGCCTACTACCTCGCCGAAGACTGCTACCTCGACGGCCGGCGCTACCGGCGGTTTTTCGACTTCGTGATTGACCGCCACATCCACCTCAACCTGGTCAAGTTCGACGACGCCGAGCCCGACCCCGCCACCGCCGCGCCCGGCTGCCCCCCGGCCGACTACGAGCCCGGCTACCGCGCCAAATAGCGTTTTGCCCCGCCAGCGCACAGTTGTCGGCGGCAAACCCCACGAGCGGCCGCCAAGCTGTTCGCGGAGGGCGAAACCACGCCCGAGCGGTTTTCAAGCCCGTATCCTGACAGTGGAACTGTTTTAAAATACCAAATAGGCCACGGCCTGCACCAGCAGCACGCCGTCGGCCAGCAGGGCGAAAAAGTAGTCGCCGCGCGCCTCCCGGGCCGTGCCGATGACGGCCGTCGCCAGCAGCCCCGGCAGTAGCACGGCCAGCGGCGGCGCGCCGCGCCCCAGGCCCAGGGCCATGCTCGCGGCCAGCAGGGCCAGGGCCAGCCGCCGCGCCCCGGGCACGCCCAGCACCCCCGGAAACGTGCGCGTGCCCGCCCGCCGGTCGCGCCCGTAGTCGCGGATGTCGAACACGATGGCCAGGGCCAGCACCAGCAGAAACCGCTGCCCGAGCAAGCCCAGGGCCCCCGCCCAAGGGCGGTGCAGGGCCAGCACCGGCAGCCCCACGGTGACGGTGGCCCACACCCCGGCAATCAGAAACACCTTCAGCAGCGGGATTTCGCGCAGGGCCCGGGGCCGTCCGCGCCAGCGCGCCACCGGCCACGAATAGCCCAGCGCCAACGCCGCCAGTGGCACCAGCAGCGGCAGGTAGCGCCACCAGCCGTCGACCAAAAACAGGTAGCCGCCGCCCGCCGCCGCCGCCCCGGCCAGCCCGGCCAGGGCCCGGCGGTGGCGCTGCTGCCAGGCCTTGCGGCCCGAGGCCCCGGCCGGCTGGTGGTGCTTGAAGGGCAGCACGGCGTCGAGGTTGTACACGAGCAGCGTGGCGGCAAACACCAGCACCGCCGCCCGGGGGCCCCGGGGCCCGGCCGGCGGCCACAGGCGCAGGGTGGCCGCCGTTTGGGCCGCCGCGGCCGCCGCCAGCCACGCGCTGCTGTACAGCACGGCGTCGAGCAGGCGCAGGGGCAGCGGGCGGCGGACCATGGGCACAAAGAACGGCCCCGCGGCAAGCAAACGCTCGCCACGGGGCCGGACGTAACGCGGCTGCGCCGCGGGGATTACTTCACCCGGTCGCCGTAGGTGTCCTGGTACAGCTTGATGCTGTCGTTGATGATGCGGTAGGCATCTTCGCGGCCCATGAAGCGCTCCACGGTCACCTGCTTGTGCTCCAGGGCCTTGTAGTCCTCAAAGAAGCGCCGCATTTCCAGCAGCGTGTGCGGGGGCAGGTCGGAGATGTCGTTGTAGTGGTTCACGGAGATGTCGTGGGCGGCCACGGCGATGATTTTATCGTCTTCCTCGTCCTGGTCCACCATCTGCATCACGCCGATCACCTTGGCCTCCACCAGGCACATGGGCACGATGTCGACCGAGCACAGCACCAGGATATCGAGCGGGTCTTTGTCGTCGCAATACGTTTGCGGAATGAACCCATAGGCGGCCGGGTAGTGCACGGCCGAGAACAGCACCCGGTCGAGCTTCAGCAGGCCGCTGTCCTTGTCGAGCTCGTACTTGCCTTTGCTGCCTTTGGGAATCTCGATGATGGACTGCACCGTTTGGGGTACGTTTTCGCCGCGCGACACGTCGTGCCAAGGATTGAAATGAGGAATCATTCAGGGGGGTTGAGAAATGAAAAAAACGGGGCAAAAAGAGCGCGGGCGCCCTGCGTAAAAACAAAAAACTCTGCCGCCGGGTGCTGCCCTAAACGCAGAAACGCGGGCCGGGTTAGCCCGGGGGCCGGCTACCGCCCCAGCACTTCGCGCAGCGGCGTGCCGCTGCACCCGCTGGGCTCCTGGATGTGCAGCCACTGGGCCACGGTGGGCGCGATGTCCACGATTTTCACCGGCGCGGCCGACTCGCCGTGCTTCACGCCCCAGCCCCAGAACAGCAGCGGCACGTGGGTGTCGTAGGCCCAGGAGGCGCCGTGGGTGGTGCCCTTCACCACGGGGTAGCCGTAGGCTTCGAGCCAGCCGGGCTCGAGCACGGCCAGTACGTCGCCCGAGCGGAGGGCGTAAAAACCGTTTTCCTGGTACATACCGGGGCCCTCGCCGGGGTGGCCGTGCGCCAGGGCCGTGGCGGTGGTGGTTTGGGCCACGTGGGGCATGCGCAGCAGCAGCTCGGCCACCTCGTCCTGGGTTTTGGCCAGGTCGAGGCCCTTCTGGGCCAGCAGCGGGCGGTTGAGGTACACCTGCTGGTTTTCGTAGTCGAGCACCCACGCCCCGGGGCCGTGGCGGCGCACCAGGGCGCGCTGCAACGAGTCGCGCATGGCCCCGGGGCCCACGCCGCCGCCGGGCAGGCGGTGGGCTTGCAGGAAGCCGGGGGCCTGGTCGGCGGCGTGGTCGGCGGTGAGGAACACCAGCACCTGGCCCTGGCCCACGGCCTGGTCGAGGTAGGCGAGCAGGCGGGCCAGGTCCTGGTCGAGGCGCAGGTACGTGTCTTCGGTTTCGATGGCCGTGGTGCCGAACTGGTGGCCCACGTAGTCGGTGCAGCTGAAGCTCAGGGCCAGGAAATCGGTGGGGCCGCGCCGGCCCAATTGCTCGGCCCGGATGGTTTCGAGGGCAAAATCGGCCGTGAGCGAGTTGCCAAACGGCGTGGAGCGAATCAAATCCAGGTTTTGGGCCGTGGCCTTGGGCGGGGTTTCGCCAGTGGCCTTCAGCGTCGCGCTCACCGGAGCGGGCAGCCCGGCGCTCAGCCGGGGCAGGTCGTGCGGAAACACGGGCCGGTCTTCGCCCTTAAAGGCCCCCTCCCAGGGCACGTCGTCGGGGGTGCTTTCGGTGTACTGCGCGATGGGCAGCAGCGTGTTCCAGGGCTTGCTCAGGTACTGGGCGGCGTGGCCGGCGGCGTTGAACTTGTTCACCCAATCGGGCAGCGCCTGGGTATAAAAGGTGCTGCTGATGAAGGCCCCGTTGGTGCCGTCGTACCAGTACGCGGCGCTGGCCGCGTGCCCGGCCGGCAGGATGCTGCCCCGGTCCTTGATGCACACGCCGATGGTTTTGCTTTGGAAGTTGGTCGCCAGCCGCAGCTCGTCGGTGATGGTGGTGGTGAGCAGGTTGCGCGGGCTTTGCTGGCCGGCCGCCGCCGAGCCGCCCACCGCCTGCACCGTGTTGTCTTCGGTGACGTAGGTGGACTTGCCGGTTTCGCGCACGAACCAGTTGTTGCCCACGATGCCGTGGGTGGCCGGCGTGGCGCCCGTGTACACGCTGCTGTGGCCGGGGCCGGTGTAGGTGGGCACGTAGTTGTAGTGGCAGCTGGCGTAGCTGAAGCCCTGCCCCAGCAAGCGCCGAAACCCGCCGCTGCCGTATTTGTCCCAGTAACGGTAGAGGTAATCGTAGCGCATCTGGTCGACGACGATGCCCACCACCAGCTTGGGGCGGGCCACCGGGGCCGGGCCGGCCTGCGGGCGGGCGGCCACGGGGCCCGCCAACAGCGCGGCCAGCGGCAAAACGAAAGCAAATAGCTTTTTCAAAGGCAAAAGCGGGGCGCTTGGGGCCCCAGGGGCCAAAGATACGCCCCGCCCCGCGGCCCCGGCCAGCCACTTCCGGCCGGGCTGCGTAGTCTTTTTGTCACCATTTGATGGATAATTTTTAAGCTTTTTTCGCATGAAGCCAGCCCTCATCTTCGACATGGACGGCGTTATCGTCGACAACACCGCTTACCAGGCCCGGGCCTTCCAGCTGCTGTTCCGCGACTTGGGCCTGCGCACCAACGCCCGCCAGCTGCTGAAGCGCCTGAACGGCATGCCCGCCACCGACATCCTCCAGTCGGTTTTTCGGCACCCCGTGCCCGCCAAACAGCTCAAGGAATACGCCGCCCAGCGCGAGTTTCTGTACCGCACCCTCTACTGGGCCAAGCGCCGCGAAATGCCCGGCCTGAGCGATTTCCTGCGCGCCGCCCGCGCCGCCGGCCACCCCGTGGGCCTGGGCACCGGCTCGGGCGGCCCCACCCTGGGCTACATCCTCGACCACCTGCACCTGCGCCCGCTGTTCGACGTGGTGGTGGGCGAAGACGACGTGGCCCGCGGCAAGCCCCACCCCGACACGTACACCGCCGTGGCCCACAAGCTGGGCGTGCCCCCCGCCGAGTGCATCGTGTTCGAAGACGCGGTGCTGGGCGAGCAGGCCGCCTACCGCGCCGGCATGCGCTGCGTGGCCGTGGCCTCGACGCTGCGCCCCGCCGATTTCCAGGCCCCGCTGCTGGTCATCCGCGACTTCACGGCCCTGACCCCGGGCCACCTCCTCGCCCATTTGGCCGCGCAGCCCGTTGCGCCGCGGCCCCGGCCGCGGTAAATCCAACTCCTGCTGGCTAAGCCTGCGCCACGCCCTGCGCCGCCAGGCCCCGCATTCCCGCCGGGCCCGACGGACGCGCGGGCAGCGGCAGCAGGTGCAGCCAAAAGCGGCCCGTGGCCGACGCCACCGCGGTGAACACGTACACCGGGTTCTGCCGCAGGTTGACGCGCACCTCGGCGTGGGCGTCCACCAGCCACACGGCCGTGGCCGAAAAGTTGCTGAGCGCATCGGCCCACAGCGCGTAGCGGCCCGGCGCCAGGCCGGCCACGCTCAGCGCCACCGTGGTTGGGGCCGTAAGCTGCGAAAGGGGCAATGTGTACACGGCCGCCCCGGCCGCCCGGCCCTGGTGAGCCAACAGCCGCACGGGGGCCCCCAAGGCTTCGGCCTCGGCTTCGAAACGGAGAACGGAGCCAACTGCCAGGCCATCGGGGCCGTGCAGGACCAGGTGCAGCTGGGGGCGGAAATCATCGGAGTCGGGGCGCATCTCAGCCGCCGAACCGCCCGAGGGGAAACGGGAGAAATGCGCGTGGGGGCCCGCCGAGGCTTCGAAATGCTGGTTTTGCATCAATTCTAGTTTGTTTAGCCCGGGCCCCATCGGGCACGGTAAAAGAAGAGCAGCCGCCGCACCGTGGCAAAATCAAACGCATACGCGTCTGACTCCAAAAAACAAGGATTTCCTCCAGATTAAAGCGGAAATTTACTGGATCAAGGCAAAAATTTGAGCCAAAATACATAATTTTTAGCACTTTACCCCACAGTATAACAAAAATAAAATATAAGCCCGGCCATTGCTTCCGCAAATCGTTTCCGCAGCAGCAGACCATAAATGGCCCACAGGCCCTGGAATCCGCTTTTATAATAAAACCCACGCAACGAACGCCCTTGATCAAGAGCCTACCCAAAAAAATTTGGCTGCTCCATACTGAGCTTCTCGAAGCAGCTCTTCCACTGCCATTAAGCCCGGTTGCGCCGCGCCGCGGCTACGCCGCACCTAGGCTTAATGACAGCGGTTTTCGGCTAAGCTATACTGTGCGCGCTGGCCCGTGCCGACGCAACGGCTGGCCGCGCCACGCCCGGGCGCCGACCCGAAACCGCTGGGGCGTTCGTTCACAATAAGTTCACTAAATAACAGTCCGGTAATGCAGCCGGCATATTGCGGCAACAGCGCGTCCGGAGCTTTGCACCCATTATGCAGGAAACGCTTACCCGAATTCTTTTTGCCACTTTTCTTTGTCTTGCAACGCTCGCCACGGCGGCGGCCCAGGGCACGGGCAGCATCAAAGGCACGTTCAAAGACGCCAAAACCCAGGAAGCCATCGTGGGCGGCACGGTGCGGCTGGAGCACACGGCCATTGCCGGGCCCACCGACGTGGAGGGCCGCTACGCGCTGGAAAAAGTGCCGGCCGGCGAGTATACTTTAATCGTATCGTCGGTTTCGTACAAGAACACCACCGTCCAGAAAGTCGTCGTGGCCGCGGGCAAGGCCACGGTGGTCGACGGCAAGCTGGCCTCCGACAACCAGCAGCTCAACGAGGTGGTGGTGAACGGGGTGCGGCGCACCAACACGGAGGTGTCCGTCATCTCGGAGATTCGGCGGGCCAACGTGGTGGTGAGCGGCGTCTCGTCGGAGCAAATCGTTAAAACCCAGGACCGCGACGCGGCCGAAGTGGTGCGGCGGATTCCGGGCGTGACGATCGTCGACAACCGCTTTATTCAGATCCGGGGCCTGAGTGACCGCTACAACACGGTGTGGCTCAACGACGTGACGGCCCCCAGCTCGGAGACGGACCGCAAGTCGTTCTCGTTCGACATCGTGCCCAGCTCCTTGATCGACCGCGTGCTGGTGTTCAAAGATCCGTCGCCGGAGCTGCCCGGCGACTTCGCCGGGGGCCTGGTAAAGGTGTACCTGCGCAAGCCCGTCTTCAACGAGCGCCAGCTGACGGTGAACTACTCGGCGGGCTACCGCGACGGCACGACGGGCAAGGACTTTTACTCCGACAAAACCCAGGCCGGCGACGCGTTCGGCTTCGGGGCCGTGAAGCGCGACCTGCCCAACGGCTTCCCGCAGCTCGGCACGGCGTACCAGCAGGCGGAGCGGGATTTTTACGCCAAGCAGCTCGACAACACCTTTGCGGTGTACCAGAACAAGGCCATGCCCGACGTGCGCTTCAACGCGGCGTACCTGGACCAGCTCAAGGTGGGGGCCCTGGCCATCGGCAGCGTCAGCTCGCTCAACTACACCAATACGTACACGCACTTCAACATCGGCCGCAACCTGTTCGACGGGGCGGGGCAGCGCACGGACCAGTTCCGCGACGACCAGTCGACGAACAACGTGCGCCTGGGGGCCCTCCAAAACTTCAGCCTCGTGCTCGCCGACGGCGGCCGGCTGGAGTTCCGCAACCTGTTCAGCCAGCAGGCGCGCAACCAGCAGGTGACGCGCCTGGGCCTGGACGACAACGACAACCTCACGCGCCGCAGCTACCTGGCCGGCTACCAGGGCCGCACCACCTACACGGGCCAGCTGGCCGGCTCGCACCACTTCGACCACGACAAAACGCACTTCGACTGGGTGGGCGGCTACGGCTATTCGAGCCGCAACGAGCCGGATTTGCGCCGCCTCTCGTACCAGGTGACGCCCGCCGCCGCCGGCACCCCGGAAGGGCAAACGGTGCTCACGCCGGCCGCCGGCCAGGTGGACGTGAACAACGCCGGCCGCCTCTACCAGCGCCTCAACGAGCGCATCTACACCCTCAACGCCAACCTGCGCCGCACCGCCGACGTGGCCGGGCGCAAGGTAGAAATCGGGGCCGGCACCTACCTCGAGTACCGCAAGCGCGACTTCCGCGCCCGGGCCCTCGGCTACTCGCTGAACGCCGGGGCCGCCGACGGGCTGCGCAACGAGGACGTGGGCAACATTTTCGCGCCGCAGAACATCGGCCCGAACGGGTTCCGGGTGGACGAAGACCTGAACTCGACGTACCAATACGCGGCGCATAACGAGCTGGAAGCTGCCTACTTGTCGGCCACCATTCCGTTCACCGAGCAGCTCAAGCTCGTGACCGGGGCCCGCTTCGAGCGCAACGTGCAGTCCATCGCCACGGGCCTCAACGGCAAGCCGGTGCGGCAGGACGTGACCACGAATTTCGTGCTGCCCTCGGCCAACCTGAGCTACAATTTCAGCGAGAAAAGCCTGGTGCGCGCCGGCTATGGCCGCAGCCTCAACCGCCCCGAGTTCCGCGAGGCCGCCCCGTTTTTCTACTACGATTTTGACTTCAACGTGCTGAACTACGGCTCGCTGTACATCAACCCGGACCGCCCGCTGAAGGTGGCCACCATCGACAACTTCGACGTGCGCTACGAGTGGTACCCCAGCGCCGGCGAGCTGGTGCACGTGGGGGCCTTCTACAAGAATTTTCAGAACCCCATCGAGAACGTGGTGGTGCTGACCTCGAACCTGGCCTACACCTTCGCCAACGCGCCCAGCGCCTACGCCTACGGCGTGGAGCTGGACCTGAAAAAGAGCCTGAATTTCCTCGACGATGCCTTCAACACCTCGGGGCTGAAAAACCTGTCGGCGGTGTTCAACGCCTCGCTCATCAAAAGCCGGGTGACGCTAAGCGACGACTACGTGGCCTGGAACACGACGCGCGCCCTGCAAGGCCAGTCGCCCTACGTGTTCAACGGCGGCTTGTATTACCAGACGCCCAACAACAGCTGGCAGGCGACGGCCCTCTACAACGTGTTCGGGCCCCGCATCCTGTTCGCGGGCAGCGACCAGTACCCCGACGTGGTGGAGCTGCCGCGCCACACCGTGGACCTGTCGCTGACCAAGTCGGTGTCGCCGCGCGTTTCGCTGAACGCCGGCGTGCAGGACCTGCTCAACCAGCGGGTGAACCTGGTGCAGGACTTCAACCGCGACCAGAAGTACGAGGCCAGCGACCCTTCGCTGACCAGCTACCGCCGGGGCACCTACTACACGCTGGGGCTGCGCCTCAGCCTGGAGCCCCGCGCCACCCCTGCCACGCCGCTTCCCTGATTTTTCCTTTTTCTCATTTTCACCCCCGAACACCGCTCCGTTTCACTTCACCCCTGCATGAAAAAAAACCAACTCTCCCTGGCACTCGCCGCGGCCCTGATGCTGGGCCTGGCTTCCTGCGACAAGAAGGACACCACCCCCGCCCCGGCACCCACGCCGACGCCCACCCCGACGCCGACCCCGACGCCCACCCCCGGGCAGAACATCACGGTGGACGCGCCCATCACGGCCAACACGACCTGGTCGGCGGCCAACAAGTACTTGCTGAAAGGCTACGTGTACGTGCGCTCCGGGGCCACGCTGACCATTGAGGCCGGCACCGTCATCAAGGGCGACAAGGACACCAAGGGGGCCCTGATCGTGGAGCCGGGCGCGAAGCTCATCGCCATCGGCACGGTGGCCAAGCCGATTGTTTTCACCTCAAACCAGCCCAAGGGCGCGCGCAACTACGGCGACTGGGGCGGCGTTATCCTGGCCGGCAACGCGCCGGTGAACGCGCTGACTGGCACCACGAAGCCCCAGGTTGAGGGCGGCCCCACCACCACCTACGGCGGCGGCGACGCGGCCGATAACTCGGGCACGATGCAGTACGTGCGCATTGAGTTCGGCGGCGTGGCGTTCTCGCCCAACAACGAAGTGAACGGCCTCACGCTGTGCGGCGTGGGCAACGGCACCACGCTCGACCACATCCAGGTGTCGTACTCCGGCGACGACTCGTTCGAGTGGTTCGGCGGCACGGTGAACGCCAAGTACCTGGTGGCGCACCGCGGCTTCGACGACGACTTCGACACCGACAACGGCTTCTCGGGCAAGGTGCAGTTCGCCGTGTCATTGCGCGACCCGCAGCAGGCCGACCAGTCGGGCTCCAAGGCGTTTGAGTCGGACAACGACAAGGACGCCTCGACCAAAACGCCCCAGACCCAGGCCGTGTTCTCCAACGTCACCGCGGTGGGGCCCATCCTGAACCCGTCGGCCCCCAGCTACAGCCCCCAGTACACGGCCGGGGCCCACATCCGCCGCAACTCGGCCCAGAGCATCATGAACTCCGTGATCATGGGCTTCCCAACGGGCGTGCTCGTCGACGGCGGCCTGACGGCGGCCAGCATCGGCGCGGGCAACACCCACTTCAAAAACAACATCGTGGCCGGCTCCCTCACGGGCTCCAACTCCGTGGGCGGGCAGCGCAGCGTCATCTACTTCGGCCCCGCCAACGGCCCCGGCAGCCTGACGCCGAACAGCGCGATGGGCACCGACTCCTCGGACTGGGGCGCCGCCGTCGGCCCGCTGACCTGGCTGAAGGCCAACGCCAACAAGCGCCTCGCCACCTCCGACAACGTACAGCTGCTGAACCCTTTCAGCCTGACCGCGCCCAGCTTCATTCCGCGCAGCGCGTCGCCCATCGTGACCGTGGCCCCGGCAACGGCCCCGGTGACGCCGGCCGATTTCACGGACTCCAAGCTGACCGATGCCTTCTTCACGAAGGTGAACTACATCGGGGCCTTCTCCGGCTCGGGCGCTTCGGCCGACAACTGGCTGGCCGGCTGGACCAACTTCGACCCCCAGAACACCGATTACTAACCGGCCGTATTTGATTTAACAGCGTGATGCCGTCAGAGACCAGGGCTGTTTTACAGTCCTGGTTTTCTGTTTTAGTCCGGGCCCGGGGCCCTCTCCTTCGCCACCAATCCTTCGCTTTCCTTGCCTGCTGTTCCACATTCCGAGCCGGTGGCCCTGCTGGAGCGGGTGCGCCAGCGCATCCAGCGCACGCTGGCCACCCGCGTCACCGCGTACCCGATAGCGGCGGCTTCGGCGGGCGGCGAGGCGCAGGTCTGGCGCATCGGCCCGACCGTTCGTTTCACGACCATCGCGCCGGCCCGGGCCCCCTCGGGCGACGCGCCGGCCCCGCTGCCGGGCGGCCGGGCGGAGGTGGAGGGCCCCGTGGTGACCGTGTACGACTACGTGCCGGCCGAGCTGGGCGAGCGGCTGCGGGCGCAAGGCATTTGCTACGCCGACGCGGCGGGCAACGCGTGGGTGCGGCACCCCGAGCTGCTCATCGCCGTGCAGGGCTGCGCCCGGCCCAGGCCCGCGCCGGCCCAGCCCCGGCCCCGCCTGCCGGTCGAGCACCTGCAACTGCTGTTTCACGTGCTCGCGGCCCCCGCCATCGCCGCCTATCCGGTGCCCGCCCTGGCCGCGCACACCGGCTTGCCGCCGGCGGTGGTCGTGGCCGTGCAGCAGAGCCTGGCCGCGCAGGGCCTTTGGCTGCCGGACCCCGCCGCCCGGCTGTCCGACCTGGCCGGGCACTGGCTGCGCCACTACCCCCGGCAGCTGCGCAACCGCCTCAACGCCCAGCGCTACCGCTGGGCCGACCCCGCGGCCCCGGGCAATTGGTTCGACCGGGCCCTGCCCGCCGACTGCCTCTGGAGCGGCGAAGCGGCGGCGCACCGGCTGCTGGCCAAGGCGGAGGCCCCGGCCGCGTTCACCCTCTACAGCCGCATCCCGCGCGCCAAGCTTTTGCAGCGCCTGGGGCTGGTGCCGCACCGGCAGGGCAACGTGGAAGTACTGAACACCTTCTTTTTAGCCACCGAATTTGCCGCTTCCAAGCCGGGGTGCGTGCCGCCTTTGCTCGTGTACGCCGACCTACTGGCCAGCCCCGCGCCCCGCTGCGAAGCGCTGGCGCGGGAGCTGCGCGCCCAGTACCTGGCCGACTGCTGAAGGCAAAAAGCCGCCGCACCGGGGCCCGCCCCGGCTCAGGCCCCTTCCACCACGATGCGGTTTTGCTCGATGCCGAGCACCCGCACGGCGCGGCCCGCGTCCACGAACTCGCCCCGCGTCACGGCTTCGCGCCGCTCTTCGCCGAAGAGAACCGTGCCCGCCGGCCGCAGCGCCGACAGCGTGCGGCCCACCGTGCCGGCGGGCACGTCGGGGCGGCGCGCGTCGTGCATCGGGCCGGCGCTCACGGCGTGCAGGGCGGCGCGGGCCAGGTTTTTGGGGCGCAGGCCCAGGTAGAGCACCACGCCGGCGAGGGCCCCCGCGCCCGCCAGCGTGTAATGCCCGGCGGGCGTGCCCAGGTCGCGGTAGCCCAGCCACACGCCCACGGCCAGCAGCACAAACCCCGCGAAGCCCACCACCGTGGTCCCGGGGATGAACACCACCTCGGCCGCCAAAAACAGCAAGCCAAACAGCAAAAGCAGGGCAACGGTGAGCATGGCAGGCGAAACGGACGTTAAGCGTTGGACGAGGAAAAGATACGCGCCGGCCGCCAGACGGCCGCCGCTACTGCCCCGCCCGGGGCCCCACCGCCGGGGCCGGCAGGTGCGGGGGCCGCGCGGGCCGGGGCCGCACCACGAAGGCGTTGAGCCGGCCCGCCGAGCTTTTCACGCCCACGATGTCGAGCAGGTCTTCGTAGTATTCGGCCACCTCAATCCGGTCGTCGGGGGCGCGGGTGAGGGGCGTGAGCTGCGCCAGGCTGTAATCCAGGGCCTGAAAATACGCTTCCTCGGTGGGCAGGCCGGTGGCGATTTGCACGAAATCATCGGCCGACTCCGCCAAAATAAGGGCCACCTGCGGGCGGGTTTTGAAGGCCCGCAGCTCGTGGGTGAGCAGGGCGATGGTGCGCTTCATTTTCTCCAGCTTGCGCACGGCATCGGCGCGCGTCGGCAGCGGGGTGAAGGCCGGCACGGCCGTTGCCGCCGCCACGAGCAGCGCGGGGGGCCCGGCGTCGGGCCCGGCCGCTTGGGCAAAGCCGGCCAGGGGCCCCAGCAGCAACACGCAGAAAAGTTG
>JANXOE010000209.1 GCA_025353745.1 Hymenobacter sp.
GCCCCCACCTCGGCCCGCCACAGCAGGCGCAAGATGGCCCCGGTGTGGTGGCGCACCTGGTACTGCAACTGGGCCAGGGTGAGGTGCGCCATGACGTTGCCCTGCCCCAGCAGCTCGCCGCCGTAGCGCAGCAGCGGCAGCAGCAGCAACAGCTGCACCGGCGTGAGCAGGTGGCACACGAGCTGCATGGCGGCCACGTTCAGGCGCAGGCGCAGGGCCACGGCGGCGGTGATGACGGTGGTGAGCCCAAACGTGGGGGCCACCCCCAGCGCCGCGCCCAGCCCCACGGTGAGGGCCAGCCGGCCCGGCGAAAGCCCCGCCTTGAGCAGGTCCAGCAAAGGGTCGAGCAGCACCCGGTGCAGCCAGTTGGGCCGGGCCGTGGGGCCCCCGGGCGGGGCGGGGGCCGGCAAGGAAGAATCAGCGGTCATAACGAAATTGCCTGGTGAAACCGGGGCCACCGGGCGGCGCGTATCTTCGCCGGGCCCCGTCGTGCTTACGGACGGGGCAACATTATCGCCGTCCGGGTTCCATGCTTCCACCTTCCCCGCCCGTGCACCGGCCCGCCCCTTGGTACCGCGAGCTGCCGCTGCTGCTGCGCCACGCCGCCCGCGAGCTGGCCGCCAACGACCCCCTGCGCCTGGGGGCCGCCACGGCATTTTTCACCGCGTTTGCGCTGCCGCCCATTCTCATCATCCTCATCCAGCTGCTGCGGGCCCTTTACCCTACTTCGCTGGTGCGCACCATGCTGCTGCACAAGCTCAGCGGGGTGCTGGGCAAGGCGGCCACGGGCCTCATCGAGCAGATTCTGAGCAACGTGGCCGACCCCATGCGTTCCCGCCTGGTGACGTGGGCGGGCTTCGCGTTCCTGGTGTTCATCGCCACCACGCTGTTCACCGTCATCCAGCATTCGCTCAACCAGCTGTGGCAGATCCGGCCCCGGCGCGGCAGCGGGCCGGTGGCCCTGGTGCTGCGCGAGCGGCTGCGGTCGGGGGGCGTGCTGCTGGCCACGGGCGTGCTCACGGTGCTGGCGTTTGCCACCGACGCCACCCTGTCGCTGTTCGCCGAGGCCATCCACGACTTCGATACCACCTTGGTTTACTACGTGGTGCGGGGCCTCAACTCGCTGGCCGCCATGGCCATCCTGGCCGCGTGGTTCGGCCTCACCTTCCGCACCCTGAGCCTGGCCAAAGTGCCCTGGCGGGCCGTGCGGCGCGGGGCCGTGCTCACGGCCGTGCTCATCAGCGTGGGCGAAATCCTGCTGGGCAAGCTGCTGGTGAGCCAGGACCTGGGCCCCGTGTACGGGCCGGCCGCCGGGCTGGTGCTGGTGCTGCTGTTCGTGTTTTATTGCGCGATGATTTTTTATTTCGGCGCGGCCTTCACCAAAGTGTACGCCCTGCGCATCGGCCTGCGCATCCGGCCCAAAAAAACGGCCGTGCGCTACCGGCTGGTCAACGTGGACGACGACGAGTAGCGTGCCAAGAAGCTGTTTGAGTTGGTAAAACGGTCCTGCTGAACGCAGTGAAACACCTCTACTGCATCGTCAGGGCCATTCAACGACGCGGGAGAGATGCTTCACTGCGTTCAGCAAGACCGTTTTAGAATGATTTTCGGGTAACTCAAACCGCTTCTCAGCCGTTGGCACTTAGTAGCGGGGGCCTGCTGTACTGGCGGGCAGGGCCCCCGCTACCAACCGCCAACCAGGGCCCCGTACCTTTGTCCGGTGCAAACTACTGATTCTTCCGCCGCGCCCAGCGCCGCCGCCTTCGCCGATTTCGACCTAAATCCCGCCCTGCAAACGGCCATCGCCGAGCTGGGCTGGGCCGCGCCCACGCCGGTGCAGGCCGCCGTGCTGCCCTTCGCGCTGGGCGGGCACGACGTGGCGGGGCAGGCCCCCACCGGCTCGGGCAAAACCGCCGCCTACGGCCTGGCCCTGCTCCAGCGCCTCGACCTGGCCGAGGCCGCCGTGCAGGTGCTCGTGCTGGTGCCCGCCCGCGAGCTGGCCCTGCAAGTGCGCGACGCCCTGCGCCAGCTCGGCAAAAACATGCCCAACCTGCGCGTGGCTTCCTACTACGGCGGCCACCCCATGCGCGACGAGCGCAAGGCGATGGAAAACCAAATGCCGCACGTCATCGTGGCCACGCCCGGCCGCTTGCTCGACCACCTCGAGCAGCGCACCTTCGTGCCCAACCAGCTCAAGGTATTGGTGCTCGACGAGGCCGACAAGCTGCTTGATTTGGGCTTTCAGGAGGAGATGGCGACCATCGTGGGCCGCCTGCCCCAACGCCGCCAGACGCTGCTGTTCTCGGCCACCATGCCCGATAAAGTGCTGGCCCTCGTGCGCTCCCACCTGGCCCGGCCCAAGGTGGTGAGCGTGGAAGGCAGCACGGCCGACGCCGCCGCCCTGCCCGAGAGCCTGGTGCTGCGCGGCCACGTGGTGGCCGCCGCCGACCAGAAGCCCGCCGCCCTGTTCCACGTCATCAGCCAGCCCGACGCGGGCCGCTCGCTGGTGTTTGCCAACACCCGCGACCGGGTAGAGGAGCTCACCCGCTTCCTGCGCGGCCGGGGCGTGGCGGCCGAAGCCCTGCACGGCAAAATGCTCCAGCCCGAGCGCGACAAGGCCCTGATGAAGCTGCGCAACGGCTCGGCCACCGCCCTGGTGGCCACCGACGTGGCCGCCCGCGGCCTCGACGTGGACGACCTCGACACGGTGGTGCAGTACGACGCCCCCGAGCAGGCCGATACCTTCCAGCACCGCGCGGGCCGCACGGCCCGCGCCGGGGCCGTCGGCACCGCCCACCTCCTCGTGACGCCCCCCGAGCAGGCCAAGCTGCAAAGCTGGCCCGCGGCCGGCACCGTGCAGTGGGCCCGCCTGGTGCCCCCGGCCCTGCCCGCCGCCGCGCCCAAGGCCCCGCGCCCCAGCATGGTGTCGCTGCACGTGTCGGCCGGCAAGCGCGAGAAAATCAGCGCCGGCGACCTCGCCGGGGCCTTCGTAGGCGTGGGCGGCCTGGAGCGCGACGCCGTGGGCCGCATCGAGGTATTCGACCACTACAGCTTCGTGGCCGTGCCCGAGGCCCAGGCCGAAGCCGTGCTGGCCAACATGCAGAACGCCAAGGTGAAAGGCAAAAAGGTGAAGGTGGCCATCGTGCGCTGATGGCCGACGATCTGCGCCAGCTCCTGTTCATTTGCAGCCAGAACCGCTGGCGCAGCCCCACGGCCGAGCACTTTTTCGACGGCCACCCCACGGCCGTGGCCCGCTCGGCCGGCACCGAGGCCGGGGCCCGGGTGCGCGTCACCGCCGGGCACTTAGGCTGGGCCGACGTGGTGTTCGTCATGGAAAAGCGCCACGCCGACCGCCTGCGGGCAAAATTCGCCGACGCGCTGGCTGGCAAACCCGTTATCAACCTGCGCATCCCCGACGATTACCAATTCAACGACCCGGCCTTGGTAAAACTGCTGCGCGACAAGCTGGCAGAGTACCTGTGACAGCGCCGCCGCAAAAAGGGGCCCCGCGCCGAAGCGTGGGGCCCTTTTTGCGGCGGCACAGCCGGAATTAATAGCCGGGGTTTTGCGTCAAGCCCCAGGTTTGGGCGTCGATGAGCTCGATGGGCAACAGCGGAACCGGGTTCACGGACGGTTCCGCGGCCACGTGCTTCAGGCAGTCGGCCTGCACGGCGGCCGGCAGGGCCTTAATGTAGCGGCCCGTGCGGACCAGGTCCCAGTAGCGCAGCGCTTCCTCGCCGAACTCTACCCGGCGCTCGTGCCAGATGGCGTCCAGCAACGCTTGGCCCGACAGGCCGGCCGCCAGGTCGGGCAGGGCGCCGGCGGGGGTGTTGGCGGGCGGGTAGGCCGTCGAGCCCACTGCGTCCGAGCCCAGGGGCTTGGTGGTTTGGGGGCCCCGGGCGCGGGCCCGCACTTGGTTGACCAAGGCCACGGCTTCGGCATTTTTGCCGGTTTGGGCGGCGGCTTCGGCCTTCATCAGCAGCACGTCGGCGTAGCGCATCTTGCGGATGTTCTGGCCGCCAGCTTTGTTTTGGGGAGGCGGCAGGATGGCCACTTTCCGGTTGAGGTAGCCGGTGTCGTTTTCCGACAAGTCGATGGTGTTCAACACGCCCAGCACGATGTCCTTGCTTTTGATGACGGTGACCGCCAGGCGCGGGTCGTTGGGCTCAAACTCGTTCACCAGGCTTTGGGTGGGGTTGTTGAAGCCGTAGCCGAAGGTCTTGCGGTTGTTCTGGAACACGTTGTTCGTGGTGCCGGTCTTGATGGGGCCGTAGCCTTCGTTCGAGACAGCAAATTGAATCTCAAAGATGGATTCGCTACTGTTTTCGCCCTCCGTTTGGTGGATGGCCGCGTAGTTGGGCAGCAGGCTATACTTGCCCGAGCCAATGACGGTGTTGGCCGCGTCGTACACCTCCTGCCAGGTGTGGTTGTTGCCGTTCACGGTGCCGAGCTGGTACATAATCACGCGGGCCAGGTAGGCGTTGGCGGCGCCTTTGGTCACCCGCCCGAGATCGGCGGTGGCGTAGCCGTCTTTCTCGGGCAGCAGCGCGGCCGCTGCTTTCAGGTCTTTCTCAATGAAGGCGTACGTTTCGGCAATGCTGGCGCGCTTCACATTGGCCGCATCGGCGGGCAGCACGGTCTGCTCAAAAAGCGGCACGCCGCCGAACGTGCGCACCAGGTAGAAGTAGTAGTAGGCCCGAAAAAACAGCGCCTCGCCCTTCAGCCGTTTCTTTAAGTCGGCGTTGATGCTGCCAGCGTCCACGTTGTTAATCACCGTGTTGGCGCGGCCCACGCCGGTGAAGTTGTGCGACCACAGCGTGGTGATGATGCCGTTGGCGGGCGTCGCGGTCCAGGTTTTCAGCTCCGTGATGGGCGAGAAGTCGGTGGGCGTGCTGCCCTTCTCGGCGTCGTCGCTCATCACGTCGCCAAACATCCACTCGTACATGTGCCCCACGTAGTCGCCGTTGCCGTACTTGGGGCCCTCGTCCCAGGAGGCGGCGTCGTACACGGCGTTCACGGCCTGCACGGCGTTGGTGGGGTCGTTGAATAGGTTGCCTTGGGTGGTGGCCCCCAGGGGGTCTTTGTCCAGGAAGCTTTTGCATCCTTGCGAAAGCACCACGGCCACCATAATGGCAATGCAGCGGGCTGCTTGGGCGGTTTTCATCTTATGGGCGGGTTATGGTGTTAGAACTGGACGTTGAAGCCCAGGCGGTAGGTGCGCGGCTGGGGGTAGTTGCCGAAGTCCACGCCGTACGCCAAGGGATTGTTGTAGTAGCCCGTGGCCGAAATCTCGGGGTCGAGGCCCTTGTACTTGGTGACGGTGAACACGTTGTCGACCGAAGCAAACACCCGGAACCCGTTGACTTGGAATTTGGTCAGGACGGCTTTCGGCAGCGAGTAGCCCAGCTCCATGTTGCGGGCGCGCAGGTAGCTGGCGTTTTCCACGAAGCGGCTGCTGAACTTGTCGTTGTAGCCCTTGCCGTTGTTGGTGTCGTTCGAGGTCACACGGGGCTGGTCGCTGTTGGGGTTGCTGGGCGTCCAGCGGTCCATACGATCGGCGTAGAAGTTGCTCCACGTGCCCGAGAAGGCGCTTGACTTCGACAAGTTAAAGGCCGCCGCGTTGATGGCTTCCGCTCCTTGCACGCCGTAGAGCAGGATTTTGAAATCAAAGTTGCTGTAGGCCAGGTTCAGCGAGGCCCCGTAGGAGAAGCTGGGCGTGGCGCTGCCCAAGTACGTGTTGTCGGTGCCGTCGATTTTGCCGTCGCCGTTCACGTCCCGGTAGCGCACGTCGCCCGCCTTGGCCCCGGGCTGGATGCGGTAGGCGTCGGCGTCGGCCTGCGAGTGGAAGATGCCGTCGGCCTGCAAGCCGTAGAAGTAGGCAATTTCGTGGCCCACGTCGGTGAGCGTAGTGTTGCCAATCTGCGAGAGCACGTTGCCGCTGGCAATGGGGTTGGCCCCGCCCAGGCTGGTGATTTTGTTGTTGATCTTGGTGAAGTTCACCCCGAAGTTGTACTGGAGCTTGCCCACCTCGTTGCGGTAGTTCAGGGCCAGCTCCACGCCGCGGTTGCGCAGCGAGGCCACGTTGGCGCTGGCCGGGGCCTGGCCCACGTAGTCGGGCACCGGCAGCAGGGCAATCATGTCCTTGGTCTTGCGCTCGAAGTAGTCACCAGTAAAAGTCAGCGTGTTGTCCAGAAAAGCGGCGTCGATGCCGAAGTCGGTGGTGAGGGCCGTTTCCCACTTCAGGTCCCGGTTGTTGAGCTGCGTGATGGCCAGGCCGGGGTTCAGCGCCTGGTCAGGGCCGAACACGTAGTTCTGGTTGTTGGTGGCCACCGACGCGTAGCCGTAGTTGGGCGCGGCGTTCTGGTTGCCCACGGCCCCGTAGCTGCCGCGCAGCTTCAGCAGCGAAACGCCGCTTATACCCTTCATGAAGCTTTCGTTGGAGAGGTTCCAGGCGGCCCCCACGGACGGGAACGTACCCGTGCGGTGCGCGCTCAGGAACCGCGACGTTTGGTCGAAGCGCAGGGTGGCCGTCAGCAGGTACCGGTCCCGGAAGTTGTAGTTGGCCCGGCCAAAGTACGAGAGCAGGCCCCCGTCGTACTGCCCGCTGCGCACGGTGGAAGTGGCCGCGCGGGCCGCCGAAATGTACTGGAGGGTGGCGTCCGCCGGCACATCGTAGCCCGTGATGGAGATGCTGTTGCCGTAGGTGCGTTGGGCCTCCTGGCCCAGCGTAGCCGAAAACGAGCTGTTGTTGCCCAGGTCCTTGGCGTAGTTGGCGTAGTTCGACCACACCCACGACACGTTTTCGCCGCGGGTCTCAACCAGCGCGCTTTGCGAGCGTTGGTCGTTGGGCCCCAAATAGTACTGCGGTTGGTACACCTTGGGATGGTAGTTGTTGTAGTTGATGCCGAACGTGGAGCGGAACGTCAGGCCCTTCAGCAAGCTCACGTCGAGGTAAGCGTTGGAGAACAGGTTGGTGCTGTACGTTTTGTTGAGCTTCTGCTCGGCGAGGTAGCGCGCCGGGTTGGGCGTGAAACTCGTGATGTTGTCGTAGGAATAGCTGCCGTCGGCGTTGTAGGGCGACGAAATGGGGTTGGCCTGGATGGCGTTTTGCAGCACCGTGCTGTAGAACGCCCCGCCCTGGCCGTCGCCCGCGCCCGTCTGGTTGGCGTTGCTGAACGTGGCCGACACGCCGGCCTTGACGCGGTCGGTCAGCGTCGCGTCGTCGTTCACCCGGATGACGTACTTCTTCAGGCCCGACGCCTGAATGATGCCGTCCTGCTGGAAGTAGTTGCCGCTGATCAGGTAGCGGTTCTGCTCGGTGCCGCCCGACGCCGACAGGGCGTAGTTGGTGATGAGGCCCTTCTGGGTCACGAAGTCCTGGAAGTTGGTGCCGGCCACCCCGCCCTGCAGGGCGCTGTTCAACAGGGCGGCGTAATCGGTGGGCACGGGGGCGTTGTTGTTGGTGTAGGCCTCGGTGACGAGCGTGGCGTACTGCTGGGCGTTGGCCAGGGGCAGCTTGCGGCGGATTTTCTGGTAGCCGGTGTAGCCGAACAGGTTGAACTGGGTTTTGCCGGCCTTGCCGTGCTTGGTGGTGATGAGCACCACGCCGTTGGCCCCGCGCGAGCCGTAGATGGCCGTCGCCGAAGCGTCCTTCAGGATTTCGGTCGACTCAATGTCCGTGGGCAGCAAAAAGCTGATGTCGCCCGTCTGAATGCCGTCCACCACGTACAGCGGGTCGCTGTTGTTAATAGTACCCACGCCGCGCACCCGGATGCGGGTGCCCGAGCCGGGCTGGCCGCTGTTGGAAGTGACCTCCACGCCCGCCACCCGGCCTTGCAGGGCCTGCACCGGGTCGGAAGTGGCCACCTGCGTCAGCTGGGCCCCGCTCACCGAAGCCACCGCGCCGGTGAGGTCGCTTTTCCGGGCCGTGCCGTAGCCGATGACCACGACTTCGGTCAGGTCCTGGTCGGCCGCAGCCAGCACCACGTTGATAGTGGACTGACCGTTGACGGGCACCTCTTGGCGCGTGAACCCGACCGAGCTGAACACCAGCACGGCGTTGGCGGGCGCTTGCAATGTAAACCGGCCGTCTGCACCGCTGCTCGCGCCGGCCGTGGTGCCTTTTACGACAACCGTCGCCCCCGGCAGGGCCTCGCCTTTGCTGTCCTTGACCGTCCCCTGAATGGTTTGCGCCTGGGCCCACGCGCCAAACGGCCGAAACACCAGGGCAAACGCAACGAGAACCGTAAGTAGTACGGGTTTCATATGGTGTAAAAATTAGTGAAATGATGCCAACAAAATTATTTGCCTGCACACGATTGCACTAATACTATTCCAACGTTTGTTATCCCTATATTTTCATTCAAAACCGTGCAGCAAGGCCCAATAATACGGCTACATATTCGTTTTTTTGCAGCATATTGAACAGGCAAACATCCGCTTAATTGGCAATTGTTGATTTTAACGAAGAGGCATTTAAACAGCAATTTTATGATGAATTTTTGCCGTTTATTCAGCTGATTTTCCCTGCATTTCAAAGAACACAATCCATTGCGAAAATCTTTGGGCAGGGCCCCGGCCGCGCGCACCCGGCCCTGGCTTTTGCGCTTGCCCACGTTGAACTTCGTTTCGTTCTCTACTCTACAGGACCAGCACCGCCGATGGCCCCGCGCGGCAGGCACGGCGGCCCGCACGGCGCTCGTTCCGGTGCCGGGGGCCCGCCTAAAGCCGCAAACGCAATTTTGACGGCCGATGCAGCGCCCGTGCGCCGGCGCGCGACCCGGCGGCGCGGGGCCCTACCTGTCGGCTGGGTCGAAGACTTGGCGCCGCCCCAGCACCTGGGCCACGCTTTCGAGCCGGCGGACGACGGGCCGGGCCACGGCCTCGTCGCCGAGGTCGATGCGCTGGTTGCGGGTGGTGAGGTAGCGGGCCAGGGCCGAATTGTCGTCGAGGGCCCGGGTCAGTTCGTGCTGGGCATCGTCCCACTCGCCGGGCTGGCCCGCGGCGAGGTAGCGGTAGCGCAGGGCCATGGTCTGGCTCACCAGCCCCGCCAGGCGGGCCAGGACCACTTGCTCGGCGTCCGAAAACGGGCGGGCCTCCTTGCCGATGATGGCCAGCATCCCCAGCCGGTGGCCGTCGGCGGCTTCCAGGGCCGCGCCGGCGTAGAAATTGAGCCCGAGGGCCTGGGCCACGTCGGGCTTGATGAGGCCGCAGCTTTCGGGCTGGTAATCGGACACCACCACGGGCGTGTCCTGCAGGATGGCCGCCGAGCACATGCTCTCGTTGCGCACCAGGCCGGGAATGCCCGTGGCCCCGGCCACGGCCTTGAACCACACGTAATCGGCGTCGACGAGCGAAATGAGCGCAATGGGCACATTGAACAGCTGCGCGGCCCAGGCTACGTAGTAGTCGAACACCGGCTCGGGCGTGGTGTTCACAATCTGAAACTGGTGCAGCGTGCGCAGGCGCGCCGCGTCGTGGCCAGGAATCAATGAATCGGGAAACGGGTTGGCCATCAATAATTAGCCTCGCTCGCGGGCAGGTCGATCAAAATGAATTGGGCATCTTTTTCGGCCACGATGCGCACCGAGTGCTCGTCGCCGATGCGGGCCTGGTCGTTGGGCCCCAGGGCCACGCCGTTCACCAGCAGGCTGCCCTCCTTCACGTAGAGAAAGGCCAGGCGCAGGGGAAAGGTTTTGAAGTCAATTTCCTTGCCGGCGCCCAGGTTGGCCCAGTACACGGTGCTGTTGGAGTTCATGTACACCACGTCTTCGAGCACTTTTTGGCCGGTGACGAGCGGCACCAGCTCGTTTTTGTGGCCGGTGAGGAAGCCCAGATCTTTTTGCTCGTAGCTGGGGGCCAGGCCGCGCTGCGTCGGCAAAAACCACAGCTGGTAGAGGTGCAGCGGCTTGTCCTGGAGGTTCATCTCGGAGTGGGCCACGCCGGTGCCGGCGGTCATGCGCTGTACCTCGCCGGCCTTGATGGCCGTGTGGTTGCCCAGCGTGTCCTGGTGCGTAATTTCGCCGTCGAGCACCAGCGTCACGATTTCCATTTCGGAGTGCGGGTGCTGCGGAAAGCCGTTCTGGGGGGCCACGCTGTCGTCGTTGAACACCCGCAGCGGGCCGAAATTCGTGTTGTGCCGGTCGTGGTACTCGGCAAACGAGAACAGAAAGTAGCTGCTCAGCCACGGCACCGGGGCGGCGTGGTGGCGGTCGGTGGCGGAGATGTACTGGAGCATGGCGGGCGGAAGGCAGATGACGAGTTGGGTGGGCATACGCGGCAACAGCGGGCTAAGTTAGCCCCGGGTGCACGCGCGCCGCCGGGGGCCTGTTCTCCGAGGCCGGCCCGCAGTACAGCTACCTGCTGAACGTGCGCGACCACTCCACCACCTACAACGGCACGCCCATCGGCAGCTCGTCGGGCAACCAAAACCTGGACCGCGTGAACCGCAACGAAATCGGCTACGCGGCCGGCCTGAGCTTCGCGGCGGCGAGCGGCGTCCTCATCGGCGTGCGCTAAAACGGCTCGCTCACCGACTTCGCCAAGGACGGCTACCAGGATTCGGACCTGCGCAACGCCCGCAATTCAGTGTTCCAGGCGTCGGTGGGCTTCCCGCTGCCGGGCAAATAGGGCCCCGGCCGAGGTATTTTGTTGAAAAAAAGCCCCGGCCAGTGCCGGGGCTTTTTCTTTTTCCGTTGATAAAAACAGGTGCGGGGTAGCCGCCCAACGGCCGGCTTGGCTATAAACATTCCGCCGCGCCGCGGCTACTCCACCACTCGGATTGTGATAGGCTGGCAGGCTGCGCCACTTGGGGGCCCTCAGTCGCGGCGCAGCTGGGCCACTTGCTGCTGCAGCTCGGCCACCACGCTGGCCAGGCGCTCCAGCGACAACTCGGCGGCGGGGAAATGGGTGCTGATGTAGCACCG
Source organism: Hymenobacter sp. (assembly GCA_025353745.1). Lineage (GTDB taxonomy): Bacteria > Bacteroidota > Bacteroidia > Cytophagales > Hymenobacteraceae > Hymenobacter. Next base: position 10,926 of record JANXOE010000209.1, read on the forward strand.
GGCTTCCCAGATTTCGAGGGCGTCCTCGCCGGGCAGGTCGTAGGGCTTGTACTGGGCGTTGTCGGAGTGCAGCGACAGGGCCCCGGCGGGGCGCGCCTTCCGGAACACGCGCTTGAACACGATGCCGTCGCGCGGGCTCACCACCACGCACGGCGCGCCGTCCTTCAGGTTGGCCAGCTCGTCGACGTAGCGGCCCACCACCACCGTGCCGCTCACCAGGGGCAGCATCGAATCGCCCGAAATCTCGAAGGCGCGGTAGCTGCCCGTGCTCGGCAGCATGGGCAGGCGGAACTTGGGCAGCTCGCCCAGGTACTCGGGGTCGGCGTAGCCGTTGAGGTAGCCGGCGGCGGCCTTGTGGGGCACCAGCTCAATGTTTTCGTTCTGGTCGCGGTCCACGGTCAGGGCCAGGATGCGGAGCCGGCCACCGGCCGGCGGCTCGGGGTCGTCGTCGCCGTCGGCCTCCAGGGGCGCGGGCTCGAGCTGGCGCATGGTGGCGGCGGCCTTGGCGTTTTTGCGCTTGCTGAAGTCGGTGGTCACCAGCTGGTCGAGCGAAATGCCGAACAACCGGGCCATGTTCACGAGCGTGGCCATGCGCGGCTCGGCGCGGCCTTCTTCGTAGGCGCCCACCAGGGAGCGTTTGATGCCGAGCTTTTCGGCAATTTGCGCCTGGGTGAGGGCCAGCTCGCGGCGCCAGAACTTTAAGTTGGTGTTGATCATCGGAAGGGGCGCAGCCGGGAAGAAAGTCGAACTCAACGACAGGGCTGACAAAGTTGGCAACGCCGAGGCGAAGTTACTAATTCCATTAGCTTAAATTTTAGTTTTTTTGGTTGGCCAGTGAAATGTGCGCCGCCTTTCCGGGCAGCGCGCTGCTTCACCGCGGCGTTGGCCAGTCTGGTTGGGACGCTCCTTGATTTCCCGGGCTTGGAAAATCAGCGCCGGTGAAGGCAGATTTAAGGCCCCCACCGCGGCAAGGGCCGTGTTTCGGCGCGTTGGACGCGCCCCCTACCCTTGCTTCAACCGGATGCCGGCCAGGCGCAGCTGGAAGTAGTCGTACTTCTCGCGCAGGTGGTCGAACAGGTCGCGCAGGGCGGGGGCCCCGCCGAGTTGGGCGCGGGCCGCGGCGATTTCGGCCAGCTGCGTGTCGGTCACGAACTCTTGCAGGCGCAGGGGCAGGCCCTTGGCGTAGGCGCGCTCGAGGTGGGCCCGGACGGTGCTTTCGGCCAGGCCGCGCTGCCCGGCGATTTGGGCGGGGCCGAGGCCCTGGCGGTGCAGCTGAAAGGTGGCGTCCTCCGATTCGTTGACGGCGGCGGGGTCGGCGGGGGCTTTGGCGGGCTTGTCGGCTTTGGCCCGCGGCGGGGGCCCCAGGGCCAGCTCGTCGCCGTCGCCGGGCACGGCGCGCGGGGCCCCGTGCTGCACAATGGCCTGGATGAACACCTCGCCGTAGGTCTCGAACTTCTTCATGCCCACGCCCGACACGGCCAGCATGGCCACGCGGCTGGTGGGCTGCTCCTGGGCCATTTCCTGCAGCGTGGCGTCGCTGAACACCACGTAGGGCGGCACGCCGGCCTCGTCGGCCAGCTGCTTGCGGAGCTGGCGCAGGTGCTCGAACAGCCGGGCTTCAGGCGAGCCGGCGGCCGCGGCGGCTTCGGCGGCGGCTTTTTTGCTGGCGCGGGTGGCTTTTTCGGCTTTCTCGGCGGGCTGAAACTTGCGCAGCGGCAGCGGCAGCTCGCCCTTCAGCACCTGCTGGCCCCGGGGCGTGATTTTCAGCGCGTAGCCTTCTTCGTAGGCGATGTAGAACAGGCCGTCGTTGAGCATCTGGTGCACGTAGCTGTACCAGTCGAGGTAGGGCAGGTCGGCCCCCGCGCCGTAGGTCTTGATCTGGTCGTAGCCCCCGCCGATGACGGCCTGGTTGCGCATGCCGCGCAGCACGTCAATCAGCAGCGTCACGCTGAGGCGCTCGCGGGCCCGGGCCACGGCCGACAGCGCCTTCTGGGCCAGCAGCGTGCCGTCGAAGGTGGTGGGCGGGTTGCGGCAGATGTCGCAGTTGCCGCAGTCCTCGCCCAGCGTTTCGGAGAAGTAGTGCAGCAGGATTTTGCGGCGGCAGGAAGCCGCTTCGGCAAACTGCTGCATGCGCTCGAGCTTGGCCGTGTTGAGCTGGGCCTGGCGCGCGGGCACGTCCTTGGTCACCATCTCGCGCATCTGCATCACGTCGGCGAAGCTGTAGAACAGGATGGCCGTGGCGGGGGCCCCGTCGCGCCCGGCGCGGCCGATTTCCTGGTAGTAGCCCTCGATGTTTTTGGGCAAATTGTAGTGCATCACCCAGCGCACGTTGCTCTTGTCGATGCCCATGCCGAAGGCAATGGTGGCCACAATCACCTGAATATCGTCCTGCAAAAAGGCCTCCTGGGCCTTGCCGCGCTGCACGGGCGTGAGGCCGGCGTGGTAGTGGGCGGCCTTGATGCCCCGCGCCACGAGCTTGGCCGAGATGGTCTCGCAGGTTTTGCGCGAGAGGCAGTAGATGATGCCGGGGTCCTGGGGGTGGCGGCCGATGTAGTCGATGACGGAGCCCACGCGGTCCTGGCCGGGCCGCACGTTGAGGTTGATGTTGGGCCGGTCGAAGCTGGAGAGGAAGACTTTGGGCTCGCGCAGGTTGAGCTGGGTGATGATGTCGCGCTTGGTGAGGCGGTCGGCCGTGGCCGTGAGGGCGATGATGGGCGTGGCGGGAAAGTGCGTCCGCAGCTGCCCCAGCTGGGTGTATTCGGGCCGGAAGTCGTGGCCCCAGCTCGAAATACAGTGCGCCTCGTCGATGGCAAAAAGGCTGATATTAACCCGGTTCAGAAACTGCAAAAAGCCGTCGGAAAGAAGTTTCTCCGGTGACACGTAGAGCAGCTTGAGCTGGCCGCTCACGGCGGCACGCGAGATGTCGTTGGCCTCGCTTTGGCCCACGCTGCTGTTGATGTAGGCCGCCGCGATGCCGTTGGCCTTGAGGGCCTCCACCTGGTCCTTCATCAGGGCAATCAGGGGCGAGACCACCACGCAGGTGCCCTCGCTCACCACGGCCGGCACCTGAAAGCACACCGACTTGCCGCCGCCGGTGGGCATGAGCACCACGGTGTCCTTGCCGGCCAAAATGTGCTGGATGATGTCGCCCTGCATGGG
>JANXOE010000283.1 GCA_025353745.1 Hymenobacter sp.
CATGTCCTCAGCTGCCGCCTTGCCTCACTCGCTCACCGCCTCGATGCGGGCCTGGCCCCAGGGGGCGATGCGCACCTGCACGCGCAGCGGCCGGGGGGCCCGGTCTTGGCGCAGGGGGCTGGCGGCGGGCACGAAGTAGCGCTCCAGCCCGAAGCGCAGCCCCACGGTGCGCGCAAAAACATCGGTGACCCAGCCGCGCAGCACCGCCTGGCCGGGGCCCGCCGCGGGCTCCTGCCCGAACACGCCGAGCACGGCGGCCGGCGCGGGGCCCCCGGCCGGCGCCAGCAGCACGTACACGCTTTGGCGGGGCTGCGGGGCGGCGGGGCCCCGCCACCGGGCCAGCGGCACGGCCCCCACGGCGTAGCGCAGGCGCACAAAATCGCCGTCGGCGAGGGTGTGCAAATCGGCGGGAATGGCGGCCAGCACCACGCTTTTGCCCAGGGCCGTGGTGGCGTAGCCCGCGCCGGCCACCCCCAGCACGTACAGCACCTGGGCGCCCACCAGCAGCCGGAGCAGCAGGGCGGTGCGGCGCGGGGGCGCGGGGGCGGCGGGGGATTGGGCGGGGGCCATGGGGCGTGCGGGGGCAGAAAGGAAATGGAACGGCCGGGTCGGGCCGGGCGGGGTCAGTCGGGATGCGCCGGGGCTTGGGCCGGGGCGGCGGGGGCCCCGGCGGCGGCCAGCACCTGGGCGTTGCGGCGGCGCAGGTACCAGCTCAGGCCCAGCAGCAGCCCGCCGCCGAGCAGGAAAAACAGCGACTTGTCGAGGTAGGCCCAGGTCAGCTTGAAGTACGCCACCATCGTGGCCCCCACAAACAGCACCGTGCCCAGCGTGAGCTGCTCGGCGTGGCCCGAGCGGTGGGCCCGGAGCAGCACCGAGCCGGCGTGGGCGTAGAGCACCACCAGCGTGGCCACGGCCAGCGGCAGCCCGCCGGGCAGGTAAAAGCCCGGCAGCAGCAGCAGGCAGTCGGGCAGGGTGTCGAGCCGGCCGCGCCGTTTTTTGCCCACGAATGACACCGCCAGCACCGCGCCCAGGGCCCCCAGGTAGGCCAGCAGCGGCGGGCGCAGCAGGCCGGCGTAGGCGTCGGTTTCGCCAAACAAAGCCAGCCCGAGGGCAAACAGGTAGGCCGCCACCAGCGGGGGGCCCTGCGCGGCGCGGCCGCCCGCGCGGTCGGGCTGCCAGTCGCCGGCCGCGTACACGAGCATGGCCGGCACAAAAAACCAGGTGATTTTGGCGTGCGCCAGCCCCACCCACAGCGCCGCCTGCCACAGCAGGCCAGCGGCGAGCACGCTGCCCAGCAGGCCGTCGGGGCGCCGCCACCAGAAGTAGCCGAGGCCCCCGGCCAGCAGCCCCGCCGTGGCGTAGCTGTAGCTGCCCAGCGCCTGGGTGCAGTAGGCCTGCACCGCCGCCCCGATGCCCACCGTGAGGCCCGCCAGCAGCCGGCTGCGGTGGGCGTAGGCCAGGGCCACGCCCGCCACCACCCAGGCCAGCAGCCCGCTCACGTCGTAGCCCACCAGCTGGTAGGTTTGGCTGACGAGGACGATGCTCGCCCCGAACAGCACCAGGCCCAGGCCCACCAGGCCCAGGCCCAGGCTGCCGTTGCCGCGCCGCAAAAAGTAGTGGCCCGCCGCGTAGGCCCCCACCAGGCTGCCGAGCAGCAGCGCCAGGCGGGCCACCGGCGGCAGGGCCGGCCAGCTGGCCGCCGCCACGCTCAGGGCGCTCAGGGCCACCAGCAGGCCGCCCAGCACCGGCAGCAGGCCCACGGCGGGCACGGCCCCGGGCGGGTAGCGGGCCAGCAGGCGCTGGCGCTGCGCCTCCGTGATGAGGCCTTCGGCCACCCACGCGGGGCTTTCGGTATCGAGGAACTTGCGCGACAAGCGAGGAGAAAGGAAGAGGTGAAGCAGCGGGCCCGGCGGCCAGCGCCCAATGGGGCCCCAATTACGCAAAAAACGGCCGGGCCGGCGCGTTCCGCCCGTCCGTAGGGCTGCCCCCGGGGCCGGTAGGCGCCGCCCCCGCTCCGGTAAGCCCGGCCCCGGGGCCGGTAGGCGCGGCCCCCGTTCCCGTAGGCTTCGCCCCTGCCCCCGTAGACCCGGCAACCGCTCCGGTAGCCTCAGAAACAGTTCCGGTAGACTCATCCATAGCAATTTTTTGACCTACCGTTGCACTTTATTGACTTTTTGAGGGTGTTTCTTGGAGAAGAAGCGCTGGGTGCGGGCCCGCCCCGGGGGCCGGGCAAGCGGCCCGGGGCCGGGGGCCCTCCCCGCCCCTTCAGGGTTTGCGGGCCCGGGTCATTTCGCGCTTGCCGGGGGGGCCGGGCAGCTTTTCGGTGTGCCAGCCGGCGGCCCGCAGGTGGCGCCGGAACTGCCCCTGGGCGCAGTAGCTCACCAGCACGGCCCCCGGCGCGGCGGCGGCGTAAAGCCGCTGGAACACGTCTTCCGTCCACAGCTCGGGCTGCTTGTCGGGGGCGAAGGCGTCGAAGTAAATCAGGTCGTAGTGCCCGGCGGGCAGGGCGGTGGCCTGCACCGGCGCTTGCTTTTTGGTGAGCCAGAAGCCGGGGGCCAGCGCGTGCGCGGCCCCCCAGGGCAGGGCGTGCAGCCGCTCGAACAGGGCCCCGGCCGCCGGCGACTGGGCGGCCCATTCCGGGGCGAGGGCGGCCGCCACCGCGGCCGGCAACGGGTAGGTTTCCAGCCCGTCGTAGGCAATGAGGGCCCCCGCGGCCCGGCCGGCCGCCAGCGTCAGCAGGGCGTTGAGGCCGGTGCCCAGGCCCACTTCGAGCAGGCGCAGCGGCGGCCCCCCGGCGGCCCCGCGCCCGGCCGCCAGCGCCGGCCCCAGCCCCGCCCCGATGAACACGTGCGCCGACTCCTGCCGGGCGCCGTGCGTGGAGTGGTAGTGCTCGTTCAGGGCCGGCACAAACAGCGTGAGCGAGCCGTCGGCCGTGGCGCGCACCTCTACCTTTGGCCCGTCCGCAAATGGTTCCCCGCTCATCGTTGCTTGCTCAATTGAAATGCCCCGCGTAAAAGTAGCCCTGCCCGACGCCTTTGCCTTCGCCACCGAAATTCCCGTGCGCATCACCGACCTCAACTACGGCGGGCACCTGGGCAACGACGCCCTGCTCGGCCTCCTGCACGAGGCGCGGGTGCGCTTCCTGCGCGCCATCGGCGTGCCCAACGACTACGACGCCGCCACCAAGCTCGGCCTCATCATGGTCGACGTGGCCGTGGAATACAAGGGCGAGGCCTTCCACGGCGACGTGCTGCGGGTGCAAATCGCCGCCGCCGACCCCGGCAAGTACGGCTTCGACGTGGTGTACCACGTGCACAACCAGGCCGGCAAGGAAAT
>JANXOE010000302.1 GCA_025353745.1 Hymenobacter sp.
CGCCGCGCGCGACACCATTCCCGACGACCAGAAACTGGCCCCGCCCGCCCCCGAGGGCCCCGACAAGCAGGACATTTAGCGCGGCTGCCCGCGCGATGCCCGGCGCCGCGCCGTCCAAAAACGAACGGTTTTGAATGCCGCCGCCGGTAGAGACGCGACCCTTCGCGTCTCTACCGTTGCCAGCAATCCTGATCGTTCAGCGATGGAGACGCGAAGGGTCGCGTCTCTACAGGCGGCGGCATTCAAAACCGGGCAACGATGGGGGCGCGAAGGGCCGCGTCGCTACCGGCGGCGGCATTCAAAACCGTTCGTTTTTGGACGGCGCGGCGCCGGGCATTGCGCGGGCAGCCGCCCTAAATGTCCTGCTTGTCGGGGCCGTCGGGGGCGGGCAGGGCCAGTTTCTGGTCGTCGGGAATGGTGTCGCGCGCGGCGGCCCCGGTGTACTTCGCGCAGTCGATTTCGATGCTCAGCGGCTTGGCCGGCAGCGGGAAGGGCCCCCGGTTGACGGCCAGCTCCTTGTCGGCGTACACCTTCTTCATGAAAATGCCGTAGAGCGGCAGCGCCAGGCGGGCCCCCTGCCCGTAGGCCCCGGTGCGGAAGTGGATGCTGCGGTCCTCGCCGCCCACCCACATGCCGCAGACCAGGTCGGGCGTCAGGCCCATGAACCAGGCGTCGGAGTAGTTGGAGGTGGTGCCGGTCTTGGCCCCGATTTCGTAGGGGAAGTTGAAGCCCGTGTGCAGGATGGTGCTGGTGCCGCCGGGCTCCGTGGTGCTGGCCTGGAGCATGTTGGTCATGATGTAGGCCGTTTCCTCGCTCAGCACCTCCTTGGTTTGGGGCAGAAAGTCGCGCAGCACGTTGCCGTTCTTGTCCTCGATGCGCGTCACCAGCAGCGGGGCCGTCCACACGCCCTTGTTCACGAAGGTGGAGTACACGCCGCACAGCTAGAAGATGCTGCAATCCGACGCGCCGAAGCCCACCGAGGGCACCGCGTCAATCGGCGAAGTGATGCCCAGGCGCTTGGCGTAGCCCACCACAATGTCGGGCGTGAGCTTGAACACGAGCCACGCCGTGATGGAGTTCATGGAGCGGGCCAGGGCCTGGCGCAGCGTGAAGGTGCGCCCCGAGTAGCCGCCCTCGAAGTTCTGGGGCGTGTAGGGGGCCCGGCCGGCCACGGCCGGGAAGGTGGTGGCCACGTCGGGCCGCGGGTAGCACGGCGAGTAGCCCTGGTCGATGGCCGCCGTGTACACGATGGGCTTGAAGGTGGAGCCGGGCTGGCGCTTGCCCTGGCGCACGTGGTCGAACTGAAAATACTTGTAGTTGGCGCCGCCCACCCAGGCCTTCACCTGGCCGTTGAGCGGGTTCATGGCCATGAAGCCGGCCTGCAAATAGCGCTTGTAGTAGGCCAGCGAGTCGAGCGGCGAGAAGTACATCTCCTTCTCGCCCTGCCAGGTGAAGACCGGCATCTTGTACTTCTTGCGCAGGTAGTAGTTCACCGAGTCGCGGTTGCCGTCGTAGATGTTCATCAGCGACTTGTAGCGCTCGGTGCGGCGCATGGCGATGTTGAGGAAGTTGGGGATGACCTTGCCGTTCTCGTCGCGCCAGGGCAGCTGGCCCTTCCAGTGCTGGGTGAACCACTTTTGCTGCAAGGCCAGGTGCTCGTTCACCGCCTGCTCGGCGTATTTCTGCATCCGCGAGTCGATGGTGGTGTAAATCTTCAGGCCGTCGGCGTACAGGTCGTGGTCGGTTTCCTTGGCCCAGGCCAGCAGCGACTTCGCCACCTCGGTGCGGAAGTAGGGGGCGAGGCCCTTGGTGGCGTTTTCCACGCTGTAGTGCAGCACGATGGGCTGGGCCGTGTCGGCGGCCAGCTCGGCGGCGGGCAGGTAGTGGGCCTTGGCCATCTGGCGCAGCACCCAGTTGCGGCGGCGGCGCGAGCGGTCGGGGTGGGCCTTGGGGCTGAAGCGGCCGGGCGCGTTCACGATGCCCACCAGCGTGGCCGCTTCGGGCGTGGTCAGGGCCCTAGGCGTTTTGTTGAAGAACGTCTTGGCCGCCGTGTTGATGCCGTAGGCGTTCGAGCCGTACTCCACCGTGTTGAGGTACATGCGCAGGATTTCGCGCTTGGTGTAGTTGCGCTCCAGGCGGATGGCCAGCAGCCATTCCTTGGTTTTGGCCACCAGAATGCCGATTTTGCCGCTGCCGTTCAGCAGGCCGTCGTTCAGGGTGTTGGGCTGGTCGGGGCGGGTTTTGAACAGCACCTTGGCCACCTGCTGCGTGAGCGTGGAGCCCCCGCCGCCGCGGCCCAGGGCCACCACCGCCCGCGAAATGCTGCGCGGGTCGATGCCCGAGTGCTGCTCGAAGCGCACGTCCTCGGTGGCCACCAGCGCGTCGATCAGGTTTTGCGGCAGGTCGTTGTAGTCGGCCGGCGTGCGGTTCTCGCGGAAGTACTTGCCCAGCAGCACGCCGTCGGCCGAATAGACTTCCGAGGCCAGCTCGGAGTGCGGGTTTTCGAGCGACTTGAGGTTGGGCATCCGCCCGAACAGGTTCATGAAGTTGCTGTTCACGGCCAGCACGTAGAGGCCCGCCGCCAGCACGCCGCCGCCAAACAGCACCCACAAAGTGCGCACAAAAGCCGTGTAGCGCCCCGGCCGGGCCGGGGCGGGGCCGCTTTTGGGCCGGCGGGGCGGAGCGGTAGAGTAGTCAGGCATAAGCAGGGGAATGCAAAATCAACAGGCAAAAATAAAGCCCCCGGCCTGCGCCGCCGCTGCCCGGCCAAAAGGGCCCCGGCTCCGGGGGCCCTACTTGTATATTTTCTGAAAAAATGCCTGGTAGCCGGCCAGGTCGCCGGAGCTTTGCAGCAGCGCCAGGTTTTCGAGGCTGATGACCAGCACCTGGTAGCCTTGCCCGCGCAGGCGCCCCAGCGGCGACTGGGGCCCCCGCAGCTTGGTGGCGTAGCTCTGCGCCACCTTGGCCCCGGCCAGCGGCCGCACCACCAGCAAATCCTGCGCAGCGTCGAGCGGCTGCGGCTGCACCTGCAAGTTAGCGTCGCGGAAGAAGCGCCCGTTGTACGTGCCCAGCAGCGCGGCCAGGTCGGCCACCGGCGGCGTGCCCTTGGCAAACACCAGCACCACGGCGTGGGCTGCGCTCAGCTGCGTGGTGTAGGCCGTGGTGGGGGCCGTCGGCGCGGGGGGCAAGGCGGGCGGCGCGGCGGGCGCGGCGGCCCCGGCTACCGGCGCGGCGCTGGGGCCCCCCGGGGCCGGCGTGCCCGCCGCAGGAGCCGGCTTGGGGCCGGCTGGCGCAGCGGCGGCCGGCGCCGGGGCCTTCCGGGGCGCCGTCGGCGGGCCGGCCGCGGCGGGCGGCACTTTGGCAGCAGCCGGCACCGCCGCGGCCGGCGATTCGTCGGCCTGGTAATAAACGCGCAGCCGGTTGTCTATCTCCCCGGGCCGGAAAATGGAGACGGCCGGCTTGTCGGTCGACGCCAGGGCCCCGGTTATCTGGCCGGCGTCCTGCTTTTTGTAGGTGCTGGCCAGGGCCTGGGCTTCGGGCACGAGCGGGCTGTCGGGGTAATCTTTGTAAAACTGCTCCACCAAGCGGCGGGCCGTCAGCGCCGGCTGGGTGCGCGCGGCGAGCAGCGTTTTCAAGTACGCCACCCGGTCGCTCAGGTCGCTTTTGGGGTAGCGGCGCTGGGTGCGGGCCAGCACGGCCCCCGCCTTGCGGAACTCCTGGTTTTTGTAGAGCACAAACGCCGAATCGAGCCCAGCGGCCACGGCGTTGTGCAAGGCCAACTCGTGCTCGCGGTACAGCGGGTCGGCCACCAGCTTGGCATAAAGCGACTGCGGAAACTCGCGCTGCAAATCCGCCGCGTACGCCGCCGCTTTGGCCGGGTCGGGCAAGCCCTTGTAGTGCAGGTAAAGCAGGTAGTAGGCGTCGGGCGCGTGGGGCCCCCGGGGGTAGCGCTGCACCTGCTGCGCATAGGCGGCAATGCCCCGGTCGCGCTCCTTCAATTGCTCCTTGTAAATGTTGCCCAGCGCGTAAAGCGCCGCTTCAATCTGGTCGTTCGATGCCTGCAGCTTTTCGGGCGTGGTGGGCAGGGCTTGGCGGTACTGGGCCACCACGGCTTGCTTTTCGGCGGCGGGGTCGGCGGCCGGGGCCGCGCCGGGGCCGTTGGGGGCCCCGGCCGGGTTCACGCGGGTGTCGGCGTTGCCGGTCACGGCCAGGGGCACGCCGCCGTTGGCGGGGGTGTTGGGCGAGTTGCTGGGCTGGCTGGTGGTGCGCCAGTTGTCCTGCAAGCGGCGGTCGCCCCAGCGCCGCAGAAAGTCGGAGCGGGCAATGCCCAGCGTCGCGGGGTTGTCGAAGTACCACTGGGCCCCCGTGCCGGCCGCGGTGGGGTCGTAGGCCAGCGGGTCGGGGGCCGTCTGGCCGTTGGGCAGCGCGCTCAGCGCGCTGCTGGTGGGCACCGTTCGCCCGGCCAGCTCGGCGGCCCGGGCCTGGGCTTTGTCGGCCAGCGCCTGCTTGGCAACGGCGCGCTGGCGGGCCTCCAGCTCGGCGGTGGCGTACTGGCCGAGGCGCTGGTCGAGGGCGGCGGCGTCGAGCCGGGCCAGGGCCTGGAGGCTGTCCTGGGTTTCGACGATGGTGTACTGCTTGGCGAATTCCCGCAGCACATCGGCCCGCTCCTTGATGGCGGCGTAGGTGCGGTCGGTCGTGGCCAGGTTCTGCACCGTGCTGTCGTAGTAAGCCGCAGCGAGCGGATATTTCTGCAGGTTTTCGTAGTAGATGCGCCCCGCCAGCAGGTAGGTATAGCTTTTCTGCGAGCGGTTGGTGGTGCTGGCCTTCACCGACTTGTGCAGCTGGGCCAGGGCCCCGGGGTAGTCCTGCCCGCGGTAGGCCCGCCGCGCCATCTCGTAGTAAATCTTGTCGCGGTACTCTTTATTCTTCGTGTCTTTCAGCAGCGCGGCGAAATACTTGTCGAGCCGCGCCCGGTTTTGCGCGTCGAGGCCCGACACCTGGGCCAGCAGCAGCTTGGCAAAAAAGTCCAGCTCGTAGGGCGGGTTGTGGGCCAGGATGTTATCGAGCTCGGCCACCGCCTTTTTGTCGTCGCCCTGCTCCTGGTAAAGCTGGGCCAGCAGGTAGCGGGTGCGCGAGCGCTCGTTTTTCTTCTCAATCAGCGGAATGGCTTTTTCGAGCTGCGGAATGGCGCGCTTGGGCTGCTCGGTGCGCAGGTAGTAGTCGGCGCGGGTCAGGAACAGCTCGCGGGCGTCGGCCGTCAGGCCGGTTTCCTTGTCGAGCAGGTCCGACACGGCCCGGGCGCTTTCCAGCTCGTTGGTGGCCACGAAGGTGCGCATCAGCCCGATAAGGCCCTCGTGCCGGGCGTTGGGGTCCTTGCTGGTCGAGTTCACGTACTTGAACGTCAGCGCCGCGTCGTCGAACTGCATCGAATAAAACCGGGCCCAGGCCACCAGCAAGTAGGCGTCGTCGGTCCAGTCGGAGCCCGGCCGGTTTTGGATCGGCATCGACGCCTTTTTGATGATGTCGTTGAGGTCGGCGCGGCTGGCCCGCACGCTGGCGCTGTCGAGGGTCGGGAACAGCGGCAGGCGCTGGTTGTAGTCGTTCACCCGCCCGGCGTAGAGCTTGGTTTCGGTGGCGCGCAGCTTCTCGCGGGCCAGAAAGAACGCGTTGTCGCGGGCCGCCACGTTGTTCAGGGCGTGGCCCACCAGGCCCTTGTCGGCCGCACAGCCGCCCAGCAGCCCCAGCAGCAGCAGTCCGGCCCACGCCAGCCAACGGAAATTCAGCGAATGATGGTGCATCAAAGCGAATGAGATAAAAGCCGGCCCCAGGGCCCCAATCCTGCGCCGGGCCCGAAATGTTCGCCAAATCGGGCCCCGCCTGGGGCTTACCAACGGCCGCGGCCGGGTAAAATTACGTTTCGCCGCCCCAAACCCCGCCCGGTCTGCGCCGTAGCTTTGCGGCCCGTCCTTCACGCCCCGCTCATGCCCCACGCGCCCGCCCCCGTCCCCGGCCCCGAGTCTGACCCCGCCGCTTCCGGCGCCGACCGGGCGCGCGCCGTTGCCAAGTACTCCGGCATGGCCATTCAGATGCTGGCCACCATCGGCCTCAGCGCCTGGGCCGGCGTGCGGCTCGACGCCCATTTTCAAACCAAAACGCCTTGGTACACCATCGGGCTGATGCTGGCGGGCGTGCTGGTGGCCCTCTACCAAGTCATTCGTTCCCTTACCAAAGGCGCCTAGCGCCCGACCCGCCATGCCCGTTTTTCTGCGGCCGTTTCTAGCTTTCTGCCTCGTAGTCGGGCTGGCCGTTTACGGCTTGCACGCCGCCTTCGGGGCCGCCGTGGTGCACCCGTTGGCCCCGTACCTGTTGGCCGGGCTGGCCGCCCTCACCTTCATCGGGTTGGCCCTCACAGCCCGCGCTATCCGCACCAACCCCGACAACTTTCTGGCCGCCTACTTCGGCTCCGTGGCGCTGCGGCTGGTAGTCGGATTGGGGGCCGTTTTGGCGTACTTATACAACGGTGGGGCCCACGCCGGACGGGCCACTTACACCTTCCTGGGGGCCTTCTTCATACTGTACTTTCTCTTTGCTGGATTTGAAATTTGGGCTATTTTGACTAACTTGCGGCCGTTTTCCAAAAAACAAATGCCGGAGCAATAGTCAGTTACTTCGGTTTGTGGTCTCAAGTTTTTTTGAATGAAGCATTTACTGTCGATTCTCCTCTTTCTGCTAACCTTGCCGGTTTTTGCCAACGAGCCCGCCAAGGGCGCTGAGTCGGCCCAAGCCTTTAACCCCGGGGAAGTTATTTTGCACCACGTGGCCGACTCGCACGAGTGGCATTGGTTCTCGACCGACAACGGCAATTTCGTTAGCTACTTCCCCATCATCGCCTACCAGCCCGGCAAGGGCCTGGCGGTGTTCTCGTCGGAGAAAGTAGCCGAGGGCAAGAGCTACGACAACTTCAAGCTCAACGAAGAACACCTGACCACGCTCGACGGCAGCAAGGTCTACGACTTCTCCATCACCAAAAACGTGGTCGCGCTGGCCATCAGCAGCATCCTGCTCGTGGTGGTATTCGTCTCGGTAGCCGGCAGTTACCGCCGCCGCGCCGGCCAGGCCCCCAGCGGTATGCAGTCGTTCCTGGAGCCGTTTGTGGTGTTCATCCGCGACGAAGTGGGCAAGAAGAGCATCGGGCCCAAGTACGAGCGGTACATGCCGTACCTGCTCACCCTGTTTTTCTTCATCTGGTTCAACAACCTGCTGGGCCTCACGCCCGGCGCCGCCAACCTCACCGGCAACATCGCCGTAACGATGATGCTGGCCCTGGTCACGCTGGTTATCACGCTGGTCAGCGGCAACAAAAACTATTGGGGGCACATTTTCGCCCCTCCCGGGGTGCCGTGGCCGCTCTACATCATCATGGTGCCGGTCGAGCTGATTGGCATCATCGTGAAGCCCTTTTCGCTCATGGTGCGGCTATTCGCCAACATCACCGCCGGGCACATCATCATCCTGAGCTTTATCAGCCTGATTTTTATCTTCCGCACGGCGGCGGCGGGCTTGTTGTCGGTTCCGTTCGGCTTGTTTATCAGCGTGCTGGAGCTGCTCGTAGCCATCCTGCAAGCCTACATCTTCACGCTGCTCACCGCCATGTACATCGGCAGTGCGGTGGAGGACCACCACGAGGAGCACGACGGCGCTCACGCCAATGATTTCGGTACCGCAGAACAACGCCAAGGCGGTTCTGACCTGGGCCACTTCGCCCAACCCAACGTCGCGGCGCACTAGTAAGCCGCCCCGGCCCCGGGGCCCTCTGCGCTTTTCTGATCTTACGTTTTTCTTTTTTTCAACACACTTCCTTTTACCATGCTTCTCTCGTTGTTACTGCAAGTTGTTAATTCAGTTGGTTTGGCCGTAATGGGTGCCGGTATTGGCGCTGGTTTGGCCATCGTGGGCGCAGGCCTGGGCATCGGCCGCATCGGCGGCAGCGCCATGGAAGCCATCGGCCGTCAGCCGGAGGCTTCGGGCAAAATCCAGACTGCCATGCTCATCGTGGCCGCTCTGGTGGAAGGCGCGGCTTTGTTTGCCGTAGTAGTTTGCTTGCTCATCGCCCTGAAACTGCAATAATCGCGTTGACGAGCCCGGCCGGCTGACCTCCGCTTCGCTCCGGCGGGCGGGGGCCAGCCGCGCCGGGTTTCATTCGTTACGGGCTGGGGCCGTCGGCCGGGGTGCTCCATCTGCGCCCGCCTAAGGCACCGAATACCCTGCCCATTTGTTAGTCAGGCTGCTAAATTGCTGTTACCATGTCGCTCATCACCCCCGAGTTTGGTTTGCTGTTCTGGCAAACCCTTATTTTTCTGATTCTCTTCTTGCTGCTGGCCAAGTTTGCTTGGAAGCCCATCCTGGGGTCGCTGAAAGAGCGCGAGGACAGCATCGAAAGCGCCCTGCGCATGGCCGACCAAGCCAAAATTGAGATGCAGCAGCTGAAAGCCGGCAACGAGAAGCTGTTGGCCGAAGCCCGCCAGGAGCGCGACCGCATGATGCAGGAAGCCACCGCAATGGCCAACCAGCACCGCGAAACTGAGAAAGCCCGCGCCACCAGCGAAGCCAACCACATCGTGCAGCAAGCCCGCGAAGCCATTCAGGCCGAAAAAAACGCCGCCCTGGCCGAAGTGAAGAACACCGCCGCCCGCCTTTCGCTCGACATCGCCGAGCGCATCCTGCGTCGCGAGCTGGCCGACCCGGCCGCCCAAACGCAGCTGGTGGATTCGTACCTAAAAGAAGTAAAATTGAATTAGCCGTTGGTCAGCGGTTGTCGGCTTTACTAATTGGGGCTTGCCCATTTTTAGAAAAAGCCGATACCAAACGACTGATAACTAACAACAAAATCCTATGGCTGACCAACGAGTAGCGGCCCGCTACGCCAAGTCGCTGCTCGACCTCGGGCAGGAGCAAGGCATCCTGGAGACGGTGAAGCAAGACATGGACCTGCTGGGTCAGGTCGTGGGCGACAGCCGCGAGCTGCGCTTGCTTCTGCGCAACCCCATCGTGAAGCACGACAAGAAGCTGGCCATCCTCACCGCGCTGTTCCAAGGCAAAGTGTCGGACCTGACCATGCGCTTTTTTACCCTTCTCACCCAAAAAAACCGGGAAAGCGCGCTGGAAGGCGTCGCCACCGAGTTCAAGGTGCAGTACAATGCCTTGCGTGGCATTCAAACGGCCGAAGTGACTTCGGCCGTGGCCCTCACGCCCGCCCTGCGCACCCAAATGCGCCAGGAAGTGACGCGCCTGAGCGGCCTCGCCGACGTGGAGCTGGCCGAAAAAGTGGACCCGGCCCTGATTGGCGGTTTCGTGCTGCGGGTGGGCGACCGCCAGCTCGACGATTCCGTGCGCTCCGGCCTGCGGAACATTCGCACCGCCCTGCAAGAAAATTCATATCAAAATAACCTGTAAGTCAGCATCATGGCAGAAGTACATCCGGACGAAGTATCCGCAATCCTGCGGCAACAGCTGTCCAATTTCAAGTCCGAAGCCGAGCTGGAAGAAGTCGGTACGGTGTTGCAGGTCGGCGACGGCGTGGCCCGCATCTACGGGCTTACCAAGGCGCAGTCGGGCGAATTGCTGGAGTTTGAAAATGGCCTGCAAGCCCTTGTGCTGAACCTGGAGGAAGACAACGTAGGGGCCGTAATGCTCGGCGACTACAGCGGCATCCGCGAGGGTGCAACGGTGCGCCGCACCAAAAAAATTGCCTCTATTAAAGTAGGCGACGGCATCGTGGGCCGTGTGGTGAACACCCTTGGCCAGCCCATCGACGGCCGGGGCCCTATCCAGGGCACGCTGTACGAGATGCCGCTGGAGCGCAAGGCCCCCGGCGTGATCTTCCGCCAGCCGGTGACCGAGCCGCTGCAAACCGGCATCAAGAGCATCGACGCCATGATTCCGATCGGCCGGGGCCAGCGCGAGCTGATCATCGGCGACCGCCAGACCGGCAAGTCGGCCGTGGCCATCGACACGATTATCAACCAGCGCGAGTTTTTTGAGCGCGGCGAGCCCGTGTTCTGCATTTACGTGGCCGTGGGCCAGAAAGCCTCGACGGTGGCCCAAGTGGTGAACTCCCTGCAAAAGGGTGGGGCCATGGACTACACCGTGGTGGTGTCGGCTTCGGCCGCCGACCCGGCGCCGCTGCAATTCTACGCCCCCTTCACCGGGGCCGCCATCGGCGAATTCTTTCGCGACACGGGCCGTCCGGCCCTGGTGGTGTACGACGACTTGAGCAAGCAAGCCGTGGCCTACCGCGAGGTGTCGCTGCTGCTGCGCCGGCCCCCGGGCCGCGAGGCGTACCCTGGCGACGTGTTTTACCTGCACAGCCGCCTGCTGGAGCGCGCCGCTAAAATCAACGCGTCGGATTCCATCGCCCGCGACATGAACGACTTGCCCGAAAGCATTCGCAGCATCGTGAAGGGCGGCGGCTCGCTGACGGCTTTGCCAATTATCGAAACGCAGGCTGGCGACGTGTCGGCCTACATTCCGACCAACGTGATTTCCATCACCGACGGCCAGATCTTCCTCGAAACCAACCTGTTCAATTCCGGCGTGCGCCCGGCCATCAACGTCGGTATCTCGGTGAGCCGCGTGGGCGGTAACGCGCAGATCAAGTCGATGAAGAAAGTGTCGGGCACGCTGAAGCTCGACCAGGCCCAGTTCCGCGAGTTGGAAGCCTTTGCCAAGTTCGGCTCCGACCTCGATGCTTCGACCAAGCTCACGATTGAGCGCGGCCGCCGCAACCTCGAAATCCTCAAGCAGCCGCAGTTTTCGCCGGTGCGCGTGGAAGACCAGGTGGCCATCATCTACGCCGCCACCAACGGCCTGCTCGACAACGTGCCCGTGAACCGGGTGCGGGAATTTGAGAAGGAATACACCCAAACGATGACCTCGCGCCACCCCGACGTGCTGAAGGCCCTGAAAGCCGGCAAGCTCGAAGACGCTGGCATCAAGGCCATGCGCGAAGTGGCCAAGGACGTGTCGGCGCGCTACGCGGCGAAGTAGTTAAAGCCGAACGAAACCGTCTGTCATTGCGCGGAGGAACGACCAAGCAATCTTCCTTATCGTCAGCATCAACCAAGCGGTGCCCACGGAAGGAGCGATTGCCCCGTCGTTCCTCCGCGCAATGACAGACGGTTTCAGTTCTTAATCTATTTGTTTTATGGCTAGTTTAAAAGAAGTCCGCTCGCGCATCCAATCGGTGAGCAGCACGCAGCAGATTACCAAAGCCATGAAAATGGTGGCGGCGGCCAAGCTGCGCCGGGCCCAGGACAACATCGTGCGCATGCGGCCCTACGCCCAGCGCCTGAACGCCATCCTGGCCAACCTGACCCGCACGGCCGACGCCGACGTGGTGAGCGACTACGGCACGGTGCGCGAGGTGCGCCGGGTGCTGGTCATCGCCATTACTTCGGACCGGGGCCTGGCGGGGGCCTTCAACTCCAACGTCTTCAAGGGCGTGGCCGCGCTGGTGGCCGAGCGTTACGCCAAACTGCCGGCGGCCAACATCTCGGTGATGGCCATCGGCAAGAAGGCCAACGACTACTACGCCAAGCGCAACACGCTGGTGGGCAACTACACGCACGTGTTTGCGCAGTTGTCGTTCGACACGGTGCGGGTGGCGGCCGAGCAGGCCATGGCCGGCTTCCGCGACGGGGCCTACGACGAAGTGGTGATGGTGTACAACGAGTTTCGCAACGTGGCCACGCAAGTGGTGCGCGCCGAGCAGCTGCTGCCGCTGGTGCCCGCCGAGGCCCCGGTCAATGCCGCCGCCACGAGCAACGTGGACTATATTTTTGAGCCCAGCAAGGAGGAGATTGTGCAAACGCTCATCCCGCAGTCGCTAAAAATCCAACTTTACAAAGCGGTGCTGGAAAGCAATGCTTCGGAGCACGGGGCCCGTATGACGGCCATGGACAAAGCCACCGAAAACGCGGGCGAACTGCTGAAGGCCTTGAAACTGACCTATAATCGGACGCGTCAGGCGGCCATCACCACCGAGATTCTCGAAATTGTGGGCGGGGCCGAAGCTTTGGCCGCTGGCTAAGGCGTTCGAATAAAAATGCAAATTAGAAGGCCCCGTAACCAACTGGTTGCGGGGCCTTTTTGTGCCGCGATGCTTCGCTTGAGAAGGTACTGTTTGCTGGTTATTGGTTCCAGATTTCCCAGGCGGCTTCGGCTTGCAGGCACAGCATCTCGAAACCGTTTTTGACGTGGGCCCCCGCTGCCCGGCCGTGGGCCATGAACTGGGTTTCGGCGGGGTTGTACACCAAATCGTAGAGGTAATGCGCAGGCGTGAAGGCGGCGTAGGGCAGGCGCGGGCACTCGTCGACGTGCGGAAACGTGCCCACCGGCGTGGCGTTGACGATAAGCGGGTGCCCGGCCAGCAGCGCCGGCGTCAGGTCGTCGTAAGTGAGGCCGGGGCCTAGGGGGCGGCGGCCCACCAGCCAGTAGGCAATGCCCAGTTCGTGCAGGGCCACTTCCACGGCTTTGGCGGCCCCGCCCATGCCCAGCACCAGGGCCCTCGCCTCGGGGCCCCGCAGCGGAAAAAACTGGCGCAACGACTCGCGGAAACCCACGTAGTCGGTGTTGTGGCCCACCAAGCGGCCGTCGGGGCGTACGTCAATCACGTTGACGGCCCCCACGCGGGCGGCAGCGGGCGTCACCTCGTCCAGAAAAGGCCACACTTCTTCCTTGTAAGGCACCGTCACGTTGAGGCCGCGCAGGCCGGGGTGGGCGCGCAGCAGCGCCGGCAGGGCGGCGGCGCTGGGCAGCTCAAACAGGTCGTAGCGGCAATCGGTGAGCCCGAGGCTGTAGAACTTCTGGGTGAAGTACGTCTGCGAAAAGGAATGGCCGAGCGAGCGGCCGATGAGTCCAAACTCACGCATAGTGCGGTGATAAGGCCAGGGCAGGAGCAGCCCAAAACAACACATGGAAAGCGCCCCGGACATGCCCAGCCGGAACCATTCTTTCAAAAGCTGCCGCTGCGATTTAGCGCGGCGGGGCCCCCGGGCGCGTGCCGGCAGCCGGCTGGGGGCCCATCTTGCTTTTCACGAACGACCACAGCGGCGGCAGCACCGACAGCACGATGATGCCCAGCACCACCAGCTCGAAGTTTTTCTTCACCACTTCGATGTTGCCAAACAAGTAGCCCGCCGTCGTGAGCAGCGTTACCCACAGCACGGCCCCCACGATGCTGAACGACGCAAAGTGCCGGTACGTCATGGTGCCCACGCCCGCCACGAACGGGGCAAACGTGCGCACAATCGGCACGAAGCGGGCCATGATGATGGTTTTGCCGCCGTGCTTGGCGTAGAACGCCTGGGTCTGGTCGAGGTATTTGCGCTTCATGAACTTGAAGTCTTCGCGGAACACCCGGGGCCCCAGGTAATCGCCCACGGCGTAGTTCACGTTGTCGCCGATGAAGGCGGCCGCAATCAGCAGCGGCACAATCACCCACACGCTCAGGCCGGTTTCGGGGCGCGCCGCCAGGGCCCCGGCGGCAAACAGCAGCGAGTCGCCGGGCAGGAAAGGGAACACGATGACGCCCGTTTCGGTGAAGACGATGAGGAACAGCACCAGGTAAGTCCAGGTGCCGTAGCTGTGCACCACGTCGACCAGGGCTTTGTCGAGGTGCAGTAAGATGTCGAAGAAGTGCTTAACGATTTCCATTTGGTCGGCAACGAATAAAGCACAAAGGAAGCTTGCCGCGCGCAAAGGCAGCCCGGCCCACCGATCCAAGGGGTCGTCGATTTAATTAATCACAGATTGATTGCATTTGAACGGGTAAAAATTGATTTTGCCAGGACAATGGCACGGTATTTCCCGAGTCATTTGATGTATTAATTATACAATAGAATTTCTGCAATAAATCAATTAACCCTTTTTTCGAATTGTCGTTAAATCCCAAAATATTATTTTTATTGAAATGATTGTTTACAAAACGGGGGATTGGTGGAAAGCTTTGTGGCACTTTCACACATCCGAGGTTATCCGCCTCCTCTTGGTGCGGGTGGCAGTAGTGGGACTTTACGGCACGGCCATCGCCGTGGCTGGCCTCAAGTTTCACGAGCTCAACATCCGCATCGGCCGCGAATACTTCTCCTTTCTGGGCATTTTGCTAAGCCTGCTGCTGGTGTTCCGCACCAACACGGCCTATGACCGCTACTACGAAGGCCGTAAGGTGTGGGGGCAGCTGGTGTCGCAGTGCCGGGGCCTGGCCATGGAGCTGAACGCGCTATTGCCGCGCGAGGCCCACGCCAGCCGCCGCTATTTCGCCGCCCTCATCTCCAACTTCCCGCTGGCCTTGCAGGGCAGCCTGCGCAACAACATTCGTTTCGACAAGCTCGAAGCCACGCCCGACATCATGGAACGTTTGCGCACGGCAGAAAACGTGCCCACCACCATCATCGCGGTAATTATGGAGAGCGTGGAACAGCTGCGGCAAGTCGAAATTTTCGATTCGGTGCACCTCATCAACCTGAAAGTGCACTACGTGGCCATGATGGCGGTGAACGGTACGTGCGAACGAATTAAAGCTACGCCAATTCCATATTCCTACAGCTTCTTTATTAAATGCTACATCACCATTTTCATCATGGTGATGCCCATTGTGCTGCTCGAAACCTGCGGCTACTGGATGGTGCCCATCACCATGATTGGCGCCTACGCCATGCTGGGCCTGGAAATGATTGGCAACGAAATCGAAAATCCTTTTGGGTACGACAGCAACGATCTGCCCATCAGCCAGTTATCTAACAAAATCCGCGTGAGCGTACACGACCTTCTCAACGTGGAGCTGGCCGAGGAAAAACGTGCTTTGGCAACGGTGCCTTATAGCGTAGTACATTAGAATCACGGATTAATCAAATAGGCTTAAAGCAATAAAATTTCGGGAATTCTGCATGAAATCAGATATTATTTAAAGATTCCCATTTAAAGTCCAACGCCCCATATAACGGTGCGTATATGCGCCCCGGATAAGCTCCCAACTGCTAAATATCTTTCACTTTGATGCCCAGCCATCTGGAATCACACTTACAATCTGCCATGAAAAGAAACACACTCATTCAATACCTGCTGCGCAATCGGTGGGCTTCACCCTTTTTAGTTGCATTACTAGCTTTAATGGTTGGCTTGGGTAGTTTTTCCAATGCTAACGCGCAGTCGACGGTTAATATTCGCAACGTAATTGTTACGGCCGGTGCCAATGCCGCTGCTACTACCGATACCTACGACGCAATGGCCAACGCCGGCGGCACCACAATTGGCGGCGGCATCTTCGCCGGCACAAACTTTGGTACGCTCGACGTAAGCGTTGGCCGCCTGCTGTTGCAGGGGGGCACGATACAAATTGTCGAAAACAATGGCGAAACATACAATTCGGCCGCTGTGAACTTTGTGGTGGCCCCCGGCACGCTCACCGACGGTTCGAATACCGTGGTCACGCAATCAGTGCCGCTGACCATGACGAGCTACGATGCATCGAATAAAACACGGACGTTCTCGTTCAGTAACGCCGGCCGGGACCTTTTGGCGTTGGCCACAACCGCTGGCACCCCGGGTACCAGCTACCGTTTCGATATCAACGTCAGTGCCACCGGCCAAGACAGCGACGGCACTACAGTTTATTTAACTGGAGCTAGACGTCGTTCGCAATTTACTGCGACGGGCGTTCCCACCTTTAATCCGACGCTTTCGGCTACTACCGTCCTCGTTGCGCCGGGCGGCGGGGCAAACGTATCGTACGATGCCAATAACCCGCCGAATAGCAAGCCTTTCGACGGAGCCAATTTGGGTACGTTTGACGTAAACAACGGCAAGCTGCTGCTCAACGGTGGCACGGCTACCACCAGAGAGAATGGCTACAACGAAATCAGCAACGTGACCCTTTACTACCGCGTCCGGACTCTCAATACGGGTGGGGGAAGTTTCATGCCGGTTGGGCTCACACAAACCAACCTAACTACGAATGCCGATGGCTCGCGGACACGAACTTTTGCCCTTTCGACGGCTGCGCTAAATTTGTTGGCTTTTGCTACGGCCACAACCGGTTATAATGTAGATATTTATCTGCAGGCGAGTGGATCAAATAGCTCAACTAAAAATGCATTCACCATCCGCGACGATAACAGCAGCAAATATTACGTTGCCAGTTTTGCTGTGAACGGCACCCCCATTGCCACCACTACCTGGACGGGCGGGGTCAATGATAACTGGTTTGATAATGGGAACTGGACTAACCATGTGCCTACCGCGATAACTAACGCCGTTATTCCAAATTTTCCGAGTGGCGCAACGGTTCAATACCCCAATATTTACAGCGACGTGATTAAGCAGCCCACGAGTGCCATTGACATCACGAACCCGGATGGCACCGTTGACCACGTTCCGGCTTCGCCTGGGTATAGCAACCTAAATTCGGGGAATGCCAAAGTACGCAACCTCACGCTGGAGGGCAGTACGCAGCTCGACCGCAGCATTCTGCGCTTGGTGCAGGGCCGATTGGATGTGTTTGGGGATTTCAACAACCCGCAGGGTAGCTTTATTCAGCGTTCGGGCGGTATCATCAGCTTCAAAAGTTCCGGTAACCAGACTATCAGCGGCTCCATCAACGGTTTCGTGAAGGTTGAAATTGACGGGGATCCCGGCAGCATTAAAAACCTGACCAACAGCTTTACCGTGAAATCCGGCGGATACCTGAAATTTATCAATGGCATCCTGCAAACGAACATTGCGCTGGTAAGCAGCAACTTTATCTCGTTCGAAGGCGCTTCCACGGATGAAAGAACGCCGGCGGCTCAATTGCTGGGCGAGTCGGAAACCAGCTATTTCCGTGGCTTCCTGACCACCACGCAGCAAGCCCGCCCCGGTACTGAGCAGAATTTCAGCAACGTCGGCTTGTCGCTTGCCTTTATTGGAAACGACCCGGGTTCGGTGACGGTGACCCGTAACACCGCCGGCAACTACCCCGAAACGGCTTTCCGCAACACCAAGCCCAGCATTCGGCGGGTGTTCGGTGTGCAGCCCACCAACCCTAACACCAACAGTGGGGGATTGAATGCCACGGTTAAGTTTACTTATCTCACCAACGAGTTGTCGGACTTGCGCACTTCGTCCGGGGCCCTCACCAGCGATGATGCGGATAAACTGGCGCTGTACGTTTCCAGCACGGGCGGCAACAGCTTCAGTCAGTTGGGCCGCGACTCGAACGTTGGCAACGTTCTGACCAAGAACGGCGTGACCACGTTTGCCACCTTTACGCTCAGCGAGCAGCAAGTGCCTTTGCCGGTGGAGCTGATATCGTTTGAAGCCCAGCGGTCGGGAACCAACGCCCTGATGACCTGGGCCACGGCTTCGGAAATGAGCAACTCTGGCTTCGAAGTGCAGGTTTCGACCGACGGGACCAACTTCCGCAAAATTGCTTTCGTGGCGAGCCTGGCCATCAACAGCAACAGCCTGTTGAAATACAGCTACCTCGACGAAGTAAGCGGCAAGTCGGGGGCCCGGTACTACCGGTTGCGTCAAATCGACCAGGACGGCAAAAATGTGTTTTCGCCCGTGCGGGTCGTGAACTTCTCCGGCGGCCCCGAGGGCCCCCGGCAGGCCACGCTCACGGCTTACCCGAATCCGTTCGCGGACGGCGACCGCCTCACGTTGGTCGTGCAAACCGCCACGGCTGGCAACGCCCACCTGCAGGTAATGGACCTGCTGGGCCGCGAGCTGTCCCGCCAGGACTTCACCACCGAAGGAGGCATTACCGAAGTAAACATCTCGGGCACCACTCGCCTGACCAACGGCATTTACTTGGCCAAAATAACGCTGGCCACGGGCGAGGTGAAAACAATCCGGATTCAGAAGCACTAGCCCCGTCGGGCAACAACCGCCCGACGTAACGCAAAAGAGCCGGCCCCCGCAATGGGGGCCGGCTCTTTTGCGTGAAGCAGGTATTCGCTTTACCCGCGCGGCATAGATGTGCCGGGCTTGCCCGTTTTGGCGGCGGGCCGGAACATGGGGTCCACGGCGTCCATGTCGAGGAAGTGGGTGAACGTGTCGCCGCGCAAGCCCAGGCGGATGGTTTCGAGGCTCACGATTTCGTTGGGGGCGATGTTGCCCAGGTTCACGTTGGCCCCCAGCAGCTTGATGAACCACACCTGTTGGGCCTTCTGCGGCGCTTCCCAGATGATTTTTTCGGACGGAATTTTGGTCAGGATTTCCTCCACCAAGCCCGAGCGTACCTCGCCGGTGCTGCGGAACAAACCTACGTTGCCGCCCTCGCGGGCCTCGCCGATGACCTTGATGGCCCCGGCTTCCAGCTCGGTTTCCATCTGCGAAATCCACTTGTAGGGCGGGATGATTTTCTCGGCGTCCTTGCTGCCCACCTCGCTCAGCACCCGCACCGACCGGCTCAGTTCGCGGATGTACTCGCACTTGCGCTCGTGGTCAAGGTCGATGCTGCCGTCCGATACCTCGGCGTATTCCATGCCGTAGGTGTCGAGCAGGCGGCGGTAGTCGTCGAACTGGTTGCGGATGATGAAGGCTTCAAACAGCGTGCCCCCGAAATACACGGGAATCCCGGCGGCCCGGTAAATTTCCAGCTTGCGCTTGAGGTTGGGCACCACGTAGGACGTGGCCCAGCCCAGCTTCACCACGTCGGTGTAAGGGGCCCCAATTTCCAGAAAATCCTCCACCTCGCGCAGGCTCAGGCCCTTGTCCATCACCATGGTATAGCCTTGCTCACGGGGCTTGGCGGTGCGGTCGGGAAGTTGATTCAGCGAATAGTTCATGGGCAAAAATGCGTTTTGTTGGCCCGCAAGTACGGCAGGCAATAATAAAAAACCTGCCCGCTCCAAAGAGCAGGCAGGCACAAAAATAAGCCTAAACGCCGCCGCCGCTACGAGCGGTGCTGGTCGATGAGGCGCAACAGGGCGGGCTGGCGGCGCAGCTCCGGGAAATAGTCGAACAGCAGCGTGTGCTGGTCGTAGTTCAGGGCCAGGGCCGTCTCAAGCGACTGGTAAGCTTCCCGCAAACGCCCGTCGGACATCAGGTAGGCGCATTGCATGTAGTGGAAATGGGCTTCGTGGGGGTGCAGGTCCACGGCGTGCTGCACAAGGCTGGCGGCCTCCGCATAATGGCCCTGCTCGTACAGAATAGCGCTCCAATTCACCCAGCCCTGGGCCTCCTCGGGGGCCACCTCGGTGGCTTTTTCGTAAGCTTCAAGGGCACTGACGACGTTGCCGATCTGGTTTTCGGCCGCGCCCAGGGCCGCCCAGTACTCGCCGCTCTCCGCGTACAGCTCGGTGGCCTTGCGAAAGAAATGAATGGCTTCGAGCCAGCGCTCCTGCTCTTGCATGAGCACCCCTTGCCCAAACCAGGCCTCGTCCATCTCGGGGTTCAGCTCCAGGGCCTGGCGGTAGTAGCGGCGGGCCAGGTCCCACTCGCGCAGCTTTTCGTAGCACTCGCCGATGTTGCACAGGGCCTCGTCGGTGGGCTCGCCGGCCGGGTAGCTCAACTCGAACTCGCTGATGGCCTTGCGGAACTGCTCCTGGCACACCAATGCGTCGGCGAGCCAGTGGTGCGCGTCGTAAAAATCGGCGCTGATGACGATGGCGTAGTCAAACGCCTCGGCCGCCTTGCCGTATTCTTCGCAGCGGTACCAGTACTGGCCCAGGTTGTACCAAGCCACGGCCGAGTACGGGTCGTCGTCCGTGAAGCGCTGAAAAAACTCTGCGTGGGCGTCCAGGCGGCCGCTTATTTCCAGGCAGTGGAGCAGCTCCTGCACGCCGGTTTCGTTGTCGGGGTTCAGGCGCAGGCTCTGCTTGTAGTGCTTAGCCGCGCTCTTAAATTTCTGCCAGCTCTGGTAGGCCAGGCCCAGGTTGAAGTGAATGTCGTCGCGCTCGGCCTCCTGCTCCAGCCCGGCCTGGAAGAACGCTACCGCTTCGCTAAACTGGCCGCGCTGGGTGCTGATGATGCCCCGCGTCACGGCTACGTCGGCGTTAGTCGGGTCGATTTCGGCCACGTGGTCAATCTGGCGCTCGGCCTCGGTGTAGTCGCCGCGCATGGCCGTCACCTGGGCCCGGTCGATGAGCAGATCGGTCGAAAACGGGTACTGGCCCAGCGCGGCTTCGCAGGCTTGCAACGCCTGTTCGAAGTGAGCATTGGTTACGTAGTGGTCAATAATTAGCTCAAAGTCTTCCAAGTCGAAGAAAACAGACTCCTGGCGGGCCTGCATCTGCTCGAAGCGCCGAACGGTGTCAAGCACGGCCCGGTGGTGTTCATAATGTTCGTTCATTCGCATAGTATCGCCGCTAATGCCTGGAGCTGGCGCGAACCGTCCCGGCCATCGGGGCCAGGCGCGGTGCAGCCGGTAGGCCCCAGGTGTTAACCAATATTACTAACAATAATCCCCAAATTCCGTGCGATTGATAAAAAAACTCTGTATTGGGGCCCCAGCGCCGGAGCATTAGCAAGCTAATCTGTAGCGGCAGGTTGAGCCAGGGTCGTCGCGGCCCATGAAATGGTGTCTTCTAACAACCTAAACGACAGCCCAGTGGTTTGCCGCACCCGGGCGTGGTCGTACACCAGCGGCCGGCGGCCGGCGCGGGCCGTATCGCGCGTGATGAGCGGACGGCCCCCCGTCAGCAGCGCGCGGGCGTGCTCGAATCGCCAGATGGCTTCGGCGGCCCAGCCGGG
This sequence comes from Hymenobacter sp., assembly GCA_025353745.1. GTDB lineage: Bacteria > Bacteroidota > Bacteroidia > Cytophagales > Hymenobacteraceae > Hymenobacter. The sequence goes on from JANXOE010000302.1 coordinate 20,734, forward strand.
TACGGCCACCGTGGGGGGGCGCCGCCCCAAGGCCGTCGCCGCGTGCCGAAAAAAATCGGCCAGTGGCAGGGCCCCGGCGCTCAAGATGAAGCGTTGGCTGTGCACCGCTGGCAGGTCGAGGGCCAGGGCCATCAGCTGGGCCACTACGTCGCGTACATCCACGAAGTTGACCAAGCCGCGGGTGTAGAAGCGGTGCTGCTCGTGGGCGTAGCGCAGCAGGCGGGTGCTGCTGCGGTGCCAGTCGCCGGGCCCCAGTACCACCGATGGATTCACAATGACCGTGGACAGACCCTCGGCTGCGCCGCGCCATACCTCCAATTCGCCCAAATATTTGCTGGTCGCGTAAGCCGGGTGGGCGGCCCCCAGGTCCCAGATGGCGGCTTCGGTTATTACCTGGGGCCCCGGGTCTGGCGTCGCTGTCGGTATGCCCAGCGCCGCCACCGACGACACGTGTGCCAGCCGAATGCCTGGACGCTCCAGACAGGCGTCGACCAAGGCTGCGGTGCCGCCTACGTTGATTTGTTGGAGCAGGTCCACGTCCTGGGGCGCGTACGATACCAGCCCCGCGCAGTGGAACACGTGCGTGACATCGGGGAAGAGAGCGGCCCGCAACAGGTCGGTATCGAGCAAGTCGCCGGGTAGCCACTCCACGCCGGGGGCAGCCCCGGCGGGTACGGCCCCTCGGTGCAGGGCCCGCACGGCCAGGCCACGGGCCCGCAGGGCCCGCAACAGGAAAGAGCCGATCAACCCGGTGCCGCCCGTGACAAAAATCATTGGTTTATAGCGTCTTGTTAAGCAGAGGTAATTCCATCAACCGGCGGAAGTACGGCGCGGCCACGGTTTTGCGGCCCAGTGTGGCGGTGTGGCGCAGGTGGTGGGTATCGGTGCCCACAAAGTCGACCAGCTGCGCGTCAATCAGCTGCTCGGCAACCTTTTGGGCCGCGGGCGAGTAGTAACCGGCCAGCGAGTTCAGGTTGATTTGCAGCAACACGCCGTAGTCGCGGCGCAGCTTTTCAATGTCTGCAAAACGACCGTAGAGGTAAGTGTAACGCTCGGGGTGGGCCAGGACTGGCCGGTAGCCCTGGGCCTGCAGCTCAAAAATGATTTCGTGCAAGTTGAGCGGCTCGTTCATGTACGACGTTTCAAACAACAGGTAACGCTTTGCCCCGCCAAACGTCAGCATTTCGGTGCCATTGGCCAGCTTGCGGCCCAAAAACTCGTCGAGGTAATACTCGGCCGCGCACTCCAGCGCCACGTCGCCCAGGCCCGCGGCTGTGGCTGCTTCCCGCAGCTGTGCCAGCGCCGCCCGGATGCCGTCCGGGGTGTTTTTATAAAAATCGCCCATAATGTGGGGCGTCAACACGAGCCGTTGGAGGCCCAGCGTGCGCAGCTCGCGCAACAGGGCCAGCGAGTCGTCAAGGGTAGCCGCACCGTCGTCGAGGCCGGGCAGCAAGTGCGAGTGCATGTCGGCCCCCAGGGCCGCCAGGGCCCCGGCCAGGGCCGGCGCTTCAGTTGTCAGATGTGGTGCGTTGGGCGCGCTGCCCAGGAGCCGTTGCCAAAAAGTAGCCATCGATGCGAATCAGTGCCCGAAGGACAACTTATTTGAACAGACGGCCCACCTTTTGCGCCAGCGTAGGCGGTTTGGTCGGATCTTCGTAGTAGCCCTGCCCATACGAGCCGTACCCGTAGCCGTACCCGTAGCCGTACCCGTAGGCCCCCTTCGATTGGGCATCGTTGAGGATGGTGCACATGCGGGTGAGGTTGTTGCTGCGCATCAGGCGGTTCATGTTCTTTACAAAGGCCTTGCGCGAATAATCGGCCCGCACGATGTAAATCGGAATGTCGGCCTTGCGCATGATCAGGATGCCGTCGGTGACGAGTCCCACCGGCGGCGTGTCGATTATTATCACGTCGAAGCTCTCGTACAGCTCGGCCAGCATCTGGTCGAAGCGGGGGCTGAGAATCAGCTCCGACGGGTTGGGCGGAGTGGGCCCCGCCGAGATGAATTGCAGCGACTCGATGGACGTGCGCTGGAGGCATTCCTGTACCGAGTGCCGGTCAATCATGATGGTGCTCACGCCCTTGGTGTTTTCGGCATCGAAGGCCAGGTTCACCTTGGGCTTGCGCATGTCGAGGTCGAGGATGACCACGCGCTGGCCCGACATGGCGATAATGCCCGCCAGGTTCACTGTGACGAATGTTTTTCCTTCGCCTGAAATCGTGGATGTCACCGAAATCAGCCGCTTCTTATTAGCCGAGCTGATGAAGTCCAAGTTGGTGCGGATGGAGCGGATGGCTTCGGAAATGGACGACTTGGGGTTGTCGTTCACGACCAACCGCGACACTTCCATTTTTTCTTTGTTGTAAGTCGGAATCACGCCCAGCACCGAGGCCGTGGTGCCGCGTTCCAGCTCGCGGGTGTTGGTGATGGTGTTGTGCATCAGGTAGCGCACGGCTATCAGCCCCAAGCCCAGAAATAAGCCGCCCGCCAACCCGATGGCGTACACCATCAACCGAACCGGGGAAATGGGCAGCTGGGGTTCCGAGGCGGGAAACAAAATCTGAAAATCGGCGGTAGTGCCGGCTTTTTGAATGTTGAAATCCGCCTTTTTCTCCATCAGCATCACATAGGTCTTGTCGGCCAGGTCGAGCGGCCGCTGCAAGCGGGCCAGCTCGGTAGCTTTGCCCGGCAGGCCCTGTTGCTTGCTGTCAAGCAGACCCTGCTGATGGTTAAGCAACGCAATTTTTGTCAGCAGGTCCTTGCGTGCCTGCACCAGCTGCCGCTCAATGCTGGCAGAGGTGTACGCCAGTAGCGCATTTTTTTGCTGCAAAGCTTCCGTCGTGGCCTTGTAGGAGCGGCTCACCCGCTCCTGGTCCCACTGCAGGGAATTGAGCTGGCCCAGCAGCTGGGTTAGGGTGGGGTCGTCGATGTCGCCCAGGCCCGGAATGCTCTGCTCCACTGTTTCCTCTTCGTTGCTGGTCAGGTGGTTTTGATGCACCATGCGCGTGATGTCGCTCAGTACCGTAAGGCCCTGGTTGAGCTTTAGCCGTTGTTCTTCCAATGCCTCGGCTTTGGCGGCGATGGCCGCCACTTCCGATTTAACATCGTAGGTTTTGGTCTGCTCCACAAAGCCCTGCATGCGGTTTTCCGCGCGTTGCAGGTTGTCGTAGTTAACGTTGAGCTGCTGGTCGAGGAACCGCAGGGTGAGCGCGGCTTTTTCCTGCTCGCGCAGTACTTTGGCGTACAGGTACACGGTATCAACCTTGTTGACAATGCGTTGTGCCTTGCCTGGGTTGAAGTCGGTGAAAGAAATTTGGATTGTGTTGGCGTCGGAACTCAGAATGTCAACCGATAAATTCTTTTCGAGATAGGCATTGACCGTGCCCGCGTCCTGAATGGTAAAATGGTATTTCTCGCTGCGCGCTGCCGCGTCGAAGTAAGATGTTGGCATTACCCGCAACTCAATCCCCGGCAGGGAAACCTGCTGGCCCAGCGCATATTCGCCGCTTAGGGTATTGTTCGGGCCGCTGTAGCTGATACTATAGCGCGTAGGGCTGACGAAAGCCAGGGAGATGCTTTTGTTATACAGCGCTTTATCTTTAATAGTGTACGCGACGCGAAACGGCGAATTGCTGTACAACTCGTTTTCCAGCACTGTGCCCTGCACGTAGTAGTTCACGTCCAGGCCCAGCGAGTCGCGCAGCTGCTTGTAGATAATCTCCGATTTGATGAGCTGCACCTCGCCGGCCAGCTTGCCGGAGCCCTGGGCCTGGGCAGCAGGCAGTTGGCCGCCCAAGCCCAGGGCCCCGGCTTCGGTGCGCTGGTCAATTTTGAGCACCGACGTTGACTTGAACACAGGCTTTGTGTAGCGCAGGTACAGCCACGACGCGGTGCCCCCCAGGCCCAGCAGCAGCAGCAGCCACAGCAGGCTGCGCCGCGCCACCAAGGCCAGGGTAGACAAGTCCAGGCCGTCCCCGGCTTCCTCGTCGGCCGTAGCGCCGGCCGGGGTGGCCGCCGGTGGCTCGGCGCTTCCATCTATGGCGTTGCGGATGAGTGCTTCCAGCTCCGCATTTTCGTTTAGGGCCATTGCGATAGTGGTTATAGAAATTTACGGGAAGCTATAATAAGACGTAAACGGGGAGTAAATTATCGCCTGATAAAGAAATAGCTGATGGTCAGCGTCAGGGAAACTATGCTGGTGGTGAGGCCAATTACGGGGGCCGAATCGGTCAGGCTTTCCAGCAGGGGCCGCCGCACCGGGTCGATGTAAACGATGTCGTTGGGCTCCATCTGCAAATTGGCGCGGCGCATGCCGGTGATGGTGGTTAGGTCCACCTGCTCTATCTGCGGCGATTTTAAGCTGCCCCGGATGATGCGGATGTTGTCGGCCCGGCCCCCGTACCGGTAAAGGCTGGTGCCGCCGCCCCCGCCCCCGTCGACGCCTCCCGCCAGGGCCAGCACTTCGAGCAGGTTCATGTTGTCGTTGTCGAGCGGAATGACCCGGCCGCCCTGGGCACCCAAAAGGATGATGCGGTTGTTGGTGACGCGGGTCATCACGAAAGGCTCGACGTAGTACTTGGCGTAGCTGATTTTGAGCACGCTGTCGGCCTGGAGCAGCGAGAGGCCGCTCAGCCGTACCCGGTTCACGAGCGGTAAGGTCACGGTGCCGTCGGCCTGCACCAGGAACGTGGCGCCCGAAGCAGAGGCAGACGAGGAGCGGTTCCCGCCGGAGGAGCCCGAAGCGCCAGCAGGCCGGCTAAGGGCTGGCGCGCCTGCGCTTCCGCCGTTGCCACCAAATTGCAGCTCGCCGTTGGGGTCCAAGATTCGTTCGCCCTTGTTGGTGTTCACCCGCACTTCGAGGTAGTCGTTGGGCTGGATGACATAATTGCGGGCGGCGCGGTTCACGGCCACGCGCAGGCGGGCCGTATCCAGGGCCCGGCCGTGCTCGTCAGTCATCCGGAACATGGTGCGCTGGTTGTAGTAGCGCGTCGAGGCGCACGAAGAAAACAGCAGCGCGGTCAGCAGGCACCCGAGGCAGAGGCGCCCGAAGCGGCCGAAAACAGAAGAGGACATGCAGACCAGGTAATGCGAATTACAGTGAATAACCCCAGAATTTCTTGGCAACCGGGAATGGATTGCGCCCGAAAAGCCTCAAAAGTAACACGTTTGCACCGTCCGGTGGGCAAAGAGGGCCCCGGGGGCCCGCCAAACCAAAGACTTTCAACCGCTAAACCCGTACTTTTGCAAACCACGAACTGTCGTTAGTTAGCAGCGCGTTCTGCGCCTTGCGCCTTATTCTCACCCCCACCCAACTCCTCGTTTTTATGGAAGCCGTAGCGACCGAAAACCAAACCCTGATTGCGCAGATGGTGCGCGACTTCGGGGCCCAGCACATCCAGCCCCACATCATGGAGTGGGACGAAAGCCAGGAATTCCCCCGCGACGTGTTCCGCCGGTTGGGCGAGCTGGGGCTGATGGGCGTGCTGGTGCCGGCCGAGTACGGCGGGGCCGGCTTTGGCTACCCCGAGTACGTGACGGCCATTGCCGAGCTCTCGCGCATCGACGGCAGCATCGGCCTGAGCATGGCCGCGCACAACTCGCTTTGCACCGGCCACATCCTGCAGCACGCCTCGGAAGCGCAGAAGCAAAAATACCTGCCCCGCCTGGCCTCGGGCGAGTGGCTGGGCGCCTGGGGCCTTACCGAGCCCAACACCGGCTCCGACGCCGGCAACATGCGCACCACGGCCGTGCGCGACGGCGACGACTACGTGCTGAACGGCGCCAAAAACTTCATCACCCACGGCAAGTCCGGCGACGTGGCGGTGGTCATCGCCCGCACCGGCGAAGTGGGCGACTCGCACGCCATGACCGCCTTCATCGTGGAGCGCGGCACGCCGGGCTTCGCCGCCGGCCGCAAGGAAAACAAGCTGGGCATGCGCGCTTCCGAAACCACGGAAATGATTTTCACCGATTGCCGGGTGCCCGCCGAAAACGTCATCGGCCAAGTAGGGGAGGGCTTTGTGCAGTCGCTGAAAGTGCTCGACGGCGGGCGCATCAGCATCGCGGCCCTCAGCCTGGGCATTGCGCAGGGGGCCCTCGAAGCGGCCTTGCAGTACAGCAAGGAGCGCCAGCAGTTCAACCTGCCCATCAGCCAGTTCCAGGGCATCGCCTTCAAGCTGGCCGACATGGCCACCGAAATCGAAGCGGCCCGCCTGCTCACCTACCGCGCCGCCGAAATGAAGGACGCCGGCCTGAACGTGAACCGCGAATCGGCCATGGCCAAGCTCTACGCCTCCGAGGTGAGCGTGCGCGTGGCCAACGAAGCGGTGCAGATTTTCGGCGGCTACGGCTACACCAAGGACTACCCGGTTGAGAAATTCTACCGCGACGCCAAGCTTTGCACCATCGGCGAGGGCACGAGCGAAATCCAGAAACTGGTGATTGCACGCACGTTGCTCAAGTAATCTTGTGGTTTGGCCGCTTTGCCCAGGCAAAAATTATGCTTATCTTTGCGGCCCGATTTACTCGGCTTCCCGCCTGACATTTTTCCGTAACCCCTGATATGATCATCATCCAAATCAAAGACAACGAGTCGGTTGACCGCGCTTTGAAGCGCTTCAAGAAGAAATTTGAGCGCACCGGTGTGCTGAAAGAGCTGCGCCGCCGCACTTTCTTCCAAAAGCCCAGCGTGACGGACCGCAAGCTGAAGCAGAAAGCCGTGTACAAGCTGGCCACCTACGGCACGCCCAACGAGTAGGCCGCCCGTTGTTTTGCGGATGAAAGACCGGCTGGCCGGCCCCTTTGGGCTGGCCAGCCGGTCTTTTCGCGTCCGTTAAAATGGAATAGGAGGTTAAAGAAAAAAATGGTACTTTGGATGCCCGGTCCCAGAGGCCGGGCTTTTTTGTGGTCTAGATGGAAGCGTTTTTTGATTTTTTGCGGTTCGAGCGGCGCTACAGCCCCCACACGGTGCTTTCGTACCGGACCGACCTGGGGCAGTTTGCGGCCCACCTGCTGGCCGAAGGCGACGCCGACGGCCCCGCCCAGGCCACGCACCACACCATCCGCGGCTGGGTGGTGGCCCTGATGCAGCAGGATCTGGACCCGCGCACGGTGAACCGCAAGATTGCCTGCCTGCGCTCGTACTACAAGTTTTTGCTGCGCACCGGGGCCGTCGCCGCCAACCCCATGCTGCGCATCAAGGCCCCCAAAATGGCCAAGAAGCTGCCCGATTTCGTGCCCGAGGCGGCCCTGAACGGCTTGCTAAATTCGTTTCGGTTCGAGGATTCGTTTGCCGGGCAGCGCGACCAGCTGGTGCTGGAAATGCTTTACGGCACGGGCATCCGGCTCTCGGAGCTGCTGGGCATCGAGGCGGCCGACGTGAGCCTGCCCGGCGGCACCGTGCGCGTGACGGGCAAGGGCAACAAGCAGCGCCTCGTGCCCCTCAACCCCACGCTGCTGCAAGTGCTGGCGCAGTACCAGGCCCGCCGCGCCCACGAGTTTGGTGCCGTGCCGGGGCCCTTGCTGCTCACCGACAAGGGCGCGCCGCTCTACGAAAAGCACGTCTACCGCACCGTGAAACACTACCTGAGCACCGTCACTACCTCGGCCGCGCAACAGCACCCGCACGCGCTGCGCCACGCTTTTGCCACCCACCTGCTGGGGAAAGGGGCCGACCTGAACGCCATCAAAGAGCTGCTGGGCCACGCCAGCCTGGCCGCCACCCAGGTGTACACCCACATGTCCGTCGACCGTTTGAAATCCGTATTCGACCAAGCCCACCCGCGGGCCTAACGCGGGTATTGTTTAATTTATTCACCCTTAGCTCCTTCCTCGCTCTATGAAAGTTCAGATGAATGCGGTGCACTTCACTGCCGACAAAAAGCTGCTCGATTTTATTCAGCAACGGCTCAATAAGCTGGAAACTTTTTACGACAAAGTAACCGGGGGCGAAGTCATCCTGCGGGTCAACAACAAGGACGGCGTTTCCAACAAAACCGTTGAAATTAAATTGCTGGTGCCGGGCGGGACCTTGTTCAGCGAAGAAGACGCCGCTTCATTCGAAGCCGCCACCGACGCGGCTGCCGAAAACCTGCGCCGCCAGATTGTAAAGCACAAAGAAAAAACGCTCGTTAAAGCGCAATAAAACAATAAGAAGCCATTGGCTTTTTGACAAACAGCAAGGGCCCCGGCTGAAGAAATTCAGCCGGGGCCCTTGCTCGTTTTTTTGGGTGGAAAAACTAACCGCCAGCAGCTAAAAGCTGTCCGCCATTAGCCCAAGCTACAAGCCGAAAGCGGCCTTGATTTTGGGTACGTAATCGAGCTTTTCCCAGGTGAAAGTTTCGAAGGTTTTCACCTCGCCGTCGGGCATCGTCACCTGCTTGGTACCGGGCGGGCGGCCCATGTGGCCGTATGCCGCCGTTTCGGAAAAAATAGGATTTTGCAGGCCCAGGCGTTGCACGATGGCGTAGGGGCGCAGGTCGAACAACTCTTGCACCTTACGGGCAATTTCGCCGTCGGCTAGCGGCTGGCCGTCGGGGCCCAGGGCCTTGGTGCTGCCGTAGGTGGTCACGAACACGCCCACCGGCTGGGCCACGCCGATGGCGTAGGCCACTTGCACGAGGGCGTGGTCGGCGACGCCGGCCGCCACCAGGTTTTTGGCAATGTGGCGGGCGGCGTAGGCCGCCGAGCGGTCGACCTTGCTCGAATCTTTGCCCGAGAAGGCGCCGCCGCCGTGGGCCCCTTTGCCGCCGTAGGTGTCCACGATGATTTTGCGGCCGGTGAGGCCAGAATCGCCGTGGGGCCCTCCGATGACGAATTTGCCCGTGGGGTTGATGTGGTAAGTAATCTGATCGGTGAAGAGCTGCTGTACCTCGGGGCCCAGCCCGGCCACCACGCGCGGCACGAGCACGGCGTGCACATCGGCCTTGATTTTGGCCAGCATCGTGGCTTCGTCGGCGTCGAAGTCGTCGTGCTGGGTGCTCACCACGATGGTTTCGATGGCCTCCGGCGTGCCGTTGTCGGCGTAGCGGATGGTGACCTGGCTCTTGGCGTCGGGGCGCAGGTAGGGCATGTCGCGGCCCTCGCGCCGGATGGCGGCCAGCTCTTGCAGCAAGCGGTGCGAGAGGTCGAGGGCCAGGGGCATGTAGTTGGTGCTTTCGCGGGTGGCGTAGCCGAACATCATGCCCTGGTCGCCGGCCCCCTGGTCTTCGGCCGTGGCACGCACCACGCCCTGGTTGATGTCGGGCGACTGCGCGTGCAGGCGGTTCATCACCTCGCAGGTGTCGGCGTTGAAGAGGTATTCGGGCTTGTCGTAGCCGATGCGGCGGATGGTGGCCCGCACGATGGGCTCGGCCTCGACGCGGGCCGTCGACTTAATCTCGCCCGCCACAAGCGCGAAATCGGTGGTGACCAAGGTTTCGCAAGCCACTTTGGCGGCCGGGTCCTGCCGCAGGTATTCGTCGAGGATGGCGTCGGAAATCTGGTCCGCAACTTTATCGGGGTGGCCTTCCGAAACCGATTCGGAAGTGAACAGGTAGGGCATAAAGTAAAAAGAGAGGCAGTAAAAGCAAAAAGCCAGGGCGCCCGTTTGGCAGACAGCGTTGGGCGGAGGGCAAAACTACGCCATGCCGCCCGAAGACGCGGCCACCAACTGGGCCCCGGCGGAATTGGGCAGCGCGGCTTTCTCGCACACCAGCACCACGGGCCGGCCGCGCAGGTCGGTGGTGGCAAACAAGTACGTGTCGCCGCCCTCGCGGATGCCGGTGCGCTGGCGGAATTCGGCCACGGAGTCGGGAAAGTTGCGCGTCGTAACGTGGGCGCGGGCCTCGGGGCCCAGGTGCGCTTTCAGCGTGGGGCCGTCGGCCTTCTCCACCGCCAGCACCCGGAAGATGCGGCCCGGAAAATCGGCCCGCAGCGTGCTGGAAGTGTATAGGTGGCTGTTTTGGTGGATCTTTAATAGCTCGAAAGCCGTGCCAATGCTGCGAAACGCGCCCGCTTTCAGCACCGCCGCGTTGGGTTCGTAGAGGTACTGCTGGGCCTCGGCGTAGCGGGGCGTGGCGCGGGCCTCGCGGGCCCGGTTGAGGCGAAATTCCTGGCGGGTGCCGTCGCGGCGCAGGTTCAGGGCGAAGCGCTCGGGGTCGACGGCGGGCTCGGGGCCCAGCTCGTACAGCACTTCCTTCACCTCGTTGTCGAGGGCCAAAACCCAGAGGCGGCGCACGTGCTTTAGCTCGCTCACGGCCTGCTCGATGTCGAGCATGGGCGAGGTTTTGAGCAGGATGCGGCCGGCTTTGTGCAACAGCAGCGGCAGCAGGTGCAGCACGTCGGGCTCACAGTCGGCGAGCCGGAAAATTTTGCGGGCGGCGGTGTCGCGCCGGGCCGGGTCGAGGTAAAGCCAATCGTAGCGGTGGGGCGTGCTTTTGAGGAAGGACAGCGCATCGGCGTTGTGCACGGCCACGTTTTTCAGCCCGAGCAGCTGAAAATTGTGCTCCACCACGGCCGCCAGCTGCGCGTTGCGCTCCACGTAATCGACGTGCGCCACGCGGGTGGCAAAGTGCGCTGCATCGGCCCCGAAGCCCCCGGTGAGGTCGGCCAGCCGCTGGCCGTCCACAAGTCCGGCTTTGAAAGCCGCCGTGCGGTCGGACGACGCTTGCTCGACCGATAGCGCGGGCGGGAAAATCAGGTCGAGGTTGGCGGCCCAGGCGGGCAGCTTGCTTTGGGCCTTCTGGCGGGCCTGAATTTGGCGCACCAGCTCGGGTACGGGCAGGCCGGGGTGGCGGCGGGCTTGCAGGGCCAGGTGGGCCGGATCGTCGTGCAAGTGGGCGGCCACGTAGCGTCGGGCCGCCTCGGGCAAAGGAAATTCCATGAAACCGGGTATACGAAAAAACGCCGCACGCAGCGCAGAAAGGGCCTCCGTGCTTAGCGCAGGGCCCAGCTTAGGGCCAGCAGCGGCTGGCCCGTGGCCGCCGGGCGCAGCCCCACGGTGCTGGGCGACACCCGCTGCTGCCAGGTGGTGCGGGGGCCGCGCAGCCCGGCGTTGTGGGCCGACACGGCCTGCTGCAAGTGCTCGTTGGTGTGGCGGTTGACGACGATGGTGGCGAGCAAGCTGGCCGCAAACAGGCCGGTGGCTACCTTTTGGGTGGCGTTAAAGTATTGTTGCTCGCCGGCTTTGGCGAACACCTGGCTGCCGTACGCGCCCACGGCGCCCACGGCCACGAGGCGGTCGAGCAGGAACAGCGTTTTCTGGCGGCGGTAGGCAGCCAAGTTGCTCAGCGCCTCGGCGTTGTTGCCCAGGTAGGGGCGCAGCTTCTGGCCGAAGAAGCCCGCGCTCTGGTAGTTTTCGCCGCCGACGCCGGGGGCCAGGAAATAGAAGTTGTGCTGGTGGCCGTTGCGCCCGCGCGCGGCGTCTTCGGGCAGCAGCCGGATGGTGCCGGGCACGGTTTGGGCGCTGACCGGGGCCGCCAGGGCCAGGGCGACGGCAACGACGGCTAAGCGCGGGGCCGTAAAGAAATTCTTAGTAAGATGCAACATAAAAACAAGGGATAAGGCCTAGCATAAAAAACAAAGGTAGAGACGAGTTTAGGCAATCCGTTAGCGTCTGATAGGGCCCGGCCGGCCAAACAATTGCCGTACCTTTGCGGTTCAACCCGAGCTTACAAATCAATCCCTATCATGGTGGAAACCAAGACCAACACCTACGTTCCCTACAAGGTAAAAGACATGTCGCTGGCCGAGTGGGGCCGCAAGGAAATCCGCCTTGCCGAGGCGGAGATGCCCGGCCTGATGGCCCTGCGCGCCGAGTTTGGCAGCGAGCAGCCTTTCAAAGGGGCCCGCATCGCCGGCTGCCTGCACATGACCATCCAAACGGCCGTGCTCATCGAAACGCTAAAAGCATTGGGCGCTGAAGTGACGTGGTCGTCGTGCAACATCTTCTCGACCCAGGACCACGCCGCCGCGGCCATTGCCGCCGCCGGCATTCCGGTGTACGCCTGGAAGGGCATGAGCGAGGAAGAATTCAACTGGTGCATCGAGCAAACGCTGTATTTCGGCGAAGAGCGCCAGCCGCTGAACATGATCCTCGACGACGGCGGCGACCTCACCAACATGGTGCTGAACGACTACCCTGAGCTGGCCGCTGGCATCAAAGGGGTTTCGGAAGAAACCACTACCGGCGTGCTGCGCCTCTACGAGCGGGTGAAAAACGGCTCGCTGCCCTTCCCCGCCATCAACGTGAACGACTCGGTGACGAAGTCGAAGTTCGACAACAAATACGGCTGCAAAGAATCGGCCGTGGACGCCATTCGCCGGGCGACCGATGTGATGATGGCCGGCAAGATTGCCGTGGTGGCCGGCTACGGCGACGTGGGCAAAGGCACGGCCGCTTCGCTGAGCGGCGCCGGGGCCCGCGTGATCGTGACGGAAATTGATCCCATCTGCGCCCTGCAAGCGGCCATGGACGGCTACGCCGTGAAGAAGCTGGCCAACGCCGTGAAGGAAGCCGACATCGTGGTGACCGCTACCGGCAACTGCGACATCCTCACCGAAGCGCATTTCCGCAGCCTGAAGGACAAAGCCATCGTGTGCAACATCGGCCACTTCGACGACGAAATCGACATGGCTTGGCTGAACGGCAACTACGGCCACACCAAAGACACGGTGAAGCCCCAGGTGGACATTTACACCATCGACGGCAAAGAGGTGATTATCCTCGCCGAAGGCCGCCTCGTGAACCTGGGCTGCGCCACCGGCCACCCGTCGTTCGTGATGTCAAACTCGTTCACCAACCAAACCCTGGCCCAGCTGGAGCTGTGGGAGCGCGCCGACCAGTACGAAAACCAGGTGTACACGCTGCCCAAGCACCTGGACGAAAAAGTGGCCCGCCTGCACCTCGCCAAAATCGGCGTGGAGCTGGACGAGCTGACGCCCAAGCAAGCCGACTACATCAAGGTGCCGGTGGAGGGCCCCTTCAAATCGGACCTGTACCGCTACTAGCAGCAAGCGTTGCTTTTTGTGGAAAACCCCGCCCGGCAGCACGCCGGGCGGGGTTTTGTTTTGGTGGGCGGTGCCGCCAGCTCAGGTCCGGGCCGGCAGCAGGGTGCGCAAAAAGCTGAGGCACGGGGCAAAAAGGTATTCGCCGCCTTTCAGCGTCACGAAGCCGCCGAAGGCGCTGGCGGTGGCCAGGGTGGACGCGTCGTTGTAGGTGGTGGCGTAGCGCTGCACGCCGTCGGGCAGGGGGCCCTGGCCGATGACGGGGTCGAGGCCGGTGGGCGGGGCGGGCTGGGAAAAAGCGGGGTTGTTCACCCACTGCTGCTGGATGAACTCGAACTGGCTGGCCAGGTTGTGCTGAAAGCTCATGAACAGCAGGCCCACGCCTTTGGTCGGCATCTCCTCAAAAATGGCCTCATTGGGGTGCACGAAACGGTGGCCGTAGATGATGCCGCGCCGGGCCATCATGCGGTTTTTCTCGCCGTCGAGGGTGCCGCCCGGGCCGGGCACGACGCCGCGGGGCGTGCTCTTGCGGATGTGGGCGTGGAACGGGCACCGCTGCCCGGGGTCGGTGTCGTAGTTGAAATCGTTGATGCGGCCCAGGTCGGCGGTCGGGATGAGGGAGCCGTCGATTTTCAGGTCTTCGGCGCTGAGCGTGACGGGCGTACCGTTCTCGAAGCGGCCCACCGCCATGGCGCCCGCCAGCTCGCTTTCGGGGTTGTGGAACAGCTCCACGGCCAGCTCCTTTTCCCGTTCCTTAAAGCCGCGCACGTTCTGCTCCAGCTTCCGAAACACAAAATAGCTGCCGAACGAGTGGCCCGTGGTGCCGGCCGGGTCGGGCGCCAGCACCAGGCGCAGGGGCATGAGCGGGTCCCAGTGGGCGCGTTCCATGCCGGCCACTTCTTCCAGGAAAAACTTGGGCTGGCTGATGCCGTCCACGTACCCGAAGTGTTCAATGTCCTGCCCATCAGCATTCTGAATGCTGTCGCCTTCCTCCACGCACAGCACCGCGGCCAGGTCCGCGTGGCGCAGGCGCTGCACGATGCCCCGCACGCGCTGGTCGAGCTTGGTGCGGGTGGGGGCCCCAAAGGCCACCAGAATCATGCCGTGGATGGGGCCCTGGTAGGCGCTGTCCCAGGTGCTCACGGGCGGGTCGGCCAGGGCGGCGTTGGAGCCTTTCATGCCCGCGGCGAATTGGGGGTCGGCGGGGCGCTTGGCCGCGGGCACGCCCAAAAATTCGTAGCCCTCGGCGCTGAGCAGGGCCGTCACCACGAAGCGCTGCTGGTGGTCGTGCTTGGTTTGTTCGGTGTCGTGCTGCTGCTGGAGGGCCGACGTGAGGTCGTTGAGGGCCAATTCCTGCAAAAACTGCCGGGCTTTCTGTTGCTGGTTGTCGCCGTCGCGGAAGCGAAAAAAGATGCTCGCCGTGTGCCGCCGGCCGTGCGATTTGACAATGTTGGCCTGCAGCTCGGGGGCGATGGCCAGAAATTTGGGGTCGGCGGCGCTGATGCCCCGCTGGGCCAAGTTGATGGGGGTTTGCATGGTGGGCAGGAAAGGAAGTGGGAAAAACGAAACCGGGCCGGAGCGTTGGGCGAAAACATTCCTTGCTAAAATGAAAGCGCGGGGGCGGTTTGGGGAACGTTCGGCAAAAGCGCATTTGTCGCCGTCGGCCGACCAGGCGATTCTTTCGGAGAAATTGGCCCCGCACATCGGCCTCGCCATGGCCGGCGGGCCCCGCCTTCCTGCGGGCCCGTGATGCTAATTTATAAAATATTATTTATATAAAATACTATTTTTTTACAAATTAATACCATCTGCCCGGCTTGGCATTCCCCGTTATTGCCTCAAACGCAAACAGCCGCTGGCACTTTGCGCCGGCGGCTGTTTGTAGAAAATGTTGCCCAGTGCCGGCCGCCGCTAAGGCAAAAACGGCATACCCGTCAGCTGTTCGCTCAACTCCCACAGCCGCCGCGCGTTTTCGGGCGTGTTGAAGCGGCTGTTCACGGGCACGGCTTTTTTCTTGGCGAAATAGCCGCCGCTCACGGTGCCGGCGCGGGCGTCGGTGGCGAGGAAAATGCTGGTTTCGGCGCCTTTTTCGGGCGACAGCATGAACGGCCGGCCCAGCTGCGCGGCCAGCGCGAGCCAGCCGCCCGACTGGCTGCCGTAGCCCGTGGCGACGGCCCCCGGGTGCAGCGCGTTTGCGACCACGTTGGCGATGCCGTGGCCGCGCAGCCGCCGGGCCAGCTCCTGCGTGAACATGATGTTGAAGAGCTTGGTGGTGCCGTATTCCCAGAGCGGGTGGTAGCTGCGCACCGATTGCAGGTCGTCGAGCGTGGGCCGGGAGAAGCGGTAGGCCCCCGACGCCACGTTGACGACGCGGGCGGCCGGGCTCCGGCGCAGCAAATCGAGCAGCAGGCCCGTGAGCAGGAAGGGCCCCAGGTGGTTGGTGGCCAGCGTCATCTCGTAGCCGTCGGCCGACACCTCGCGCGCGGCCCCGAACATGAGGCCGGCGTTGTTGATGAGCACGTCGAGGCGCGGGTACTGGGCGTTGATTTCGGCGGCCACGTCGCGCACCTGCTGGAGCACCGAGAGGTCGGCCAGGGCCGTGTCGACGTGCGGGTTGCCGGTGGCGTCGATGATTTCCTGCCGGGTGCGGGCGGCCTTGGCGCGGTTGCGGGCCAGCAGAATAACGTGGGCCCCTTGCCCGGCCAAGGCGTGGGCCGTGGCCTTGCCGATGCCGGACGTGGCCCCGGTGATGAGAATGATTTTGTCGCGCAAATCGGGCATAAAGCAAAAAAAGAAGATTGAGGGGAAAGATATTGCAGTAAAACCCGGCCGGGTACGGCCGCCGCCGGCCGGCCCCGGGGCCCTGCTTACGCACCACAACGGCGGGCAGCGCAAATTACTTTGCCGCGCCGGGCGCCGGGGCCGTGGTTACTTTGCCCCATGCCCGATTTCCTGCGCGTCGAAACCATCTTTTTTACCGTGCTCGGCTACCCGATGAGCTACCTGGAGTTTTTTGGGGTCGTGACGGGGGCCGTGGCGGTGTGGCTCTCGGCCCGGGCCAACGTTTGGAGCTGGCCGCTGAGCCTGGTGGGCATCGTGCTCTCGTTCTTCCTGTTCTTCCAGGTGCAGCTGTACCCGGACACGTTTTTGCAGGTCTTCTTCTTCGTTACCAGCCTCATCGGCTGGTGGCAGTGGACGCACCCCGCCCCGCCGGAGGCCGACCAAAAGCAGGAGCTGCGCATCACCTACACCCCGCGCGCCGTGCTGCTGCTGGGCGGCGCGGGCACGGCCGCGGCCACGGCCCTGCTGGGGGCCCTGGCCCAGCGCCTGCACCACTGGCTGCCGCTGGTGTTCAGCAAGCCCAGCGCCTTCCCGTACCTCGACTCGTTCACGACGGTGCTCAGCATCGCCGCCACGTTTTTGCTGATGCGCAAAAAAGTGGAAAGCTGGTACGTGTGGCTGGCCGCCGACGTCGTGCTCACCTACGTGTACTTCCTGAAAGGCATCAAGTTCGTGGGCCTCGAATACGGCGTGTTTTGCGCGGTGGCG
Source organism: Hymenobacter sp. (assembly GCA_025353745.1). GTDB lineage: Bacteria > Bacteroidota > Bacteroidia > Cytophagales > Hymenobacteraceae > Hymenobacter. The sequence goes on from JANXOE010000302.1 coordinate 37,268, forward strand.
GCCTACGGCGCCTACCACTGGACGCGCGAATACCGCGGCTACGCCCCGCGGCCGCCCGCTGCGTAGGGCCCCGGTGCGACCTTTGCGCCGTCGTTTCATCTTTTCTGCCCGCCCGTTGTGGTTTCGCTTTCCGTCGTCGTCATCACTTTCAACGAAGCGGCCAACATCGGCCGCTGCCTGGCGGCCCTGGGCGACGTGGCCGACGAGGTGCTGGTGGTCGATTCGTTTTCGAGCGACGACACCGTGGACATCTGCCGGGCGCACGGGGCCCGCGTGGTGCAAAACGCCTTCGCCGGCTACGTCGAGCAGAAAAATTTCGCCACCGCCCAGGCCCGCTTCGACCACGTGCTGCAGCTCGACGCCGACGAAGTGCTGACCGACGAGCTGCGCCAGAGCATCTGCCGGGCCAAGGCCGACTGGCGGCACGCCGCCTACTCGCTGGCCCGCCTCACCAACTACTGCGGCCGGTGGGTGCGCCACGGCGGCTGGTACCCCGACCGCAAGCTGCGCCTCTACGACCGCCGCCTCGGCCGCTGGGAGGGCCTGCTGCTGCACGAGCGCTACGCGGTGGCCCCCGGCCAGAGCACCGGCGCGCTGGCCGGCGACGCGCTGCACTATTCGTACCCGTCCATCGCGCAGCACGTCAGCCAGCTGAACAAATTCACCAGCATCACGGCCCAGGAGCGGGCGTTGCGGGGCCACACGCGCGTCACGCTGTTTCACCTGCTGCTCAAGCCGCTGTGGAAGTTCGGGCACGGCTATTTCCTGCGGCTGGGCTTCCTGGACGGCTTCGCCGGGCTGAGCATTGCCGCCCTCTCGGCCTGGGGCGTGTTCCTGAAATTCGCGAAGCTGAAAACCCGCACCGAAAACGCCCCCGCATGAGCCCCACGTTCCTGGTTTCGCGCACCGACGCCATCGGCGACGTGGTGCTCACCCTGCCCGTGGCCGGGCGGCTGAAGCAGCTGTTTCCGGGGTGCCGGGTGGTGTTCATCGGGCGCGCCTACACGGCCCCGGTGGCCGCTGCCTGCCCGTGGGTCGACGAGGTGGTGGACTTCGACGCGCTGCAACAGCTGCCCCCGGCCGCGCAGGTGGGGGCCCTGCGGCGCCACGGGGCGGCGGCCATCGTGCACGTGTTTCCCAACCGGGCCCTGGCGGTGCTGGCCCGCCGGGCGGGCGTGCCGGTGCGCATCGGCACCCGCAACCGCTGGTGGCACTGGCTCACCTGCAACCGCCTCGTGGCCCTGAGCCGCCGCCACTCCCCGCTGCACGAAGCCCAGCTCAACCTTCAGCTGCTGGCCCCGCTGGGGCCCTCCGCCGAGGCTTTGCCGCTGCCCGCCGTGGCTGCCCTGGTGCGCCTGCGGGCCCCCGAACCGCTGGCCCCCGCCTGGCAGCAGCTGCTGGCCCAGCGCCGCCCCGGCCAGCTGAACGTGGTGCTGCACCCGCGCAGCCGGGGCAGCGCCCGCGAGTGGGGCCCGGACAATTTCGGCCGCCTGGCCCGGCTCCTGCACGCCGCCGGGCACCGCGTGTTTGTCACCGGCACCGCTGCGGAAGGGGAGGAGCTGGCCGATTGGCGGGCGCAGCACGCCGCCCACCTGGCCGCCGACCTTACCGGGCGGCTGGCGCTGCCGCAGTTTCTGGCGTTTCTGGCCGCGGCCGACGGCGTGGTGGCGGGCAGCACCGGCCCGCTGCACCTGGCAGCGGCGCTGGGCCGCCACGCGCTGGGCCTGTACCCGCCCATCCGGCCCATGCACCCCGGCCGCTGGGGCCCCCTAGGGCCCGGGGCCGAATACCTCGTGTTCGACCGCCCCAACTGCCAGCACTGCCGCACCCGGCCCGCCGCTTGCACCTGCATCAGGGCCCTCGAAGCGGCGGCGGTGGCGGCGCGGGTGCAGGCGTGGCAGCCCGTATTTTTGGGCGAAAAATAAATAATGGGCCCTTATCAGCGTTTGGCGGGTGCGCTTCGGCCCCGGCCTTGCTTTTTATTCCGAACCTTTTGATGCCGACCGTGCGCGATTTATACCACTCCGGCCGGCTCTCGCAATACCTGTTGTGGCTGGCCTGCGGGGCGGGCGTGGTGGGCCTGCTGGCGGCCCGCTCGCTGGTGGCCCTGAGCCCGGTGGCCGGCGTGGTGGCCGTGCTGCTGAACCCCGATTTGCCCAACGCCTGGCGCTACTACCTGCGCAACGGGGCCGCGCTGCGCGCTGCGGGTTTGTATTTGTTTCTGTTAATCAGCGGCTTGTACACTTCCGATATGCCCGATTGGCGGCACGAGGTGTTCCGGCAGCTGCCGTGGCTGGGCGTGCCGCTGGCCTTCACCCTGGCCGTGCCCCTGCGCGCCTGGCAGCGCGTGGCGGTGGGGGCCCTGTTTGTGCTGGGCACCGCGGCCGTGGGCCTGGCCACCCTGGGCCAGTTCGTGACCCACGCCGCCGCCGCCACCGAAGCCATCCGCCTGGGCCGGAACATGCCCGTCATCACCCGCGTGTTCCACATTCACTTCGGGGTGATGCTGGCGCTGGCCTTTTTCTGGGGCGTTGAGCTGCGGCGTAGCCCGCTGGCGCGGCCCTGGCTGCGGGGCGTGCTGCTGGGGGCCGTGGTGGGTATTGTGCTGGTGCTGCACATATTAGCCTACCGCACGGGCCTGCTGGCGCTGTACGCGGGCCTGTTGGCGGCTGCGTTGCGGTTGCTGTGGCACCGGCGCTGGGGGGCGGGGCTGGGCCTGCTGGGCCTGCTGGTGGCCGCCCCGCTGCTGGGCTACCAGCTGGTAGGGCCCCTGCACCAGCGCTGGGGCGCCACCCGCTGGGACGTCAACCAGTTTTTCTCCGGCCACGACATCAACGATTACTCCCTCGCCCGCCGGCTCGCGGCCTGGGAAACGGCCGCCGTGCTCGTGCGCGCCCACCCGCTGCTGGGCGTGGCCCCCGCCGACGCCAACGCCGCCATGATGGACCAGTACGCCTGGCGCGATTTCGGCCTGCGCCCCGAAAACCGTATCATGATCCACAACCAGTACCTGCACGCCTTGGTGGGCGGCGGCGCGCTGGGCCTGGGCCTGTGGCTGGCCGTACTGCTGGGGCCCCTGGTGCAACCCGGGCCGCGCCGGAATCCGTACATCCGGCATTTCGTGGTTGTGTTCGGCGTTGCGCTGTTCGTCGATTCCATGCTGGAGCTGCAAACGGGCTACAACCTGTTCGTGTTCGGCTACGGTTTTCTGGTGGTGGCGGCCGCGCGCCGCGCCGCCGCGCCGCAACTTTAGCGGCCGTTGCTGCTTATGTAGAAGGCTTGGTTTCTTCTGCTTGTGCTTTTTTTGTAGGTTGCATACTGTTATTTTTTCTGCCCCTTTTTATGAGCGATTCCCCCGAACGGGTCAAACTGAGCAAAGAGGAGAAAGACCGGCGCTTTCAGGCCGAGCTGATGCCCATCATCGACCCGCTCTACAACTTTGCCTACCGCCTGACGCTGGACGAGGACGACGCCAACGACCTTGTGCAGGAAACTTACCTCAAGGCGTACCGCTTTTTTGAGTACTTCGAGCCCGGCACCAACGCCAAGGCCTGGCTGTTCCGCATCCTGAAAAATTCGTTCATCAACGATTTTCGGAAGAAAAGCAAGCAGCCCGCCAAGGTCGACTACAGCGAGATTGAAGGCTACTACAACCCCGACGACGTGGAGGCCGAGGGCGAGGTGGGGGCCTCTTCGTCCGACTTGCGCCAGCAGTCGGCGCGCGATTTGATCGGCGACGAAGTGGCCAGCGCCCTCAATTCTTTGCCGGTCGATTTCCGCACCGTCATCATCCTCTGCGATCTGGAAGGTTTCACCTACGAGGAAATGGCCAAAGTGCTTGATATTCCGATTGGTACGGTGCGCTCGCGCCTGCACCGCGCCCGCAATTTTCTGAAGGATAAACTCGAGCGCTACGCCCAGTCGATGGGCTACGGCCACGACGAATTGCACGCCGCGGCGGAACTTCCCGCCGATGATAATGATTAGCCCAACATCCGGCACTTGCTTTCTCGCTTGGCCTTTTTACGTTTTCAATTATGAACCCAGCCGCTACTACATCCACCAACACGTCGGCCCCCGCTGCGCTACCCGATGGCGGCCCCGACTGCGACCGCGTGAACACCGTTCTGCACCAACTTGCCGGAGGCGAATCTGTTACGGCTGAAGACGAGGATTTCCTCTACCACCACGGCACCGATTGCTCGCCTTGCTTCGACGACATCAAGAAGCAGCACGTTTTCATCGACTTCCTCAACGCCCGCCTCGGCCGCAAGGCCATTCCGACCGGCTTGCCCCAGTCCATCATGGCCCGCGTGTACTCCGAAGTGGTCTAAAAGCGGCTAGCTTTGCGCGATGCAAGGCAAAATCATCGTCTTTTCTGCCCCCTCCGGGGCCGGAAAAACCACCATTGTGCACCGGCTGATGCAGCGGGTGCCCAAGCTCAGCTTTTCCATCTCGGCCTGTACCCGCGACCGCCGCGGCCGCGCCGAGGTCGATGGCAAAGACTACCATTTCATCACGCCCCAGGACTTTCAGGACAAAATCCGCCACGACGAGTTCGTGGAATGGGAGGAGGTGTACGAAGGCGCGTTTTACGGCACGCTGAAGTCGGAGATTGAGCGCATCTGGGCTAGCGGCCACCACGCCATCCTCGACGTGGACGTGAAGGGCGGCCTCAGCATCAAGGAGTTCTATAAGGACAGGGCCCTGGCCGTGTTCGTGCGCCCGCCGTCCATCGAGGCGCTGGGCGAGCGCCTGCAAGCCCGCGCCACCGACTCGCAGTCCAGCATTTCCTCGCGCCTCTACAAAGCCGCGTTCGAGCTGGCCTTTGAAGACCGCTTCGACGTGACGGTCGTCAACGATGACCTTGACGTGGCCACCGCCGAAGCCGAAGGGCTGGTGCGCGACTTCCTCGACGCCGCGCCCGACGCCGTATGAGCCGCCGGGTGGGCTTGCTTTTTGGCTCGTTCAACCCCGTGCACACCGGCCACCTCATCCTGGCCGAACATTTCGCCACCCGCACTGACCTGGCCGAAGTCTGGCTGGTCGTCACGCCCCACAACCCGTTCAAAGCCGCCGCCGGCCTGCTGCCCGAAGCCGCACGCCTGCGGCTGGTGCGCCTGGCCGTGGCCGATAACCCGCGCCTGCGCGCCGAGGACGTGGAGTTCGGCCTGCCGCGCCCCAGCTACACCATCGCCACGCTCGACGCGCTGCGCCAGCGCCACCCCGGCAACGAATTCGTGCTGTTGATGGGGGCCGACAACCTCGCCGGCCTGCCGCAGTGGAAAGACGCCGCCCGCCTGCTGGCCGAAACCGACGTTTACGCGTACCCCCGCCCCGGTGCGGCCCTGCCCGCGCCGGGGGCCCTGCCGCGCGTTCGGGTGCTGGGGGCCCCGCTGCTCGACATTTCCAGTACCTACATCCGGCAGTGCCTGCAAGCCGGCCACAGCATCCGGTACCTGGTGCCCGCCGCCGTCGAGCAAGCGTTGGCCGGCATGGATTTCCCGCTCTTACCGCCGGTTTAAAAGCGGTGGAAAGGGCAGCCGATGCGCCGCTAACCACAAAAAGCCCCGACTGCAACGCGCAGTCGGGGCTTTTTGTGGATTGGCAACAAGCAACCTCAGATGGTCATAATTTCGGTTTCCTTCTTGCTGAGGGCTTTTTCTACCTCGGCAATGTAGCCGTCCGTGGCCTTCTGCACTTTCTCCTCGGCGCTTTTGATGGCGTCTTCCGAAGCACCGTCCTTCAGCAGCTTGCGCAGGGCTTCGTTCACGTCTTTGCGGATGCCGCGCACCCGCACCTTGCCGGCTTCCGACTCGTTCTTGGCTTGTTTCACCAGGTCGCGTCGGCGCTCCTCGGTCATGGCCGGAATGTTGAGCCGCACGCCGTCGGCGTCCGATATCGGGTTCAGGCCCAAGTCGCTGTTCTTGATGGCCTTGGCTACCTCGCTCACCATATTTTTCTCCCAGGGCTTGATGAGCAGGGAGCGGGCGTCGGGGGCCGAAATGTTGGCCACCTGCCCGATGGGCGTGGCGATGCCGTAATAATCTACCTTGAGGCCGTCGAGCATGGCCGGCGAGGCCTTGCCGGCCCGGATGCGGCCCATTTCCACGCCCACGTGGGCCAGGGCCTTGCCCATCGATTCCACGGCGTCGTCGAGGTAGAACTGAATTTCTTCGTCCATTTTAAGTTCAATTAACAATTAACGGTGAGCAAGCAACACCCATTTGAGCTGTGAGCCGGCGGTTGCCGGCGGCCACAAAATTGCTCATGGTTCATTGATAATCACGCATCCAAAAATCAGGCTTGTTCCGGCTGGTTGCCCACCAAGGGCTGCAAGGCGCTGTGCTTGGGGTCGAGCAAAGGGGCTTTTTTGGTGCGCAGGGTGGCCGTGCCGTCCATGCTCACCAAGGTGCCCAAGGGCTCACCGGCGAGCAGGCGCTCCAGGTTGCCGGGGGTATTCATGTCGAATACGATGATGGGCAGGTTGTTTTCCTTGCAAAGCGTGAAGGCCGTCATGTCCATCACGTTCAGGTTTTTGGCAATCACCTCGTCGAAAGTGATGGACGGAAAGTGCACCGCGTCCGGGTTTTTTTCCGGGTCGGCCGAGTAGATGCCGTCCACGCGGGTACCCTTGAGCACCACGTCGGCTTCTATTTCGATGGCCCGCAGCGAGGCCGCCGAGTCGGTGGTGAAGTACGGCGAGCCGATGCCGGCCCCGAAAATGACCACGCGGCCTTTTTCGAGGTGGCGCACCGCCCGGCGCCGGATGTAGGGCTCGCAGACCCGCTGGATGGTGAGGCCCGACAGCAGCCGGGTGCTCACGTCGAGCTTTTCGAGGGCGCTTTGCAGGGCCATCGAGTTGATGACCGTGGCCAACATGCCCATGTAGTCGCCCTGCACGCGGTCGAGCCCGAAGGCTTCGGCCTGCACGCCCCGGTAAATGTTGCCGCCGCCAATCACCACCGCTACTTGCACGCCGGTGGCGGCCACGGCCTTGATTTCGGATGCGTACTGCATGAGCCGCTCGGCGTCGATGCCGTACTGCTGCTGGCCCATCAGGGCTTCGCCGCTGAGCTTGAGGAGGATGCGGTGGTAATTCAAAATTATTATGGTCTAAAAATTAATGTCCTCCGGCACGGCCCCTACTTGAGCCCGCGGATTAATTCTACTATTTGCGTTAAGTTGGCCGTCGTTTCGTATTGGTATTTTTCCGTATCGCGGCGTAGCTCCAAAACATTGCGGCTCACGTCCTCCAACTTGCCTTTTACTCGCTCCATGCGGTTTTCTAACCGCACCACTTTCGTATTCAACTCGCTCTGGCCCTCGCGCAGATGAGCCAGCTCTTCCACAGTGCGGTCTTGCTTGCGCAGCATTTCCACCATCACGTCTTCTAACTGCTTGAATCGTTCGTCGGTGGTCATGTGCGGATTGGTTGGCAGGGATGGGAATGTGGATGACGTTTAAGTAGTTACGAAAACTGCACCAGCAATTGCCCTTTCTGCACGTTATCGCGCAGGCCCACTTTGATGGCGCTCACGGTGCCGTCGGCGGGGGCTTTGAGAATGTTTTCCATCTTCATGGCTTCCAGGACCAGCAGCGGGTCGCCTTTCAGCACGGCCTGGCCGGGCTGCACCCGCACGTCCACGATAAGGCCGGGCATGGGGGCCTTCAACTCGTTGACCTGAACGGTGGCGGCGGCGCTCAGGCCGAGGCGTTCGAGTAGCAGGTCGAACCGGTCTTTGGCGGCCAGTTCGATGCGCTGGCCGTTGATTTTCAAAACAAACTGCTTGGCCGTGTAGTCGGCGCTGACCACTTCCGCGTCGTAGGAGCGGCCGCCGTGCAGCACCTGGAAGCGGCCGGGGGCCAGCGTGGCCACGTCCCAGGCAAAGGGTTGGCCGTTGAGGCGCAAATCGTCGGGCGCGTGGTAGTCAATCTCCCACGAACGGTCGGGGCCGGTGCTGATTTGGAGCATGGGAAACGGAGCGGATAGGGCAGGAGCGGGGTTAAAGGTAGCCCAATTCGCAAATTATTTCGGAAATTCCAGCGATTTTTCGTCCCTTATTGCCATCATGAAGTATCTGCTTACGGGCCTCTGCGGTCTGCTATTGGCCAGTCCGATAGGTGTTTGGGGGCAAAAAACCGGGCCAGCGGGTACGGCTTCGATGCGCCGCGCCCCGCCGCACCGCAAGAGCCCCGCCGCGGTGCCGACGGCCCCAGCGCCTGCCCCGTTGGTGGTGCCGTCGTGGCTGCCGCCCACGGCCCCGCTGCGGCCCGCTGCCACCGTCCTCACCGAAGTGACGCACACCAAGCTCGACGTGCGCTTCGACTACAAAAAGCAATACCTGTTGGGCACGGCCGTGCTCACCCTGCGCTCGCACTTCTACCCCCAAAGCCAAGTGGTGCTCGATGCCAAAGGCTTCGATGTGGAGAAAGTGGAGGTGGTGGGCGAGCGCAAGGCGAGGGCCCTGGTGTACAGCTACGACAAGCGCCAGCTGACCATCACCCTCGACCGGGCATACCCGCGCACCGAGGCGTACCAGGTGCGCATCGTGTACGTGGCCAAGCCCAACGAGCTGCCCGCCGGGGGATCGGCCGCCATTACGGCGGCGAAAGGGTTGTATTTCATCAACCCGCTGGGCGTGGAAAAAAATAAGCCCCGCCAAATCTGGACGCAGGGCGAGACGGAATCCAACTCCTGCTGGTTTCCGACCATTGACCGGCCCAACCAGCGCATGACGCAGGAAATTGCCCTGACGGTGGAAAACCGGTTCAAAACGCTGTCCAACGGCTCGCTCATCTCTTCCAAAACGAACTCCGACGGCACCCGCACCGACACGTGGCGGCAAACCCAGGCCCAGCCGCCGTACCTGACGTCGCTGGTCGTGGGCGACTACGCCGTGGTGAGCGACACCTGGCGCGGCAAGTCCGTGGATTATTACGTCGAGCCCCCGTTTGCCGGCACGGCGCGCGCCGTGTTCGGGCACACGCCCGAGATGCTGGAGTTTTTCTCGAAAAAGCTGGGCGTGGACTATCCGTGGGATAAATACGCCCAGGTGGCGGTGCGCGACTACGTGAGCGGGGCCATGGAAAACACCACCGCCGTGACGCACGGCCCCAACGTGCAGGTGACGCGCCGCGAGCTGCTCGACGCCACCTACGCCGGCAACGAGTCCATCATCGTTCACGAGGTGTTCCACCATTGGTTCGGCGACTACGTCACCTGTGAGTCGTGGGGCAACCTGCCGCTCAACGAGTCGTTTGCCGACTACGCCGAGTACCTGTGGGCCGAGCAAAAATTCGGGCCCGACGAAGCGGCCCTGGTGCAGGAAACCAAGCTGGCCAGCTACCTCGACGAGGCCCAGAGCAAGCGCGAGCCCCTCATCCGCCCCCGCTACAAGGAGCGCGAGGACCTGTTCGACCGCCATTCCTACGCCAAAGGCGGGCGGGTGCTGCACATGCTGCGCAAATACGTGGGCGACGACGCCTTCTTCGCGTCCCTCAACCACTACCTCGTCCAGAACAAGCAGTCGGCCGTCGAAATCTCCAAGCTGCGCACCGCTTTTGAGGAAACCACCGGCGAAGACCTGACGTGGTTTTTCAACCAGTGGTTCATGAAGCGCGGGCACCCCGAGCTGCGCGTCAGCCACGGCTACGCCAACGGGGCCGTGACGCTGCGCGTGCAGCAGGTGCAGGACACGCTTTACCAGCCCGTGTACCGCTTGCCGGTGACGGTGACGGTGTGGCAGAAAGACCGGCCGGCCGACTACCGCATCACCGTCGGCAAAGCCGACCAGACCTTCACTTTTCCCGCCGCCGACCGGCCCAGCTTGGTCAAGTTCGACGGCGAAGGCCAGCTGCTGGCCCAAATCGACGAAGAGCGCACCTCCGAGGAACTGCTGTTCCAGTTCGACCACGCCCGCGGCTACCAGCAAAAGGCCGAAGTGCTGGATTTGCTGCAAAACAAGACCATGGAGTTGCCGGTAAGCGCTTTGTACCGTAATGCGTTGGACGACAAGTTCTGGGCGGTGCGCCGCGCGGCCCTCGACCACCTTCGCCATTACCGGGGCCCCGAAACCGGGGCCGTGCGCCAAGCCGTCCTGCGCTTGGTCAGCGCCGACCCCGTGCCCCAGGTGCGTGCCCAAGCTTTGGCCACGCTGGCCTCCTTTTCCAACGGCAGCTACGGCGATGCTTACCTGGGGGCCCTCGCCGACAGTTCCTACACGGTGGCGGCAGCGGCCCTCACCACGCTCTCCAAAACCGCCGGCGTCGGCGTCCGGGCGCAAGCGGCCGCCCTCGACAACACGGGCAGCAGCGTGCTATTGTTGGCCTTGGCCAATTATTACGCCCGCAACGGGGCCCTCGACCAATACGCGTGGTTTTTGCGCCGCTTGCCCGACGTAGCCGAAAGCGACCTGTACGCCTACCTGCAATCCTTCGGGGCCCTGATGGCCAATATTCCGCCCGTGGAGCGCGACAAAGGCCGCACGCTGCTCGAAGACTACGCCCGCCACGCCCCCCGCTACGAGGTGCGCCTGGGGGCCTACAAGGGCCTGGTGCAGCTGCTGCCGAGCACGCCGATGCTCAAAGCCACCCTTCAGAACATCCGCGAGAAGGAAACCGACGACCGGCTGAAAGCTTTTTACAATTTGATGTAGAACCAGTTGGCCGTGCTGAGCAAAAAAAGAGGCCCTTTTTTTGCCTCACCTCTTGCCTTGTAAGAGAAAAGCCGTAATTTTGCGCTTCCTTACGAAACACTACCAATTGGGTGGCTGATGAATAAAGGGGAATTACGCGCAGGCAATCGGCCCGCCCGTGCCAAATTTGGGGGTATCGCATAGTGGCAATTGCGGGTGACTGTAACTCACCTCCTTCGGGTTCATAGGTTCGAGTCCTGTTACCCCCACCCAAAGTGACTGGGCGACTAAATGACTGGCTGAACTCTTTGGGCTTCACCCAGTCATTTAGTCCCTCAATCGCTCCTGCGGGAGTAGCTCAGTTGGTAGAGCGGCAGCCTTCCAAGCTGCAGGTCGCGGGTTCGAACCTCGTCTCCCGCTCATTTTCAGCCGAGTGAGTACAAAAAGCGGATAGCCACCAGCTATCAGCTAAGAGTTTAACAAAAATCAGCCGTTTTAGCTCAGTGGTAGAGCACTTCCTTGGTAAGGAAGAGGTCATGGGTTCAAATCCCATAAATGGCTCACATTATTACAAGTCCCGTTGGCGCTACTGGTAGCGGGCAGGTTCTAACCAAGTAAGCGACGCGCAGTTTTCCTGAACTTTTGGGGGCTGAGTTTCGCTTTCTTGCCGTAGGGACTTGTTTTTCATCTAACTTCACCACCTCTTTTTTACTCTTTACAATGGCTAAAGAAAATTTCGACCGGTCCAAGCCGCACGTTAACATCGGCACCATCGGCCACGTTGACCACGGCAAAACGACTCTGACGGCTGCAATCACCATGGTGTTGGCAAACCAGGGCCTGGCCGAAAAGCGTGATTTCTCTTCGATCGACAATGCTCCCGAAGAAAAAGAGCGTGGTATCACCATCAACACTTCGCACGTAGAGTACTCGACGGTTAACCGTCACTACGCTCACGTGGACTGCCCCGGCCACGCCGACTATGTGAAGAACATGGTGACCGGTGCCGCCCAAATGGACGGCGCTATCCTCGTGGTAGCCGCCACCGACGGCCCCATGCCCCAAACCCGCGAGCACATCCTGCTCGCCCGTCAGGTAGGCGTGCCCCAGCTGGTGGTGTTCATGAACAAAGTGGACATGGTGGACGATCCCGAGCTGTTGGAGCTGGTGGAGATGGAAATCCGTGAGCTGCTCTCGTTCTACGACTTCGACGGCGATAACATTCCGATTATCCAAGGCTCGGCCCTCGGTGGTTTGAACGGCGATGCCAACTGGGTGCCGAAAATCAACGAGCTGATGGAAGCGGTTGACTCGTTCATTCCGATTCCGGCCCGTCTGACCGACCTGCCTTTCCTGATGCCAGTTGAGGACGTGTTCTCGATCACCGGCCGTGGCACCGTTGCCACCGGTCGTATCGAGCGCGGCATCATCAACTCGGGCGAGCAAGTGGACATCCTCGGCATGGGCGCCAAGCAAGGCCTCAAGTCGACCGTAACCGGTGTGGAGATGTTCCGCAAAATTCTTGACCGTGGCGAAGCTGGCGACAACGTCGGCCTGCTGCTCCGCGGCATTGAGAAAGACGACATCCGCCGCGGCATGGTTATCTGCAAGCCCGGCTCGGTAACTCCCCACCAGAAGTTCAAGGCTGAAGTGTACGTCCTCTCGAAAGAGGAAGGCGGCCGCCACACCCCGTTCTTCAACAACTACCGCCCGCAGTTCTACCTGCGCACCACCGACGTTACCGGCATCATTACCCTGCCCGAAGGCGTAGAGATGGTAATGCCCGGCGACAACATCACCATCACCGTTGAGTTGATCAACAAGGTGGCGATGGAGAAAGGCCTCCGCTTCGCTATCCGCGAGGGTGGCCGCACGGTGGGTGCCGGTCAGGTGACGGAAGTACTCGACTAG
>JANXOE010000323.1 GCA_025353745.1 Hymenobacter sp.
ACTAAACGCCCAGCGCCACCCGCTCGGCCCGCGCCTTGCCGAACTCCAGAATCCGGTCCACGAACTGGTAGGGCGTGTAGCCGGCCAGGGCCGTCTGGTGGAAGATGCAGGTGGCGGGCGTCATGCCGGGCAGGGAGTTGACCTCGATGACGACGACCTCGACGGCCCCGGCCGGGCGCACCCGCACGAAGGCGTCGATGCGGGCGTAGCCCTGGATGTCGAGCACCTCGGCCACGCGGCGCAGCTCGGCCTTCACCTCGTTGCTGATGCGCTGGCGCTCGGCGGCGTCGGGGGCGTAGCGGGCGGGGGTGATGTTCTGGCCTTCGCCGGCCAGAAATTTCTCCTCCAGGCTCAGCACCTCGCCGGTGGCCAAGGCCTCGCTGGCCTCGAACACCTCGATGGCGAGCCGGCCGTCGGCGGCGTAGCTCGTGAGCAGGCCCCCGGTGATTTCGAGGAAGTGCGCAGCCCCGTCGCGGTCGATGAGCGTCTCCACCAAAAAGGCGTCCTTGCGCGGAAACTCCTCCTTGAAGCCCAGGTGCAGCACGGCGGCGGGCCCCGGCAGCAGGTCGTCCTGGTCGCGGAACATGAGCTCGGCAAACGCCGCCAGCTCGGCCCGGTTCTTAATCTTCTTCACCGCCGACGAGCAGCCGTCGTCGGCCGGCTTGGCGATGAAGGGGTAGGCAAACTGCGTTTCCAGGCCGCGGTAGAAGCTTTCGGGGCCGGCGGCCCACTCCAGGCGGGGGGCCATGCGGTGGCCGGCCACGCGCAGGCCGGCTTCGCGCAGGCGCTTGTTCGTTTCGAACTTGTTGATGGTGACGGCGCTGCTGGCCACGCCCGAGCCGTTGTAGGGCAGGCCGTGGCGCTCCAGCTCCTGTTGCAGGGCCCCGTCCTCGCCCGGGCGGCCGTGCAGGGCGATGAACACCTCGTCGGCCAGTTCGGTCAATTCATCGAAGGAAATCCGGCGCGGCTGGGCCAGCCCCTGCCCGGCGTAGGTGCGGGTGAGGGCCGCCGCCTCGGCCTGGATTTTGGCCAGGATGGGGTGGGGCCCTTCGCCGGCTTCGGCGTGCTCGATCTTCTCGCGGATGTCGTCGGCGTTGTCCTTCAGCAGCACGTTGATGGGCAGCACGTACAGCCGGTGCTCACGGGCCGAGCCGGTGAGGAACACCGGCACCGGCGCGTACTTGGCCGACGAGCTGAGCTTCTCGTAAATATTACGCCCGCTCTCCACCGAAATGTGGCGCTCCGACGAGTAGCCGCCCATAACCACGGCCACGCGGATGCGCCCGCCCGCGCCGGTTTGCTGCCGGGCGGCCACCGCCGCGTCGAGTTTTTCCAACAGGGCCCCCAGCTTCACCGGCTGCATCCCGCTTGCCCGCCGGGC
>JANXOE010000224.1 GCA_025353745.1 Hymenobacter sp.
CGCGGCGGCCCAATTGCCCAGCGACGCGCAGCTCGATTTTGAGAAACAAACCCTCACCGCCGCCGCCGCCGCCCAGCGCCAGGCGGTGGAAAGCGGCATGGCCACGGTGATGAGCCAGGTCGCCATCGTGCACGACGCCCGCAGCCCCGCCTACAAAGCCTTCGGCAGCGCCGGCCTCTACGACGCCAGCGAGGGCGATTTCTACGTGAACATGGGCCACCTGCTCGACTGGGCCACCGCCCACGCCGCCGAGTATGCCGCCCAGGGCCTCACCCCCGCCCAGCTCCAGGCCCTGGCCGCCGCCAACGAGCAGTACCTGGCCGCCCTCAAGGCCCAGCGCCTGGCCGTCTCGGGCCGCAGCGCCCTCACCCAAACCCGCCAAATCGCCCTCAACGCCCTCTACGACGAGCTGGCCGCCCTCTGCAACGTCGGCCAGGGCCTCTTCAAGCAAACCGACGTGAGCAAGTACGACGACTACGTGGTGGCCCCCACCGTGCAATCGGCCGCCCCCGCCACCCCGCCCGCCAAGTAGCAGCGGCCCTTAGCAGCTGTTTGAGTTAATAAAACGGTTCTGCTGAACGGTCCTGCTGAGCGCAGCCGAAGCATCCCTCCCGCTGACTAATCCTGGTTACTGCTGCGGGAGAGATGCTTCGGCTGCGCTCAGCAGGACCGTTTTTATTAACTATAAAACGGCTTTTTATTCTCCGAAGCTGTAGCAACTGAAGAAGCGCCGGGGCCTTTGGGCTCCGGCGCTTTTTTGCTCTTTCGGAATCGTGTTCCGACAAAGCAAGGGGACACTATTTTTCAATTAAATAAGCGTTGCCTTTTGCAAACGTTGGCAACAAGCGAGCAAAAGATGGCAATAATTCCTCTAAAAAGGAAATCTTGCTTTTTTCGACGTTCAAGACTGCAACAATGATGGCGTAGCGAGTCATGTTTTGCTGAAACACCAAATTTTTGTCAATTGTCAGCAGCATATCAAATCCTTGCCCAATGGCAGCTCGCATCAGATGACCGTTTTTGAGGCCTTGCCACTGCATTTCTGTTACGGTAAACACCTCGTGTTGCGGCAAGCAGCTTTTTAATTTGCGGGTCACGCATTCATCCAGCAGTATTTTCATGCAGCAATTGCGTGGAGGCGTTGAGAATGTGCTGTGAAAACGCTAGCACGCTAAGCACTTGCTCCCGGGACACGGAAGGAAAATCATCGAGAAATCCGGCAATAGTTTCTTCGGTTTCCAAATAATCAAACAGGTTTTTAATGGGCACCCGCGTACCGTTGAAAACCGGGGTGCCGCCCAGAATTTCCGGGTCGCTGTTGATGACATTCATAGCGGCTGGGGACGTTTAAGGTTATTCTTAAAAGTACGTCGAAACTACCGCAGCGCGTAAATCCGCTCGATGATTTCCACCACTTTCAGGCCTTCCTCGGCGTTGGTGGTGGCGGTGGTGCCGCGGTGCAGGGCGTCCACCACGTTGTCGATGAGGTGGCCGTGGTTGGCGGCCGAGCCCTGGTAGGGGCCGTAGTGGTTGGCGGGGTTGGTGGGGGGCAGGGCGGGCATTTGGTAGTCCTGGAGGTGGCAATACGCCACCTGGTCGAGGTACTGGCCGGCGATGCGCAGGCTGCCGCGGGCGGCCACCACGGTGAGGGAGCTTTCGAGGTTGCGGTCCCAGACGGCGGTGCTGTAGCTGAGCGTGCCGCTGCCGCCGCGCACGAGGTCGAAGGCGACGAGGCCGCTGTCTTCGAATTCGGTGAGGCCGGCGTGGTTGAAGTCGCGGAAGCGGGCCGAAAGGTTGGCCACGTCGCCGAACACCCAGTAAAGCAAGTCCACGAAGTGGCTGAACTGGGTGAAGAGCGGGCCGCCGTCGAGGGCCCCGGTGCCGCGCCAGCCGCCGGGTTGGTAGTAGCGGGCGTCGCGGTTCCAGAAGCAGCTGAGCTGCACGAGGTAGATGTCGCCCAGGCGGCCCGCGTCGTAGGCTTGCTTGAGCCAGGCGGCGGGCGGCGAGTAGCGGTTTTGCATGACGCCGAACACGAGGCGGCCGGTTTGTTGGGCGGTTTCCACCACGGCGCGGGCGTCGGCCGTGGCCAGGGCCAGGGGTTTTTCGACCACCGCGTGCAGGCCGTGGCGCAGGCCGGCCACCGCCTGCCGGGCGTGCAGGCCGTTGGGCGTGGCCACGGTGAGCACGTCGGCCGGGGGGCCCTGGGCCAGGAATTCTTCCAGCGAGGCAAAAAACGGCACGCCGGGAAACTCGGCGGCCAGGCCGGGGCCTAAGTCGGCGCGCACGTCGATCAGGGCCGCCAAGTGGGCCCCGGCGTGGCGGGCCACCAGCGCCGCGTGGCGCCGGCCGATGTGGCCCACGCCGCAAATGGCAAAGCGAACGGGCGGTAAATGATTGGTCACAGGGCCGATTTATTTGCCAAAGAAAGCCCGCACCGCGCCAACAACCTGGTCTGCCTGCCCGGCCGTCAGCAGCGGGTGCATGGGCAGGGAAAGCACGGTTTCGCACAGCCGCTCGGCCACCGGAAACTGCCCGGGCCGGTAGCCCAGATAGGCGTAGGCTGGCTGCTGGTGCGCCGGCAGCGGGTAATAGACCATCGACGGCACGCCGTGTTGGCGGAGGTGCTCGCGCAGGGCATCGCGGCGGCCGGGGCTTTCCAGGGTGATGGTGTACTGGTGGAAGACGTGGCTGCTGCGCGGGTCGCGGGCCGGAACGGCCAGGCCGGGCACGTTGGCCAGGGCCCCGTCGTAGCGGGCGGCCACGGCCTGGCGGGCGGCGGTGTTGGCGGGCAGGTGGCGGAGCTTCACGCGCAGCAGGGCGGCTTGCAGGGTATCGAGGCGCGAGTTGAGGCCGATGCGCTGGTGGTGGTATTTCTGGGTTTGGCCGTGGTTGGCGAGCCGGTGCAGGAGGTCGGCGCGGGCCGGGTCGCGGGTGAGCAGGGCGCCGCCGTCGCCGAGGGCCCCCAGGTTTTTCGACGGAAAAAACGAGGTGGTGCCCACCGCGCCCACCGTGCCGGCGGGGGCCGTGTCGCCGTTGGAAAGCTGAAACGTGGCCCCCAGCGCCTGGGCGTTGTCCTCGATCAGGGCCAGGCCGCGGCGGGCGGCGAGGGCCCCCAGCGCGTCCAGGTCCGCGCATTGCCCAAACAAATGCACGGCGATGACGGCCCCGGTGCGCGGCGTGCAGGCCGCCGCCGCCGCCGCCGGGTCGAGGTTAAAGGTGCCGGGCAGCACGTCGGCCAGCACCGGGCGCAGGCCCAGGAGCGCGGCGGCCTCCAGCGTGGCCACGTAGGTGAAGGCCGGCACGACGACTTCGGCCCCCGCCGGCAGGTCCAGGCTCAGCAAGGCGAGCGTGAGGGCGTCGGTGCCGTTGGCGCAGGGCACCACGTGGGCCCCGCCGAGGTAGGCCCCCAGCTCGGCGGCAAACTGCCCCACGGCCGGCCCCTGGATGAACGCGGCTTCGGCCAGCACGGCGCGCACCGCGTCGTCGAGGGCCGGTTGCAGGGCCGCGTGCTCGGCGGCCAGGTCGAGCAGGCGGATGGGGGCGGGCGGGGGAATCAAGCGCGAAACGGGCGGGTGAGCGGGTCGGGCAAAGGTAGCCGGCCGGGGCCCTCAGCCGGCCAGGGCGCGCAGCAGCCACAGCAGCTTCAGGGCGTCGAGGGCCGGCAGGGCCGGGCGGGGGCCCAACAGGTTGTGGCGCAGGGCCCCGGCCGCGGCGCCCAACGCCGCCTGGGCCGCCGGGGCCAGGCCCAGGCGGCGCAGCCGCAGGGCCGTTTGCACCAGCCGGGCATCGGTCCCCAGGCCGCTTTCGCGCAGCAAGCGGGCTAAATTCTGCACGGCCTGCTCGGATTTTTCAAGAAAAACGGCGGCGGTTTCCAGTCCGTCGTGCAGCACGGGGTTGTCCAGGTGCAGCACGGGCACGTGCGCCGCGGCCAGCTGCGCCCCCAACTTGGTGTCCTCGTGGCCGTAGCCGGCCAAGCGCTCATCGAGGGGAAACCGTCGAAAAACGTCGGCCTGAACCAAGGCGTTGTTGACGGTGAGCTGGCCGTAGGGGGCCGCCTGGCGCAGGGCCGCGGGCCGTGCCTCGCGGGCTAAGCCGTAACACCAGCGCAGGCGCAGCAGGGCATCAGCGGGCGGCGTGGCCTCGTAGCTGGTGCCCCCGATGAGCACGGCGGCACGGGTGCGCGCGGCCGCGTAGCGGGCCAGAAAGTGTGCGTCGGGGAGCTGGCTGTCGTTGTCGAGCAGCAGCAGCCACTCGTGCCGGGCCCCGGCGGCCAGGCGGTTGCGCACGGCGGCGCGGCCCACGTTGCGCGGCAGCTCCTGGTACCGAACGCCCGGCAGCGCGGCCAGGGCCCGGTTCAGGCTTTTATATTCTTCCGCCGAGCCATCGTCGAGCAAGCAGATTTCCAACGGCCCCGGCCACTGCGAAGCCTGCGCCACGAGGGAATTAATTAATTCGGCCACGGACCGGTTGTACACCGGAATTAAAACCGACAAGCCGGGCATTTATTTATGGCGCTAATTTTTAACGATTATCCCGAAACTATTACTTCCTAATTGTTGCGCGGTCATTCCCTCGGCTGTCGTTCCGAGCGCAGCGAGGAATCTGGGTTTAATGGTAACTCAGATTCCTCGCTGCGCTCGGAATGACAGCTTGCGGAATGACAAGAGCTGAGGGAATAAATTAATTAAAAACAATTCTTATTAATTCCTGACCGAATCCAGCAATTCCCCGTCTTTGCAGGTGAGCACGCGGTGGGGGTATTTTTCGATTACCTGAAAGTTGTGGGTGGCCATCAAAACGGCGGTGCCGGCGTGGTTGATTTCCGTAAACAGCTGCATGATGCTGTCGGCAACTTCCGGGTCGAGGTTGCCGGTGGGCTCGTCGGCGAGCAGCAGCACGGGCTCGTTCAGCAGGGCCCTGGCGATGACCACGCGCTGCTGCTCGCCACCCGAGAGGCGGTGCGGGAGGCGGCCCGCGGCGTTGCTCAGGCCCACGCGGGCCAGCACGTCGGCGATGCGCTGCTGCTTGCGGGCCTTGCCCTTCCAGCCGGTGGCGTTGAGCACGAAGAGCAGGTTTTCGGCCACCGTGCGGTCGGGCAGCAGCTGGAAATCCTGGAAAATGATGCCCAGGCGGCGGCGCAGGTAGGGCACCTTGCCGGCCGGCAGCCGCGGCAGCGCAAACCCGGCCACCGTGCCCGCGCCGACCAGCAGCGGCAAATCGGCGTACAGCGTTTTGAGCAGCGACGACTTGCCCGCCCCGGTGCGGCCCACCAAGTAGGCAAAAGCGCCTTTTTCGAGCGCAAACGAGACGCCTTGCAGCACGGCACGCTCCTCCTGCATCACCGTGGCGTCGCGCAGCTCAATAATGGTTTCGGACATCGGGGCGTTAAATCGTTAGCGGGCGGAGCTTGCCAAATTCCAGCCCGGAAATGACGGCCGCCAGCTCGGTTTCCTTGCCTTCGAGGCCGTAGCGGTGCAAATCCTTCAGGGGCCGGTCGGCCCGGAAATAGGCAATCAATACAAACTGCTCGTCGCGGAGCTGAATGTAATCCGGAATTTTGGCCTTGCCTTTTACCTTGATGATGTACATTTTGGAAAATTATAAAGGCTGAATTATAAATCGGCGATTTATTAACTCTTGCTCTTAAGCAAACCCTCCAATCTATAATTTATAATTCAGCTTCTATAATTAAATTCAGGCATTAACTTTTTGGTGGTCGGCCAGAAACGTGGCCAGGCCCTTGTCGGTGAGCGGGTGGTGGAGCAGGCCGAGGATGACGTTGAGCGGGCAGGTCACCACGTCGGCCCCGATTTCGGCGCACTGAATGAGGTGCGGGACGTGGCGCACGGAGGCGGCGAGCACCTGGGTTTCGTAGCCGTAGTTGCCGTAAATCTGCACGATTTGCTCGACGAGCTGGAGGCCGTCGGCCCCGATGTCGTCGAGGCGGCCCACGAAGGGCGACACGTAGGTAGCGCCGGCTTTGGCGGCCAGCAGGGCCTGCCCGGCCGAAAACACCAGCGTACAGTTGGTTTTGATGCCCTTGTCGGCGAAGTAGCGGATGGCCTTCACGCCGTCGCGGATCATGGGCACCTTCACCACGATGTTGGGGTGCAGCTCGGCCAGGGTTTCGCC
>JANXOE010000327.1 GCA_025353745.1 Hymenobacter sp.
GTGGCGGAAAACAACTCGAAAAGGTGCGTGCCGGGCCTGCACCACAGGATGTTGGTGAACGACGCGCCGTGGGGCCCGATGATGAACGACGCGCCGCGGTAGAGGGCCACCTGCTCGGCCACGGTCCGCGGCGTGTCGGCGATGACCTCGAAGCCGTACGTTTTCAGCAAGCCGATCAGCTCGGTTTCGTTGCGGACGCGGCGGCGGCCCGCCCGGCTCACGTAGATGCGCTTGCGGGCGGGCGGCGCGGGCGGCATTTGGGCCAGCACGTGGGTGCGCAGGGCCGCCACGTCGGCCGCGTTCGGGTAAAACCAGTGCCCGGCGTTGCCCAGCACGCACGCGTCAAAGCGCACGTTGGTCTGCCGGCTGTCGAACACCTGTTCGGGCCCGATGCCGAGCAGCGCCAAATACTCCCGCTCGTAGGCCGTGCCGAACAGCGGGTAGGCCACCAGGGCTTCGTGGAAGGCCGGCGCGGGCAGGGCGGCTTTCATCCGGCACAGCTTGGCGGCCACGATGAAGACGAAGTCGTAGTACCCGCCCCACATGAACCCGTCGAGGTAATGGCTCCAGGGGGCCAGCAGGGTCTTGGCGTGCACGGTGGCCCGCTTGTGCAGGGCCAAGGTGTTGCGGTGAAAATCAGCCGTGTTGTCGTCGGTGCACAGCACGCGGCCGTCGGCCACGATGCCGCCGTAGGGCAGCAGCCGGGCCCGCGCGCGGCCGGGCGCGTAGCGCCAAACGAAAACCGGGGCCGTGACGGCCTGCGTGGCCGGAAAAATGGGCCGGGCGGCCCCGTGGTTCGGCACTTCGGGCAGCGAAAGCGCGTTTTGCGGGTGGGCCGCGAGCTGGTGGGGCCGCAGGTACGCCTCGGTCTGCGCCTTGTCCAAAAACACCAGGCCCGCCCGCCGGTACAGCCATTGGGCCACGTGCTTCAGGGCCTTCTGGGCGACCCGGACGGGTTTTTTCAGCCCGGCTGTTAGCGAATCTTGCCAGGAATCGTCGGGCCGGCCCGCGCGGTTTTGCGAAGAGGGAAGACGGGGGGCCATCGGCGAGAACGGGTGGAAGCGAAGGGGCCGGTCCCGCCCCAAAAAGCTGGCGCCGCCGGTTACCAAAGAAACATCGTGGGGGCCCTGAATGCCTAGGTTTAATTCAAAACTTTCGCAATTTCCTTCGGTCGCTTGTAAAAATATAAAATCAGCAGCGGCAGCAGCGTCAGCTCGGCCACCACGCCGAAGAGCAGCGTGAGGCCGATGAGGAAGCCCACGTAAAACGTGCCGTCGAACGACGAAAACAGCAGCGTGGAAAAGCCGCCCACCAATATCAGCGACGTCACAATCACGGCCTTGCCGGCCAGCAGGTAGGTGTGGCGCACGGCCTTGAAAATGGAGGTTTCGTGCGCCAGCGTGAGGCGCAGCTTGCTGATGAAGTGAATCGTGTCGTCGACGGCGATGCCGAAGGCGATGGTGAAGATGATGCTCGTGCTCACCTTCATGCTCACGCCGGCCAGGCCCATCACGCCGGCCACGACGAGGATGGGCACGAGGTTGGGGATGAGCACGACCACCGTCATGCGCAGCGACCGGAACAGCGCCAGCACAATCACGGTCACCATCAGCACGTCGATGCTCATGCCGGTGATCATGTTGACGGTCAGGTTTTCGTTGTTTTTGTCGATCAAATTCGACGAGCCGGTGAGGCGCGTGCGCAGCACCGTCGAATCGACGGACGTGCGCAGGAACCGGCGCAGCCCGGCGTTCAGGGCGTCGGCGCGGATGCTGCCCACGTCGGCCATGCGGCCGGTGAGGCGGCCGGCGCGGCCGTCGGGCAGGGCCAGGGCCCGGAACTCGGGCTTTTGGCGGAACAGGCGCAGCTTGCCTTGCAGGCCGCGCAGCTCGGCCGCGTCGGCGGGGAGGCGGTAGTCGGCCAGGTCGCCGCCGTGCAGGGCCTTGCGCAGCGACTTGACGAGCGTGACGGGCGAGGCCGCGAAGCGCAGGCCGTAGGGCCCCCGCAGGTAGGTTTCGATGCGCTCGGTCTGGCGCAGCACGCCCAGGTCGTACACGGTGCGGCCGGGGGCCGGCTGCAGCTCCAGCTCGAAGGGGCGCACGCCGGCGAACTGCTTTTCAAAGAAGCCGAAATCCAGCCGCACGGGGTCGGTTTTCGACAGGTCGTCGAGCAGCGAGGAGTTGATGCGCACCCGCGTGGCCAGCCCCACGGAGACCGCCACCACCAGCGCGCTGACGGTAAAAATGAGCCGCCGCCGCGCCAGCACCTGCCGAAACAGGCGTTCGAGCACGCCGTCCCAGCTGTGGCCCTGCTGGCGCGGCACCCGCAGCTGGGGCTTTTTGAGCAGCGTGAGCAGGGCCGGCAGCAGCGTGAAGCTCAGCCCAAAGGCCAGCAGCACGGCAATGCCGGTGAAGAGCCCGAAGTTGTAGATGGGCCGGATGGAGCTCGTCATGAGCGTGAAAAACCCCAGGCTGGTGGTGACGGCCGACAGCGCCGAGCCAAACCCCGATTCTTTGATGGTGACGCGCAGGGCCTCTTTTTTGGTGGCCCCGTAGCCCAGCTCGGCCACGTAGCGCGTGATGATGTGGACCGTGTCGGAGGTGCCCACCACGAACATCATCACCGGCAGCAGGGCCGTCATCAGGTCGATGCGCACGCCGCAGGCCCCCATCACGCCCAGCCCCCAGAGGATGGCCCCCAGCACCACCACCAGCGGCAGCACCACGCCCCACCAGGTGCGAAACGTGAACCAGAGCAGGGCCGTCACGAGCAGCACCGACAGGCTCATGAACACGGCCAGCTCGCGCTGGAGGCGGTCCACGAACACCGACTGGGCCACGGCCCTGCCCGCCAGGTGGTAGCTTTTTTCGGGGAAGCCGAAGCGCGCCAGCCCGCCGCGCAGCACGGCCAGCAGCGAGTCGCCGGGCGGCTTTTTGAGGTCGGGCGTGGTTTGCACCACCAGCGTCACGGCCCGGGCGTCGGGGCTGAACACGTTGCCCACCAGCCCCGGCGTGCGGTAGATCAGGGCCGAGTCGCGGGCCCGCGCGGCGGGGTCGGCGCGGTAGGCGGCGGGGTGCAGGTAGGGCACATTGAACACCCCCAGCCCCTCCACCACCGGGTTGGCCAGCGTGGTGGGGGAAGTCACGGCCGCCACGTGCCGCTGCCGCCGGGCCAGCCGCGTGAGCGAGTCCACGCCCCGCAGAAAGGCGGGGTCGAACACGGTGCGGCCGGCCGGGGCCTCCAGGCCCAGCAGCACGTAGTCGTTGTCGTTGCCGAAGCGCTGGGTGTAGCCCTGGTAGTAGTCCAGGTCGGGGTCGCCGGCGGGGTAGAAGTCGTTGAAATTGTAGTTGAACCGCAGCTGGGCCACGTAGTAGGCGCTGAGGGCGGAAAGCAA
>JANXOE010000086.1 GCA_025353745.1 Hymenobacter sp.
AGCAAGATGCTGAGGCTGGACGCCGCCGCGCCGGTGCAGCCGTACTCCGACGTTTCGACCACGGCCAGCGCCCGGCCCGGGGCCCCCGCCGCGAAGCGCACCGCCACGCGCCCCGTGCCCTGCCCGCCGAGCAGCGTGCCGCCCGTCACCGTCCATTGGTAAGTCGAAGCCGGGCTGGCACCGGCCACCGCGTACGTCCCGGTGAAGGCCGCCGCCGAATCGCACACAAACCCCGGCCCGGTGATGGTGCGCTGCGGCGGCAGCGGGTTCACCGTCACCAGCACCGAGTCGCGGGCCGCGCAGCCTTCCGGCGAGGTGCCCGTCACGCGAAATTTTACCACCATTGGGGCCGCCGTAGCATTAGCGGCCGTGTAGGTGGGCTGGGCGGAGGTGGGGCTGCTCAGGCCGGCGGCCGGCGTCCAGCTATAAGTATAGCCGGGGCGGGCGGGGGCCCCCAGCGCCACGGGCTGGCCGGCGCACACGGTGGCGGCGGGCCCCGCGCGCACGGCGGGGGCGGGCTGCACCGTCACGGCCACGGTGCCGGTGGCGGCGCAGCCGGTGGGCGCGGTCACCACCAGGGTGTACACGACCACCACGGGCGCGGCAGTCGGGTTGGGCAGCGTCACGGTGGGGTTGGCGATGGCGGGATCGTTCAGGCCCGTGGCCGGGCTCCAGCGGTAGGCCAGGCCCGCCACTGGGGCCGCGCCGAGCTGCGCCGTGCCGTCGGGGCACAGGGCCACCGCCGCGCCGGGGGCCGCGGCGGGCAGCGGCAGCACGGCCACCGTGGCCTCGGCGCTGCCGGTGCAGCCGTTGGCGTTGGGCGTGCCCGTCACGGTGTAGGTCGTGGTTTGGGCGGGCGCCACCACGAAAGGGCCGGGGCCGGTCTGGGTGGTGCCGCCCCCGGTAAGAATATACACCGGGCCCGCGCCCGCCACGGCCAGCGTGGTAGAAGCGCCCTGGCAAATGCTGAGGGCCCCCGTCACGGCCACGGCCGGAGCCACCAGAATGGCCACCGGCAAGCTCACCGAGTCGGTGGGGCAGCCGTAAGTTGAAACGCCCCGGGCCACCAGTATGCCGGGCCCGGCGGCGCCCCACAGCACCTGCACCGAGCGGCCGGTGCCGGGGCCCACGAGGCGGCCGCCCACCGCCCGCCAGCGGTAGGCCGGGGCGGGGCCAGCGGCGGTGTAAGCGTGCTGCGTTTGGGCGCAAACGGCGGCGTCGCCGATCAGGCCCGTGGGGGCCGCTGGCCGCGTCACGGTGATGCGGACGACGTCGGCGGCGGTTTTGCCGCCGCAGCCCAGGTCTCTCACGGTCAGGGCCACGTCGTAGGGCGCGGCGCGGGCGTCGCCGCAGGCGGGGGTGTAGGCGAAAGTGCCCGTCACGGCGCCGGCGCCGGTGGCCGAGGCCGTGCCGGTGGGGCTGCCCGGGGCCCGCGTGCCGGGGCCCCCGTTGAAGGTGGCGTTATAGCCCCCGGGGCCGTCGAGCAGGGCGCTGTTGGCGGTGAGCACCAGCGGGTGGCCGTCGGGCTGGGTGGCCGTGATGGGCACCGTCAGCGGCTGGCCCTCCTCGACGGTGTAGGCCCGCGGCGTGGCCAGCGCCGACGGCAGCACCGGCGGCCGGGTGGCGGGGCACTGCGCCACCACCAGCTGCAAGTCGCGCCGCGTGGTCCCGATCAGCACTTCGCGCCCGTTGATGGTGCGGTATTCTTCCACGTTCACCGCCACCACGTACTTGCCCTGCTGGGTGGCGCCGTACCGGGCCACGCCGGTGCTGGCGTCGAGCAGGGCAAAGTTGCCGGGGCCCTCGCCCAGCGGGTGGGCCAGCGAATAGCCGGGGTTGTAGTCCACGGCCAGCGGCAGGGGCGGAAAGCTGAGCGGCAGGTTGGGCCCCGAGCTTTGGAACAGGCCATACGGCGTGCCGAACGAGTACACCAGCCGGTCGCCGTCGGCGTCCACGGCGTTGTTCAGGCTGATGGTCGTATCGTTTTGGCACACCACGGCCACGGCCGTGTCGGCAAATACCGGCGCGTGGTTGGGCAGCAGCGCCGGGGCCATGCTCGTGTAGAGGGTCAGGGGCTGGTCGTTGTCGCCCGTGCTCAGGTTGGTGGCGTCGAGGTTGCGCGCCCCGCGCGTGAACACCGCGTAGTAGCCCTCCGCCGACAACGGCAGGCTCACCACGCCCACGAACTTCTGGAGCCGAAACGGCTGGGCCGGGCCCAGGGCCGTGCACCCCGCCGCCGTGAGCGGCTGGAGCACCGGCGAGAGCGAAGTCGACGCAATATTCATCAGCCCCGTGGTGCTGCCCTGCCGGGCGAGGCGGGGGTAGTTGGTCGTCGTCAGCACGATCTGATTTCCCGTGGCGCGGTCGTAAATGCCCACCACGGCGTTGGGGTTGGGGTTGGCGGCCCCCGGCAGCGAGTTGTTGTAGATGGTCACCGTTATCTCGTAGCGGAACGGCGCCGCGGCCGGCCCGTTGGCGTCGAGGTAGCGGTAGCTCATTTCGCCGCCCAGCAAGTGGGTGGCCCGCGCCGCGCCGGCCGGGCCCAGCACCAGCGCCAGCGCCAGCAGGGCCAGCCCACCCAAGCGTCGAAGTAAATTTGGGGTCATATCAGGCACGGCTTGGCGGGGTGGTAACCGCTGGTTTTTCAGCGCGAAGGCTTTTGTATTGAAAGGATAAAAGGCCACCAGCCGGATAATTGCCCGCAAAAAAACAGGCCTTTGCTGTTTAATTTACCCATTTCCAGTGCCGGGCCCTTGCCGGGATTAAATGTAAAGAAAAACCCCCCAGCAAACGGTCCGCGCCGCCGGCTCTGCCGGTTTCGTCGCCGGGCATCGGGCCCGGCCGTAGGTTTGCGGCCGCCCGTTTCGGCGGGGCCCTCCGTTTCGTTTCGTTTTTCTTCCAAACGTATTTTTCCATGTCCCAAAAAACTGTGCTCATCACCGGGGGCACGTCCGGCATTGGCCGGGCCTGCGCCCTGGCGTTCGGCCGCGCCGGCTACGCGGTGGCCGTCACGGGCCGCGACGACGCCCGCCTGGCGGCCGCCGCCCAGGCCCTGGCCGCCGCCGGCATCGCCCACCTCGCCGTGCAAGCCGACGTGGGCGACGAAGCCGCCGCCGCCCGCGCCGTCGAGGCCACCGTGGCCCGCTTCGGCCGCCTCGACGTGCTGCTCAACAACGCCGGCATTTCCATGCGGGCCCGCTTCCAGGACGCCGACCTCGCCGTCATCAAGCGCCTGATGCAAACCAACTTTTTTGGCACCGTTTTCACCACCAAGTTTGCCCTGCCGCACCTGCTGGCCAGCAAGGGCAGCATCGTGGGCATCAGCAGCATCGCCGGCTACCGGGGGCTGCCGGGCCGCACCGGCTACTCGGCCTCCAAGTTCGCCATGAACGGCTTCCTCGAAGCCCTGCGCACGGAGCTGCTGCCCCAAGGCGTGCACGTGCTCACGGCGGCCCCCGGCTTCACGGCTTCCAACATCCGGGCCGGGGCCCTGGCCGCCGACGGGGCGGCCCAGGGCGAGTCGCCGCGCGACGAAGGCGCCATGATGAGCAGCGAAGCCGTGGCCGACGCCATCCTGCGCGCCGTGGCCGCCCGCCGCCGCACCCTCGTGCTCACCGCCCAGGGCAAGCTCACCGTTTTCCTCAATAAATGGCTGCCCGGCCTGACCGACCGCCTCGTGCTCCAACACTTCCAGAAAGAAGAAGCCGGCGAAATGCAGTAGCTACAATCAACATTTAATAGCTGCCCGAATAGGGGTTTGTCATTCTGATGCAGGAGGAATCTGAGGACTGCTCTTGACTGGTTTTACCCAGGTTCCTTCTGCCTCGGAATGACAAGCTCCCGGCCCATTCGGGTAGGCTCTTAATGGCTGCCAATGACGAAGAGAATGCGCGCTGGCAAGTATAAATTGATAAATGCTAATTTCTTACTCCACCACCACCAGGTCGGCGGTGCGGATGTAGGCGTCGCGCTCCTGCCAGCGCACCCGGCACCAAATATCTTGTCGGCCCAATATCGGCAGCCGGTCGCCGGCCGCGGCCGTGCTCAGCCAAGCCGCCCCGGCGCCTGGCCCGGCCATCAGCACGGCCCCCGGCCGGGCCACCAGGCCCACGGGCCCCGGCGGCAGCGCCAACAAGTAGGCCCCGGCCAACCCCAGATAGCCCGCGTAGGCAACCCACGCGGCGGGGCGGGCCCGGCGGAAACGCCAGCCCAGCCACACGGCCCCCAGCACGGCCCCGGCCAGCAGCGCTTGCAGGCCGGGGTAGTAGTAGCGTTGGGCGCGCACCCGCAGCTCCTGCTGCCAGGTGGTGGGGTAGCCCACCAGGCGGTGCCGGGCGGCGAGGGCCACTTGCTGCTGCCAGGTATCGAGGCGGGGCTGCCGGGCCTGGGCCATGGCCAGGTAAAGCAGGGCGGCCGGGTAGTTGCCTTGCTGCTGCTCGGCGTAGGCGAGCTGCAACAGTACCCGCGCCGATGCCCGGCGGCGCTGCCATACCTGCTGCCGCAGCGCGGCCCCGGCCGCCGCAAACTGGTTCGCCGCCAGCAGCGAATCGGCCCGCTGCAAGGCGCTGGCCTCGGCGTTAGCGGGCGGCAGGATTTTTTTTTGCGCGCCGCCACCGGCACCCAAGCCCCAGAAAGGCAGCAGCATAAACCCCGCCAATACGGCCCACGCAAAGTGCCAAGGCGCTTTTTTTTGCAGCGGGGTTGTGTAATCCGAAAGGGCGCCGTACTTTTGTACCCACAAAAAAGGTATCGCCTTTCTTGTTTTCCCCGAACTGATTCTGTAGCTCAGCTGGTAGAGCAGTACACTTTTAATGTACGGGTCCTGGGTTCGAATCCCAGCGGGATCACTGAAAGCCTCTGACGGTAACGTCGGGGGCTTTTTTGTTGGCAGCGGGTGGCGAGAGGGCAAAACGTGCGGATGGGGAATGCAGCGGACAACAGAAAGCCAAAAGTAGGCGTTGCCGTGGCCGGGTTTGCTTTGGCCGCCCCGGCCGGCGCCGCAGGGCCCCAATAAGGCCCGCGTTGGCGCGGCCTTCCCAAAGACGATACCGCGAGCCGAAACTGAAATAGTGGGGTCAGAAAACTATTTTCTTTGCCGTATTATAATTTTTGTTACATTTGGATCAGTAACCGTAATTGTATTGCGCACCGACCAGTTTCTCTCATTTATCGCTGCTTTAAAGCCATTTCTATGAAAAAGTTTACACTGGCGCACCTGATGTTTGTCATGGGAATGGGCATATTAGGAATTAATCTGGTTTTTAACCATTTTTTTGACGTTCCCACCGCCGTAAACTGCTTTTTCCGCGGAAGCGCTGCCGTTGCCGTTGTTTTTGGATTTTTAAGTTTTCGGCTAGTGGTAGCCGAATAATATTTATAAGATTAATCATATTATTTACCATTTTCGTATCCAGCCGACCGATTGGTGGCGCTTCTTTGGTGCCGGTGGGGCGGATAAACCGAATAAGCACAAGCACAGTTAAATTACCAAGGGCGCAGAGCAGTCTGGGCGCGATGCAGCCGCACACCAAAAAAACGGCCGCCGCCTGGCTACCGGTTGGCGAGATCCAAAACGCGTTTGCGTCCTATTTATAGCATGTAGGTTATAATGTACTGGGCGCTCCCCTTTTTTTCTTCGGCGACTGCCTTGCTACTGGCTCGGACGCCTTGGGGCCATCGCTCCCACAGCGCCGGCTTGATGGCGTGAGCATCATCGTTTAAAGGGGCTTTCGCCTGCGGGCGCGTGTACGCCCGCAGTAAAGTTGCCCGTGGCAGGGGCCGGGCCGAATGCTACCGCACGTTTTTGCGCACCACCAGGTTTTTGGGCAGGTCCACGGCGGCGTTGGTGCCGTCGCTCAGCACCACCGGGCGGGCGGTGGGGTTGCCGGGGGCCCCCGTGCCGGTGAAGTTGGCAATGCGCACGTTCTGGAAGTGGTTGACCTCGATGCCGTTGGTGAGGAAAGTGGCGCGCGGTTTGGTCCACTCCAACTTAAAATCGTTGATGGTCAGGCCGTTCACGTGCTCGGCGAGAAAGGCCGGGATGTCGCGGGCGAAAAGGCCAAATTTGGGGTCCAAGTTGCCGCGCAGGTCCACGTTGCCGCCGGCCACGTCGTTGAGCGGGCTGTCGGTGAACTCCAGTTTCAGGTTGTTGAAGGTGATGTCTTCCAGGGCGCTTTCGTCGGTGCCGTAGAGCAGGATGCCGTTTTCGGCCTTGCAGCTGACGTTGGTGAAGGTCACGTTTTTGATGCGGCCCAGCTTCACGCCCTCTTTGCCCCGGATGGCGGAGATGTGGATGGCCTCGCCGTTGCCCCACCAATCGCCGGTGCGCAGCTTGGTTTCGATGCGGACGTTGCTGAAGGTCAGGTTTTCAATCGAGCCTTCATCGCGCAAAAAGATGCCGATGCCCCGCGTCGAGTTGGTGATGTTGCAGTTGCTCACGTTGACGTTGCGCACCGGATTCTGGTCCAAAAACCCGATGCGAATGCCGCTGGAAGAAGATTGCAGGTTGCAATTGTTGATGTTGATGTTCTCGCAGGGGTGCTTAAGGCCGCTGAAGCCGGCAATTTCGAAGTGGTGGTCGTAGCCGGCCACGCAAATGGCATCGTCGCCGGCGCGGATGTCGCTGTTTTCGATGGTCACGTTGCTGCTGCTTGTCACGTCGATGCCGTCGGCGTTGGGCACCAACAGGCCCGACCACAGCCGGATGCCGTCCACGTTCACCGCGTCGCAATCGGCGAAGTGCAGGGTCCAGAACGGCGAGTTGAGCAGCGACACGTCGGTGACGCGCACGTTTTTGCACTGCGCAAAAATCACCATCTGCCGGGGCCGGTCCTTGGGCACCACGGGGCCGTCGCCGATGCCGCCGGCCACGCGGCGGTAGTTGTTTTTCTGGCGGGTGTAGCGCGTGCTGGCGGTGTCAATTTTCTTGGCCTGCGTGAAATCGTAGAATGCCGCGTTGTCGCCGTCGATGGTGCCGGGGCCGGTCAGGGACACGTTCTGGGCGTTGGCCGTGTAGAGGATGCCGTAGCGGTTGGTGCCGAACGTGGGCACCGAATAGGTTTGGTAGTCGCCCAGGTTGGGGCTGCCCTTGAGGACGGCCCCGCTGCCGAGGTGCAGGTTGACGTTGGTTTTCAGGTTGATGGTGCCGGTGAGGTAAGTGCCGGCCGGCACTTCCACGGTGCCGCCGCCGCCGCGGTTGCAGGCGTCGATGGCCTTCTGGAGGGCGGCGGTGGCCAGGGTTTTGCCGTCGCCGAGGGCCCCGTAGTCTTTCGCGGAATAGGTTTGGGCGTGGGCCCCGGCGGCCGTCAGCAGCGAGGCGGCGAGCAAAAATCGGTTCATGGCAAGCGGGTAAATAAAAACTCAGGCTGAGAAAGGCCTGGCAGTCCACATTCTTTTGAAAGAGGCCGTTAGGTTCAATCAAATGCAACGATTTGGCCGTGGAGCCGCCACTTGGCGGGGCGCGGGTTTTTGCGCGTAGGGCCGCTGCCGCTGCCCCGCCACTTGCAGGGCCCCCAGGGCCGTGCCGGAAACTTGTAGCAAGTGGCGTCTGTCCATGGCGATGAAGCGGGTAAGGCAAATCGGCGTCAGGCGCCGCGCCGCAGGATTTCGAGGCAAGCGCGGCCGTTGTGGTAGGGGCATTTCCAGAGGCCGGCCTTGTCCTGGCCGGGCATCAGGGCGCCGTCGGCGCCCACGCCCCAAAACCACTCGCCGCCCACCCGGTCGAGGAGGTGCGCCTGGACGAAGCGCCACGCGGCCTCGAACTTGTCGCGGAAGTGCGCGCCGCCGCCGAGCTGGTAGGCGTTGAGGAAGCCGACCATCGCCTCGGCCTGCACCCACCAGTGCTTTTCGCGCACCAGGTGGCCGGGCTCTAGCTCGTAGTTGAGGGCCCCGTCGGCGTCGAGGCCCTCGGCGGCGGCGGCGGCCATGGGCACGGCCAGCTGCCGGAAGCGGGCCACCAGCGGCGGGTCGCCGAGCACCTCGGCGGCTTCGAGCAGCAGCCACGCGGCCTCCACGTCGTGCCCGTAGGAGATTACTTCTGACTTCGACTGCCAGCTTTCGTCGAAAAACAGCCGCAGGTGGTGCGTATGCGGGTCGATGATGTGCGCGTCGAACACGCGCAGCAGGCCCCGGATCTGCTGGGCCAGGCCGGCGTCGGGCCACGCGCGGTACAGGTTGGCGTAGGCCTCCAGCACGTGCAGGTGCGTGTTCATGGTCTTTTTCTCGTTGGCGTCCTTGGCGCTGAGGCGCAGGTCGGCCAGGGGCTGCCAGTCGCGGGCAAAGGCTTCCAGGTAGCCGCCCTGCGCCGCGTCGAAGCTGTGCTGCTCGATGGCGCGGTACTGCGCCTGGGCCAGCGCCAGGGCCTTTTCGTCGCGGCTGGCGCGGTAATATTCGGCCAAACCATAAATGGTGAAGGCCAGCGCGTACACCTGCTTTTTGGGGTCGAGCGGGCGGCCCTGGGCGTCCACGGTCCAGTACACGCCGCCAAACTCAGGGTCGATGAAGTGCTGGCGTACGTAGTCGAACGCGCGCCCGGCCAGGGCCAGG
>JANXOE010000331.1 GCA_025353745.1 Hymenobacter sp.
GGGGCGAGGCGAATCTGGCAGCTCAGGCGCGAGCCTTCGTAGACGTGGGGCAGGGTTTCGAGCATGTCCAGCTCGGCGTCCTGGGGCTCGGGCAGGGCGGGGCCGGCCAGCACCTCCACGTGGCAGGTGGCGCACAGGGCCATGCCGCCGCAGGTGGCCTGAATGGGGTAGTCGTTGGCCTTGAGCAGCTCCATCAGGCTCAGGCCCATGTCGGTGGGGGCCTCCAGCTCGCGGCGCTGGCCGGGGGCCTCTTCCACGTAGATGCGGATGTCGTTTTCCATTGAGTAAAAGAGTGCACGGGGAACGGGCGAACGGGCCGCGGACCATCGCCGCCACTCGTTCACCCATTCAGTTGTTCACATGGTGGGAACCCCGTTCACCGTCGTGTACTTGAGGGTGTATTTTTTGTCGGGGTAAATGTATTTGAAGGCGCCCTGGCACATGAGGGCCGCCTCGTGGAAGCCGCAGAGGATGAGCTTGAGCTTGCCAGGGTAGGTGTTGATGTCGCCGATGGCGAACACCCCGGGCACCGACGTGCTGTAGTCGAGCGTGTTCACTTCCACGGCGTCGCTTTCGAGGCCCAGGCCCCACTCGCCGATGGGCCCCAGCCTGGGCGTGAGGCCAAAAAGGGGCACGAAAGCGTCGAGCGGCACGGTCTCGGCCACGCCGTCGTTGCCGGTGATGGTGACTTGCTGCAAGTGGCCGTTGCCGTGCAGGTGGGTCACGTTGCTGCTCAGCACAAGCTTAATCTTGCCGGCTTTGGCCAGGGTTTGCACCTTTTCGGCCGAGTCGAGGGCCCCGCGGAAGGTGGTGCCGCGGTGCACCAGCGTCACGTCGGCGGCCACGTCGGCGAGGAAGTTGGTCCAGTCGAGGGCCGAATCGCCGCCGCCGGCAATCACGATTTTCTTGCCGCGGAAGTGCTCGGGGTCGCGCACCATGTAGTGCACGCCCTTGCCGCCCTCGAAGCGCTCGAGGTTTTCGACGGCCGGCTTGCGCGGCTCGAACGAGCCCAGGCCCCCGGCGATGGCCACGGCCTTGCACAAAATCTCGGCCCCGTCGGTGGTGTGGAGCTGAAACGTTCCGTCGTCGAGCTTGGCAAACTGCTCCACCCGCTCGCCCAGCGTGAAGGTGGGGTGGAAGGGCTCGATCTGCTTCAACAGGTTGGCTATCAAGTCGCCGGCCAGGATTTCGGGAAAGCCCGGAATGTCGTAAATTGGCTTCTTGGGATAAATTTCGGTGAGCTGGCCGCCGGGCTGGGGGAGGGCATCGACGACGTGGCAGCGGAGTTTGAGCAGACCGGCTTCAAACACGGCAAACAAGCCGACCGGGCCGGCCCCGATAATGCAGATATCGGTGGAAATGACGTTGGGCATAAACGGGCTAAGTACCTGAAACAAGCGGCCGCAAAGGTAAGCCCCCGCGCCGGGGCGGCCAACGGCCGTCAGCCTGTACAACAACCGTACGGCCGAAATCGTTGGCCTGGCTGGCCCAACCGGGCCGGTTTGGCCTGTTATGTGCAGGGGCCGGCCGGAGCGCGCGGTAGGGGGTAACTTGGTGCCGAAAAAGATAGTATTGACCCGTTGCTTCCTTCGTTAGTCTGTTTTCCGGCGCATGATTCCAGTTTCGATTTTTCGTAAATACGCCCTGCTGCTGCCGCTGAGCGGACTGGCCGCGGCCTGCGGCTCCGACGCGACTTCGGGGAAAGGCGCCGGCAAAACGGCGGGGCCCCCGGCGGTTTCGGCGGCTAAAATTGCTCAGATCAACGTGTTGGTCGACGCCTCGGGCGGCATGCAGGGCTTCATGCACGCCAACGCGCCGGGCCAGGCCGGCAGCGGCTTTCAGCAAACCGTGACGGCCCTGCTCTCCGACGTGAACGGCCAAAAAAGCCAGCAGGCCGCGCCGCCGGCCTTTTACTTCGTGAAGGAAGCCACCGGCACCGACCCGCGCGTGCTCGTGCCGGCCACCTACAACGAACTGGCCGGGGCCGTCAGCACCGGCATTCAGCACCCGGCACTGGGCACCGAGCTGCCCCAAATGCTGGCCGAGGCCCTGAAGCTGCACGCCAAAAAGCCCGGCACGGTGAGCATCATCGTATCCGATTTCATCTACGGCCCCAAAAACCCCGGCGAAACCTGGCGCGTGAAAACCGACGTGAAAGACGCCCTGAGCACCGCCGACGCGGCCGGCCTGGCGGTGTCGGTGTTCGCCGGCACGTCGGAGTTTCGGGGCAACTTTTACCCCGGCAACCGCACGCATTCCCAGGCCCTGCGCGGCGAAAAGCTGCCGTACTACATCTGGGTCGTCGGGGCCCCCGAGCTGGTGGGCCGGGTCGACGGCAGCCTGCTGAAGCGGCTGGCCGGCCAGCCCCAGGCCCACTTCAACACCCGGTTCGCGCCGCCCTACGCCGTCCTCGACCACTTCCAGAACGCGGGCGAATGGTACAAGGCCGACGCCGGGGCCGTGCCCGCCGTGGCCCTCACCAAGAGCGTGTCGCGGAAGGAGCCGGCCGAAATCGTGCTCGGCCTCGACCTGAAAGCGGTGCCCGCCGAGTGGCAGAAAGCCGCCGCCCAGGGCCTGCGCCTCGACCCCGCCGCCACCAACGCCGCGCTGCTGCGCACCTGGCCCGTGGCCCAGGAGCCGGCCGCCGCGGGCAAGCCTTACTTGCAGCAGTACACGCACTTAGCTAAAATCCGCGTGAATCAAATTCCCGGCGCGGGGGCCCTGCTGCACCTCACGCTGCCGCGCCAGCAGCCCGCGTGGGTCGCCCAGGCCTCCACCGCCAACGACAGCAACATCGCCCGGCAGGGCCCCAAAACTTTCCTGCTCGCCGACGTACTGCAAGGCGTGGCCGACTACTTCGCCGACCAGCCCGGCGCCCAGCTTTCGCTCGATTTGCCCGTGCGGGTGCAGCGCGCCGAGTAACTTCCTAACTGCCAACCAAAACCCTTATGTTTCAACAGCTTTTCACTTCCCTCTACCAGGCCCTGCTGGGCACGCCGGCCCCGTCGTCGCTCATCCCCGTCTACCAAAAAAGCATTTTCCCCGGCGTGGGGCTGAGCACGTTTTTCGCCGTGGCGCTGGGCATGGCCCTCGTTTATTACGTGGTGCTGAACCGGTTGATGACCACGGCGCTGTTCAAAACCTCGCACTGGCTGCTGTTCGGGCTGCTGACGGCCGTGGTGGCGGCCGGCCTGGCGTATTCGCAGGCGCACTCGGTCGTGGCGGAAACCCTCAACAGCAGCGGCGTGGCCCTGGAAGGCATTGAGCAATCGGCCTACAACCGCTACGTACTGGGCTTTTTGTGCGTGAATGCGCTCTTCGGGGCCTTGTTTTTTGTGTTTTGGTCGTTTGTCGTGAAATCGTTTTCCACCAGCGCCCGCACCACGCCGGTGCGCTGGCCGAACTAAGGGAGCGGGGCGGGCAGCCGGCTCTTCGCCGGCTGCCCGCTAATCGTTGCGCCGCTACCTTCTGATGGGGGGCACGGCGGGGCAATTGCCAGGCAGCGATTACCCTTCTGCGATTACCGGGCGGCCGGCTTTTCGCCGGCTGCCCGGGCCCGTTCCGACCTCTTATTTTGCTCTTTTCCTGTTCTATCTCAATGGCTAAACTGTTTTTATTCGGCATCGGCGGCACGGGCTCGCGCGTCGTCCGCTCGCTGACGATGCTGCTGGCGGCGGGCGTCGAAATCAAGAATTGCGACACGGTGGTGCCCATCATCATCGACCCCGACGCCCGCAACGGCGACATGAACCGCACCGTGGAACTGCTCAAAACCTACGCCCGCCTGCGCCGGGCCCTGGACCCGGCCCCGGCGGTGGGCGACTTTTTTCACACCGACATCAAAACGCTTTCGGCCATTGCCCAAAGCGGCAGCGGCGACGTGAAGGACGCCTTCGTGTACGACTTCGGCAACATCAACGAGAGTTTCCGCGACTACCTGCACTACGACCGGATGCCGGTGGAAAGCCGCCACCTGGTGGACCTGCTCTTTACGCCCGAAAACCTGGCCAGCCCGCTCACCGTGGGCTTTAAAGGCAGCCCCAACGTGGGCTCGGTGGTGCTGAACGGGCTGATGGGCTCGGCCGAAATCCAGGCGTTTGCCAACAACTTTAACGAGCAGGACGGCGACCGGGTGTTTTTCATCAGCTCCATCTTCGGCGGTACCGGGGCGGCGGGTTTCCCGCTGCTGCTCAAGAACCTGCGCTACCCCGACCTGAGCAGCGGCCAGCGCCTGCCCAACGAAAAGGCCCTGCGCGAGGCCCCCATGGGCGGCCTCACGGTGCTGCCGTACTTCAAGGTGAACCCCAGCGCGGACAGCGCCATCGACTCACGGTTTTTCATCACCAAAACCAAGGCGGCGCTCAGCTACTACGAAACCAACCTGCGGGGCCTCAACTCGTTGTATTACCTGGCCGACCCCGTGGCTAAGAGCTACGACAACCAGGAAGGCGGCGCCAACCAAACCAACGGGGCCCACTTCATCGAGCTGGTGGGGGCCCTCGCGGTGTTCGATTTCATGGCCCACAGCCGGACCGAGCTGCAGGGCCAGGAGCTGTTTTTTGAGTACGGCCTGGAGAAGGACGACCGGCCCGTGCGCTTCGGCTCGCTCGACCCCGACAAGAGCCTGACGCTGCTGGGGAGGGCCCTGACGCGGTTTCAGCTCTTCGCTACCTTTCTCACCCACGGCCTGCCCAACACGATGGACGCCGTGTTTGCCAAAACCCTGCAGCTGCCCGCCGAGTGGAAGCACGACGACTTTTACCGGGCCCTGCGCGAGCTGCTCGACAACCCCGCCTACGGCTTCACGCCCTGGCTTAAAGAGCTGGCGGCCAACGACCGGGCCTTTGCCCCGTTCCAGCTCGGCTCGGCCGACTACAACGACCTGGTGTACGGCCAGCGCGTGGAAACGGGCTTCTTCGACAAAGGCATCGTGACCAACTCGCTGCGCAAGGCCCTGGATGACAGTGCTTCCAAAGTCGGCCACCCCACCAGGCCGGGGCAGTTCGTGGAGCTGTTCAGCAAGGTGATGCGCGAAACCGTGGACAGCAAAATCAAAGGGTTTTGAGGAGCTGATGCAACAGTAACTGGCCGGTAACTGGCGCGAGGCGGTGCCTCGTGCCGGCCATGCTGAGAGGCTGCGCCGGCCGCCGTTGGGTTCGTTGCCAGAAAAATTGTTCAAACCGGGGAGGCGCAGCCTCCCGCCAAGGCCGGCACGAGGCGCAGCCTCGCGCCAGTGCAAGTGCCAGCACCGCAGCAGTTGAAAAATATTAGCCGATAGCTAGTTAACCTATGAGCACCATCCTTCGCCTGCACCAGCAGGGCAAATCGTTGCTTCGCGGCTGGCAGCAGTCCGACCGCCTGAGCGACAACCAGATCAAGACCATCGCCGACCCCGACGGCGGCTCGGCGCACGTCACGAGCACCTCGATTCCGACGCCGTTCGGGCAGCTGCATTTGCTGGCCGAGGCGTTCGAGTTCGTGCGGCACGAGCCCAACGGCACGTCGGTGTACCACCACTTGGTGACGCACTGCCTGGACCTGCTGGAGCTGCTGTTCTTTCGCCAACAGTTTGCCAACTACGCCGTTACGCTGCTGCCCTGGCACAAAGACGACCAGCTCAGGGCCCTGCAAGGCAACGAGGCCACCCGGCTGATGGGCCGCACCCTGGGCCTTTATTTGAACGACCCGCAGTTTGCGGGCGTGGAAACGCTGTTCCTGATTTTTGGGGAGGCGCGCGGCAGCGGGCGGCGCGAGCTGCTGGGGCTCACGTCGCCGTTTACGCTGGTATTTGCGCGGCAGGGCTTGCAGCCGCTGGACATTCAGCGGGTGAACGGCACCGGGCGCTACTTCGACCAGGCGATTGTACCGCTGGCAAATAGGGCCCCGGAGTTCCAGAAATTCCTGTACGGCTGGTTCGACGTCAACAAAAACCTGCGGGATAAAACCTTCGCCAGCAGCCTGTTCAAGTACTTGCAGGACACCGACCGCCAGCGGGTGAACGACGTGGCCGGCCAAAACCTCAACCCCACCGAATTCCTGGCCGACTACGAGCCGCTGACCTACGAAGGCGGCGTGGTGCGCGTCAAGGGCGCCGAGCTTTACCAGGCCCGCATCTCCCAAAAACCGGGCACCAGCGACTGGTTCATTGCCGCCACGCGCGTGCTGGAGGGCCCCGCGCCGCTCGTGCTCAAGCCCGACATGGACCTGACCGGCAGCAACTACTACGGCGGCACCAAGGGCGCGGCCGGCATGGGGGCCCAGATCGGCTGGGCCGACCCGGAAGCCAACCTGGCGGCCCGCGTGCTGCCCGCGCTGGGCGTCACCTACCCGTACCTGACGGTGAACGACTTGCTGGAAGATTTCCTCGTGGAGCTGCCGTACGGGCTGAACCGCGACAAATTTGCGGCCGGCCGCCAGCCGGTTATCTACAAGCCGGGGGCCCGCAAGGCGTACCAGTACACCGATTTTGACACCGACGCGGACCTGCAGTTTCCGTTTCTGCTGCCGCTGAAAAAGCAGTTTTTCGCCTTCTTCACGCCCGACGACGTGAACCGCCTCGTGCAGTTCACCGTCGAGATGAACTACGTGACCGTGACGCTGACCGTGCCCGTGCAAAACGGCCAGCCGGTGGTGTACGAGCGCAATTATTACCGCAAGCTGCCCAGCGCCGTGAGCCAGCGCCCCGAAAACGGCTTCCTGGTGGAGACGCTGGTGAACCTGGGCGTGTTCCCGTTCTACAAGCACGAAAAGGCCGAAATCAACAACACCTACGAGGTGATGCTGGTGGACGACAACCCGGGCGCGACGCTGGCCAACCTGCATTTCCACGACGCGCAGGGCCCCCGCACGGCCGAGAAGCAGGTGCGCGTGGCCCGCAACCCGTTTGGGGCGGCCAGCCTCTACTACCAGCTGCGGCAGGCGCCGTTTGACTTTCTGGAGCTGGAATGCCCGCTGCCCGACGCGCCGGGCACGCCCTTCCGCACGGTGCGCAACGTGGTGGTGCCCCGCTGGAAACCCGTGGTGAGCGGCCCGGCCAACTTCACGTTCGCCGTCGATTTTGGCACCACCAACAGCCACGTGGCCCTGATGCGGGGCCCCAACACCACGCCCGAGCCCTTCAGCATCGCCACCGAGGAGGAGCTGCAAGTGGTGACGCTGAACCAGCCGGTGAAGCGCGCCAACACCCTGCCCGAGCGCTACAGCAACAGCTTCGGCAGCCTGGCCTACGCCCGCACGATCCAAAACCGCGAGTTCGTGCCCGCCTTCATCGGCACGCCGGGGGCCGACTACGCCTTTCCCATCCGCACGGCCACGTGCGAAACGCCGATTTTCGCGGGCCAGATCACCCAGCTGTTCGGCAACGTCAACATTGGCTTCAACATCAACCGCGACGAGCTGAACGCCTCCGTGGGCCACTACCGCACCAACCTGAAGTGGGAAACCAGCGGGGCCGACAACGAAGCCGGCCAGCGCCGGGTGCGGGCCTTTTTGCGGGAAATGCTGCTGTTAATCAAGCACAAGACGGTCCTCAACAACGGCGACGTGAGCAAGACCCAAGTGGTGTGGTTCCGGCCCCTGAGCATGAACGCCGCCGCCCAGCTGGTGTTCGAAAACACCTGGGCCGAGGAGTACAAGTGGGTGTTCGGCGAGCGCCAGCAGTTTCCGCCGCGGGTGCTGAGCGAGTCGCTGGCCCCGTACCTGGACCTCGTGAAGCAGGGGGCCATCGAGCCGCGCGACGGCGTGAACGCCGTGAACGTGGACATCGGCGGCGGCACCACCGACGTGCTGTTTGTGAAAGGCGAGCAGCCGGCGGCCATCAGCTCGTTCCGCTTCGCCGGCGACGTGCTCTGGAGCGACGGCTCGCGCCAGACCCGCGGGGGCCGGTTGAACGGTTTTTTGCGCTACCAGGAAGCGCTGGTGGGCAAGATGGTGCCCGACGAGACCAACAAAGACGCTTTTCAGAAGGCCCGCAACGCGTTCGACAAGGCCCTGAAAAACCCCGATTTTTACGCTTCCGACGTGGTGAGCCTGCTGTTTGGGTTCGACGACCAGCTGCGGTTCAGCGAAAAAATCATCCTGGCCCAGCACCTGCGCGTGGTGCTGCTGCTGCACTTTGCGGCCATCGTGTACCACGTGGGGCAGGCCGCCCAGGCCCAGGGCATCAGCCCGTTGCCGCGCCACCTGAGCTTCAGCGGCAAGGGCAGCACGTACATCAAGCTGCTTGATTTCCGCCCGGGCCAGCCCACGGCCACCAAGCTGGCGCAGTTGGTGCTGGCGTTTGCCACCGGCCAGCCCGTACCCGCCGATTTCCGCCTCACCGTGGCCGCCGACCCCAAGGAAGCCACCGCCAACGGCGGGGCCCGCCTCTTCGCGGCCCAACAGGGCGAGCATTTGGCGTTGCAGGACTTGATGGAGCACATGAAGGCCTCGGCCATCGTCGGCGATACGTTCCCGATGGAGCCCCAGACGCTGGACGAGGTGGTGGCCCCCTTCGCGGCCGCCGCGCCGCCGGCTCCAGCGCCCCCGGTTGCG
Organism: Hymenobacter sp.; assembly: GCA_025353745.1. Classification (GTDB taxonomy): domain Bacteria; phylum Bacteroidota; class Bacteroidia; order Cytophagales; family Hymenobacteraceae; genus Hymenobacter. Next base: position 8,533 of record JANXOE010000331.1, read on the forward strand.
GGCCGGGCCGCCCAGCCCACGCTGGCCCAGGCCCGCGAGCGCCGCGACGCGGTGCTCGTCAACGCCCAGCGCCTGGTCGATTTCCTGGCCCACGACCCCGACGTGCAAGACCTGCTGCCGCGGATGAACGTGGAATTTGACGCCGATTTTCTCAGCGAATTCTTCCGGCAGGAGATGGGCGACAGCCTCAACGCGGGCTTCAACCAGCTGGCCGCCGGCACCGCCAAAGAGACGTCGCCGCTGGGCGAAACCCTGTTTTTCTTCGCCTTCCGCGACGCCCTGCCCAAGCTCACCCAACGCCTTTACGAACGGTACTATGCTGCGCAAATTGCTTAAATCCGGCCCCCGCGCCGCCCGCGCCCTGGCCGTGGCGGTGCTGCTGGCCGGGGCCGGCCGGGGCGGGGCCCTGGCCCAGGGCATCACGAGCACCGCCCCGGTGCAGCCGGCTGAAAGCGTGGCCGCGCCGCCCCAGCCGGTGGTGGCCCAACCCGCATCGGCAAGCCACGACCTGAGCCAGTGGGCCCTGGCGGCGTCGCTGCTGAGCCTATTGGGCGTGGCGTATTTGATTGTGACCCGGCCCAGGCACCGGCACCATTCCACTTCCGCCAGCGCTGCGGCCCGCGTTTCAGCCCCGACGGACGAGCTGAGCACCGGCCAATTTAAGGAAGTTCAGAAGATGATAGCCAAAGCCTTAACTGAACAAAACCGGCCCGGGGGGCCGTCGTCGGCCCCCCGCCCGGCGCAAAACCAACCCCGGCCCGCCACCAACCGGCCCGTGACCCGAACGGCTTCGACGGCCCTGCCGCCGCCCGAAGCCCCGGCAGTGGCCCCGGCCCCAGCGGTGCCACTGGAAACCGCTGCAACCGTCGCTCCGCCAGCCGCAGCCGCAGCCGCGCCCGTGGCGGCCCCCGCGCCGACTGGCCCGCGCCGCGCCTACGTCAGCTCGGCGCCGGTGAACGGGCGGTTTCGGCGCAACGCTTTGCAGGGGCAGGCGGCGCACAACAGCATTTACGAGCTGACCTGGGACCCCGCCCAGCCCGACCAAACCACGTTCCGGGTGAACCCCGACCCGGCTTCGCACCCGCGCCACATCAGCTCCTACGCCGACGTGCTGGAACCGGCCTGTGAGTTCGATTCGCCCCAGGGCGCAGCCTCGCGCATCGTGACGGAGGCCCCCGGCCTGCTCCGCCGCGTGGACGGCGACGACTGGGAAATCGTCCGCAAAGCCCGCATTCGTTTCGCTTAACTACCGGTTGCCCAAATGACGCGACCCTTCGCGTCTTGGCCGTTGCGGGTAATCCAACCGTTCAGCGGCCGAGACGCGAAGGGTCGCGTCTCTACAAGCAAGCCTGGGCATTGACTCCACTTTATTTCTATGTTGCTACTAATTGAGGCCCTGGCCATTGTGCTGCTGATTGGCTTGCAGGTGCGGGCTTTTCTCGGGGCCCGCGCCCAGATTGGGCGGCTCGAAAACCTGTTTCCCGGGGCCCCGGCACTATTCCTCGCCAAGGTCAGCGACCCGGCCAGCGGCCGCGAGGTCGACACGGTGGCGAGCACCGCGCCCTCGCCGGAGTTCGGCGAAGTGCTGGCCACCACCAACGTGTACCTGCTCAAAAACAAGGGCACCGCCGACTTCAACATCCTCCAAGACCTCACCGAGCGCCGCGTGGCGGTGCTGGACGGCGAAATCCAGTCCACCACCTCGCTGCCGCTCTACATCGGGCTGATGGGCACCTTCGGCGGGGCCATTCTGGGGCTGGTGAGCTTGGTGCTGGGCGACGGCCGGTTCGACGACGCGGCCATCGCGGGCTTCCTGCGGGGCATCATGGTGGCGATGGTGGGCAGCTTGTGCGGGCTGGGCCTCACGCTGTGGGGCAACGCGCTCTACCGCACAGCCCGCCGCCAGGCCGAGCGCCTGCGCAACGACTATTACTCGTTTTTGCAGGTCGAGCTGCTGCCGATTCTGCATTCCGACATGGCCGGCAGCCTAGGCACGCTCAAGACGGTGCTCGACGGCTTCAACGTGAAATTCGTCAACGACATCCAGTCCATTGGGCCGGCGTTTGAGCAGCTGCGGCCCCTCATCGACCAGATTATCAGCAGCACGGAGGTGCAGCGGCGCTTTTTGGAGCGCTTGCAGGGGATTGGCTTCACCGAGATGGCCAACGCCTCGGTGGCCGTGTTCGACCGCATGGACCGCAGCGCCCACCTGTTTGAGGATTTTTTGGTGTACCAGGAAAAGCTCAACGCCACGCTGGCCGCCGGCGGCGAGGTGGTGCGCAAAGTTGAAGGTTTGCTCAGCCGCCTCACGGGCCTCGAAACCGGCCTCAACCAGGTGCCGGCGATGCTCCAGCAGCACAACGAGACGGTGGACCGCCAGTTCCGGTTCTTCAACCAAAGCCAGGAGCGCATGGACCGCATGGGGGCCGACACGGAGCAGTATTTCGACAAAGCCGCCCGCCAGCTCACCGGCATGATGAGCACCCGCTTGGCCCATTTCAACGCCGACGCCGAGAACGCCCAGGCCGAGTGGCAGCGCCGTTTCGACGCGCTCAAGGCCGATAACATTTACCAGCGCATCGTCGAATACCTCAACCCGTTCAGCCAGCTGCCGGCCCAGCAGCAGGCCCTGAACCAGCTGCAGGAGCGCCAGGCCCAGCAAACCGGCCAGGCCATCCAGGGCCTGCAACAGCGCCTCGACGCCGACCTGGCTTTGCAGCAGCAGCTGCTGTTCCAGGTTGCGCGCACCAACGCCGTGCTGGAGCAGCTGACCGAGCGCAGCTGGCTGCAGAAAGCGTTGGGTCTGAACAAGAAGTAACGGTGCTTGTGCGGCGAACAGAACCTCCGGCTTCGGCTGCGCGGGCGCCGGACAAGCCGGACGCTCTGCGGCCAAGCACCACCAACCAAGCACTAAAATTACAATGAACCAGGACCGCAAAGATTTCTTCTGGCCCAGCTACGTGGACCTGATGACGGCCCTGTTTCTGGTGATGCTGGTGCTGTTCGTGCTCAGCTACAAGCGGTTTCAGGACAAGCAGCGCACCAACGAAAACCTGATTGCGGAGCTGAAGGTACAGGTGCAGGAAAAGCGCAAGCTCGACGAGATAAAGGCGGCGCTGCGGCGGCTGGAAAGCAGCTACTTCACCTACAACCAGCGCTACAAGCGCTACGAGCTGAACTCCGAAGTCACCTTCGCGCCCAAGAGCGACGTGCTGCCGCCCGCCGCCCAGGGCCCCCTGGTGCGGGCCGGTCGCTTCCTGCTCAGCCAGATGAAAAACCTGGACAAGAAGGCTAACGTGCAGTACCTCATCGTGGTAGAGGGCCGGGCCGCCAAGGACTTGCGCTACCCCGACGCCGACCCCCACAACCTCGACGGCCCCGCCGTGCGGCAGCTCAGCTACAGCCGGGCGCTGGCCGTGCTGCGCCTCTGGGAGCAGGCCGGCCTGCGTTTCCCGGCCAACCTGGAAGTGGTGGCCGCGGGCAGCGGCTTCCGCGGGGCCGGCCGCTACACGGGGGCCGACGAGGCGAAAAATAAGCGCTTCATCATCCAGATTCAGCCCAAAATCGGCTCCATCGGCAAATGATAACCTGGGGGTAACAACCGGCCCCGGGGTCCTGCCGTTTCCTTTCGGCACCTCATCACCGATTCCCCATGAAACTCGATGAAATCATTGCCCGCCAAACCCGCGTTGTGTACGCGCTGATGGTTTTCGCGGCCGCCACCGGCCTGGCGTGGGCCCTGTGGGAGCACCTGCACCGCGCTTAGGCGGGGGCTTTAGAAATCTGTTTTGTCCTGCGTGCCGTTGGCCAGGGCGGCTTGCAGGAAAGCAAGCATGCTTTTCACGTCGGCGTCGGTGTTGGTGCGCAGCGTGTTCCAGTTGTTTTGCACCAGGGCGTTGGTGGCGTCGTCGGAGTAAGCCAGCGAGAGCGGCGGCTTTTCGTTTTCGAAGGGCCCCATGCCGTACTCGCCGGTCGGGGTGTGGTGGGTGTTGACGAAGTTGGTGACTTCGTAGCGGTACGAGCCGCCCAAGATGGTGAGGCTGAGCGTGTGGGCCACGGGCCCGCAGTCGCGGCCGTTCACCAAGGCTTTGGTGTAGCCTTTTATCACAATTTTACCGTTCGCTTTGTCCTGTACTTGCATCACGCTGCGGTCCTGCTTGTACCGGGCCGCAGCCCAGGCGCAAGCGCGGGTAAACAGCTGGTCTTGAATGAACTCGGGCATTTGCACCACGCCGGCGTAAGTCACCAGGTGCGTGGCGGGGTCGATGGGCAGCACGGGGGCGGCCGTTGGCTGGGCATACGCGGCCGGCACGGCAATCAAGAAAATCAGCAGGAGTAATAGTTGTTTCATGGGCGGGATATTTTGATTTAGAATGGGCAGTAGATTGATAATGAAAAGCTTGCGCGCCGGGCACTGCGCCGGCGGGCGCGGGCCGGCTTGCCAGCGGGCAGCGGTGGTAAGCCGATAAGAAGATGCTGAGAGCCGCCGCTGCTAACCAAGCCGGTACGAGCTGTAAATGCCTCCCTCAACATTGCGGCAAACTATTTTAACTTAAAATAATTCTACAGGGTAAGGCATAAAAAAAGGCCCGCAGCGTGCTGCTGAGGGCCTTTTCGTGGTCGTGTAAGGAGTCGAACCTTAAACCTTCTGATTCGTAGTCAGATGCTCTATCCAATTGAGCTACACAACCAGTTCCCGTGTTGGGAGCGCAAAGGTAAGACGGCTTTTTGGGCCGCCACAAGTTTTGCTCCAACTTTTTTAGTGAATCGGGGCAAACCGGTTCATAATCAGGGCTAGATTTTCACTTCGCTGCCAGCGCCGGGCTTTAAGGCGCGCTTCAGGGCCCGGTTGAAGACGAAAAACAGCCCGAACAGCGACGCGGCCACCAGCCCCAGGAGCACCAGCTTGCTGAGGGCCCCCTGGTCGGGGTCGCGGAGCAGGGCCAGCACGTCGGAAGCCTGGGTGCCGAGCCAGTAAAAAAACAGGCTGCGCGGCAGCATGCCCAGCACCGAGGCGGCCAGGAAGCGGCGGCGCGGCACGCCCACCATCGCCAGCACGAACGTCATGAGGGCAAAGGGCAGCACCGGCGAGAGCCGCGTGAGCACGATGAGCGACCAGCTCTGGGTTTGCAGCTCGCCGACCACGGCCCCGGCCTTGGGAAACAGGTCCAGGAACCGGCGCAGCTTGCCGTGGTCGAGGCGCAGGGCCAGCTCGTAGCCGATGGCCGCGGCCAGGGCGTAGGCCCCCACCATGCCCGGCAGCCCCGCCCAGCCGAAATAATACCCCGTGGCGATGGCCACGAACGTGGTGGGCGTGAGGGCAAAAGCCATGGTGAAGGCCGTGAGGGCAAAATACACCAGCGCGGGCCCCAGGCGCAGGTGCTGGAGCAGGTGCTGGTGCCGGTAGAGCAGCAGCGCCGCCGACGAGGAGCCCAGCAGCGGCACCGCCACCAGCAGGAACATGGTGAGCAGGGTGGAAAAATTCTTCTGGAAAAGCGTGCGCAGGAATGCCATCGGAAACGAAAGGGGAGGGGCAATCGGGGCAGGGCCCCGGGCCTGGCGCGGGCACCCGCTACCTTTGCGCCGCGGCAATGCCTGTGCATAGATACGGGCCCCCGCGCCATCCGTCCCATTCGTCAGCTTCTGCGGCCCATGAAATTCGCGACCAAAGCCATCCACGCCGGCGTTCATCCCGACCCCGAAACCGGGGCCATCATGACGCCCATCTACCAGACCTCGACCTACGCCCAACGCTCGCCCGGCGACCACAAGGGCTACGAGTACTCGCGCACCCACAACCCCACCCGCACCCAGCTGCAAGACGCCCTGGCCGCCCTCGACGACGGCAAGCACGGCCTGGCCTTCGCCTCGGGCATGGCCGCCATCGACTGCGTGATGAAGCTGCTCAAGCCCGGCGACGAGCTGATCTCGACCGACGACCTCTACGGCGGCAGCTACCGGCTGTTCACGAAAGTGTACGAGCCGCTGGGCATCGTCTGCCATTTCGTGCCGATGCGCGACCTGGCCGCCGTGCGCGAAAAAATCAGCCCCCGCACCAAGCTCATTTGGGTGGAAACGCCCACCAACCCGCTGCTCAACGTCATCGATATTGCCGGCGTGGCCGCCATTGCCCGCGAAGCCGGGGCCCTGCTGGCGGTGGACAACACCTTTGCAACGCCGTATTTGCAGCTGCCGCTGGCGCTGGGGGCCGACATCTCGGTGTACTCGCTCACCAAGTACATGGCCGGCCACTCCGACACCGTGATGGGG
>JANXOE010000017.1 GCA_025353745.1 Hymenobacter sp.
TGCGGGAGCCGCCCAAACTGCGTTTACGACGCACCGAAAAATTAGTCGGCCGGCGGCCCGGCCGACACCCAGGGCTGCTCGCTGCCCCAGGCCGGGTTGGGGGCGTCGGCGGCCTCCAGCCGGAGCGTGCCGCCGGCCGCCAACTCCTGGTGCGTGAGCCAGTTGCGGTGCAGGGGCCGGCCGTTCAGCCACGCGGCGCGGATGTAGCACCGCGCCGGCGCGAAGTTTTTCACCTCCACCGCCAGCTGCTTCCGGGGCCCTACCTGCACGGCCACCGTTTCGAACAGCGGCAGGCTGAGGTAGTACACGGGCTGGCCCACGCAGGCGGGCATCAGGCCACAGGCGGCCAGCACGTACCAGGCCGACATGGCCCCGGCGTCGTCGTCCATGGTGCGCAGGTAGGCCTGCGGCTGGTTCTGGTAGATGCGGCCCACGTAGGGGTCGATGCCGCGGCTGTTGTCGTTGAAGTAGTGCTGCACCACCGTATCGGCGGCGAGGCGGTGCACGAGCTGCTGCGCCTTCCACGGCTCGCGGGTGGCGTTGTAGAGCACGGGGGCCCCCAGGTCGGTTTCGTTGGCGTGGTTGTAGTAGTCGCCGGCAAAAAACTCGTCGAGCTGCCGGCGAAACGCTTCTTCGCCGCCCGCCAGGGCTTGCAGGCCGCGCACGTCGAAGGGCACGTTCCAGCGGTATTGCCAGATGGTGCCCTGGTAGAGGCCCCGGGCGGGCAGCCGGTCCACGTCGGGCCGGGTCAGGTCGGCGAAGTCTTTGCGCCAGTACGTTTTGTATTCCAGCGCTTTGTGCCGGTAAAAGGCGCTTTGCTTTTTATCCTTCAGAATGCCCAAAATCTCCGCCAGCGCCCAGGCGTCGTACGACGATTCCAGGGCCTTGTCGGGATGGGAGTAGTCGAGGCGGTTGGCCTCGCCGACGAGCGAATCGCGGATGCCGCCCAGGTCCACGGCGTAGCCTTTGCGGTAGGCGTCGAGCAGCACCACCACCGCGTGCTCGGTGCGCACCGTGGGCGAGGGCTCGTGCTGGGTGGCAAAATTCTTTTTGCCGTAGCGGTACAAATTGGCCAGTGATGTGGCAATATTCTGAAATTCAACCGGATAAGCCAACGACAACAAGGGCAGCTGCGTGTGGTAGTTGTCCCACACGGCCCACCCGTTGTAGACGGGGTGCCGGGCGGTTTGCAGCGAGCCGTCGGGGGCCCGGTAGCGCCCGTCGGGCTCCGACACCTCGTAGGGCGACTGCAACGTGCGGTACAGCAGCGAGTAGAACAGCCGCTCGCGGTCGGGCGGCCCCTGCACGCGCACGCGGGCCAGCAGCGCGTTCCAGGCCTGGCGGCTGGCCGCGCGCACCGCCCCAAACGAGGCGCGGGCCCGGGCCTGCACCGTGGCGCGGGCGTCGGCCACGCCCACGGCCGAAAACGCCACGCGCACCTCCGCGTCGGGGGCCCCGGCGGCGGGCAGGCGGGCCACCAGCCGGTGCGCGCCCGCGGCCTCCCACTGCACCGGCTGGTCGATTTCGAGGTAATAATACAGCCGGTAGGTGCCCGCGCCGCAAGTGGTGCCGGCCTCCAGCCAGCCGCTCAGGGCCGCGCCTTGCGTGGCGTGCTCCTCTTGCTTGAAGCCGTTGGCGAAGGAATGGCTCAGGTCGAAGAACAGGCCCCGGGGCGCGCCGGCCGGGAAGTGGTAGCGGTGCAGCCCCAGCCGCTGCGCCACCGTCAGCTCGGCGGCGATGCCGTTGGCGAAGGCAACGGCGTAGTAGCCGGGGGCGGCCTGCTCCGTCTTTTTCAGCAGCACGGTCTGCTGCGGATCGGCCCCGACGAAGGGCTTGACCAGCAGGTTGCCGCCCGCGCCCTGGCACCCCGCGCCCTCGAAGCGCGTGTGCGTAAAGCCCAAAAATGTGCGGGCCAAATGCTCGTAGCCCGTGTGCGTGTTGGGGTAGGTCTGGGGCCCCAGGCTGAGCAGGCTGAAGGGGTACGAGGCGGCGGGCGACAGCTGCCCGTGGTCGCCGGACGTGCCCAGGAACACATTCACTTGGTCGACGGGGTCGGCGGGGGCCTGGGCCCGGGCCGGGCCGGCCCCCAGGCCCAGGGCCCACAGGCAACAAAACAATAATTTCATGCGGTGGCAAAGAGGGCCCCGGCGCGGCTGGGGCGCGGGGCTACGGGTCGAGGGGGTCAAAAGGATCGGGTTGGGCAACGTCGGGCACGGGCCAGCAGGCATTTTCTACGTCCGACACCCGCCGCAAGTCGCGGTACGGCACGTAGCCCAGCTCCTGGCGGCAGCGCCCGGCCAGGCCCAGGATGTAGCGGCTCTGGCCGGCGTCGGTCACGGTGAGCAGGGGCTTGTCGGGGGGCAGGCCAAAGGCGTAGAGCAGCCGGCCGGTGTTGCGCAGGTTGGTGGTGGTGTGGCGGGCGTAGGGCTCGACGAACACCGCCGCTGCCGGCACGCCCAGGGCCCCAACCAGGTATTTTTTCATCTCCACCGCCTCGCAGTAAGGCGTTTGGTTGGGGTGCACGTGGCCGCCCGACACCACCACGAACGGCGCCTGCCCCGCCCGGTAGCGCGCCGCCGCCAGCCGGCAGCGGTAGGCCCCCACCGAGTCGAGCGCCACGCCGGGGCCCTCGGGGCCCTGGCCGGGCACCAAAATCACGCTGTACGGGAAGCGGGCCCACTCGGTGCGGGCCACGGCCGCGCGCGGGGCGGCGTTCAGGCCCCCGGCCAGCGGCTCGTACCGGGCGGCTTCGTCGCGGCCGTTGAGCTGCAGCGCGGCCAGGGCGGCGCGCAGGGGGCCGTCGTAAAAGGCGGCTTCCCGGCGCGGGCCCCGGGCGCGGCGGGCCCGCAGCTGGCGGCGCAGCGCCGGGCCCAGCGCCACGTCTTGCCGCCGGAAGCGGCTGGAGTCGATGGCCGGGTAGCGCGGCACCTGGTTGGCCAGGTACACCCGCAGGATGCGGTTGATGCCCAGGGCGGCGTCCTGCCAGGCCAGCCGCAGCGCGGCCGTGTCGGGCAGCGGGGCATAGCGCGGGTAGCGGGCGCGCAGCAGCGCCCGCGTAGCGGCGCGGAAGGCCGTATCGGCGGCGCTCACTTGCGCCAGGGCCCGGCCCACGGCCCGCACTTCGGCCGGCGACCAGGCCAGGGAATCGACGCCGCGCCGCCGCTCGGCCGGGCGTTTTGCCACCAGCAGCCGGACGGCCCGGGCCTGCCGCCGGCCCGGGGCCCGCAGCCCGGCGTTCGCCCGCAAAGCCTGCCGCAGCGCCGGCCGCGCGGCGAACAGGCCCAGCAGCGGGTAGGCCTTGGCCACGACGATGGAATCGGGGCGGGCGGGCGGCCCCGCGGCCTGGCCGCACCCGCGGCGGCTCAGCAGCAGCAATAGCAGCAGGACGGGAAACAAGCGCCGGGCCCCGCGCCCCAAACGGCGCCCCCGGCGCCGCGCGCCGCCGGCCCCCGGCCCCGGGGGCCCAGCAACGACGGGCGGACGGCCCCGAAAGCCGGCCGCCCGTGTGCTGCATTCTTTGCAATCAATCATTTAATAACCAGAGTTCTGCGTCAGCTGGCCCTTGCTCAGGTTCAGCTGCGACTGCGGGATGGGGAAGTACTCGTGCGTGCCCTTCACGAAGCGGGCCGTGGAAAGGTAGCTGCGCTTGCCTTTTTCGCGGGCGAAGTGCTCGTTCATCACCTGGTCGGCAACGCCCCAGCGCACCAGGTCGAAGAAGCGCTGGCCTTCCAGGGCCATTTCCAGGCGGCGCTCGGTGCGCACGGCCTGGCGGGCGGCGTCTTGCGAAGCCCAGGGCGTGGCGTACTCGGCCACGCTGTAGTGGGCGGCCGGGGCCCCGGCCGGGGTGCGCACCAGGTCGTTGGCGGCGCGGCGGCGGAGCTGGTTCACGACGGCGCGGGCCCCTTCCAGGTCGCCGGTTTCCACCTGGGCTTCGGCCTTGAAGAGCAGCACGTCGTCGAGGCGCAGCAGGTCGTTGTTGAGGGCGCTCACCCAGGGCCACTGCCCCAGGTAGAAGGGCGAGTTGCGGCTCACCATGCGCTTCTTGAAGCAGAACACGCCGTAGGTGCCCGCGTCGCGGGCCCAGGTAGCGGCGTAGGGCCCCAGGTCGAGAAACGGCACGCCCGGCCGGCCCACGGTGTGGTCGAGGCGCGGGTCGACGAAGTCGGCGGCGCTCACGTCCGACTTATCGGTTTGGGGCAGGCCGTCGGCCGTGGTTTTGAAGGCGTTGACCAGGTCCTGGCTCGGGGCGTCGAAGCAGTACGTGGCGTAGGGCCCGCCGGGGTTGAGCAGGCGCTCGTCGGCCGTGCCGCGGAAGTTGCTGGGCGTGCCGTCGTTGATGGCGCGCTCCACGGCCAGGATGCTCTCCGGCCCGTGCTCCTTGGCCGGGTCGAAGTTGTCGTGAAAGTTGTCGTTGAGGCGGTAGCGGCCGGTGGCCAGCAGGGCGTCGACGGCCCCGATCACCTTCGGGTACTGCCTGGTGTAGAGGTAGAGCTTGGCCAGGTAGGCCGTGGCCGCGCCCTTGGTGGCGCGGCCCAGGTCGGTTTGCTTGACCGGCAGGTTGGCCTGGGCCAGCAAGAAATCGGCTTCGATGTGCTGCCAGAGCGCCGCGTCGGGCAGGTCGTTGGGAATGTCGTACTCCGTGACGGTGCGCGGCGTTTCGTCCACCCACGGCACGCGGTTGTAAATCTTTTTCAGGTCGAAGTAGTAATGGCCGCGCAGCAGGTGCAGCTCGCCCAGGCGCACGGCCTTCAGGTCGGCGCCCATGCCCGCAAACCCGTTCACGGCCTGGATGGCGCGGTTGGTGCGGGCCACGCCCTCGTAGCAGGCGCGCCACTTGCGCTCCACGTCGATGACGTTGGCGTTGGTGAGGAAAATCTCCATCAGGTGCATCCCGTTCTGGTCGCCCACGCCGCCGCCGCCCTTGTAGGCGTCGTCCGACACCACGTCGCCGAAGTTCCAGTTGGTGCTCGGCGAGTTAAAGGCGTTGCTTTCGTTGTCGATTTGCCCGCTCAGCGGGGCGTAGGCGGCCGTCACCAGGGCCTCCACCGCCGGCAGGTTGTTCAGGTCCGACGACGAGAGGCTGGCTTTGGGCTCCTGGTCCAGAAAATCTTTGTTGCAGCTGGCCAGCGCGGCGGCCAGCACGAGTAAAAGCACGGTATGTTTCATAAATGATCAGCGGGCGCGAAAGCCAAAAGCGTTAAGAATTAAGCGGTAATGGTTAGAAGCGGGCGTTGAGGCCCAGCAGCACGGTGCGGGGCTGGGGGTAGTAGCCGCGGTCCACGTTCTGGTCGAGGTTGCGGTCGCCGCTGCTGTAGTTTTGCAGGTTCACCTCGGGGTCCATGCCCCGGTACTTGGTGATAGTGAACAGGTTCTGGGCCTGCACGTAGAAGCGCACGCTGCCGGCGCGCAGGGCCGTCGTCCAGGCCGCCGGCAGGGTATAGCCGAGCTGCAGGTTTTTGAGGCGGGCGTAGGAGCCGTTTTCCACGAAGTAGCTGGAGGGCCGCAGCTCGTCGTTCACGTTGGTTTTGCTGAGCTGGGGCAGGCTGGCGCCGGGGTTGTCGGGCGTCCACGAGTCCAGGATGCGGGTGTTCTTGTTGAAGGGGTCGAAGGCGAAGTCGGTGTGGTACTTGCTGAAGTTGTAAATCTGCACGCCCTGCACGCCCTGCACGAAGGCGCTCAGGTCGAAGTTTTTATACGACGCGTTGAGGGTCAGGCCGTAGGTGAAGTCGGGCTCGGGCTTGCCCAGCTGCTGCTGGTCCTTCTCGTTCACCACGCCGTCGCCGTTGAGGTCGCGGTAGCGCCAGCGGCCGATGGCCTTGCCTTTTTGCGCGGGGGCGGCGTCCACCTCGGCCCGGTTCTGGAAAATGCCGTCGACCTGGTAGCCGTAGAAGTAGGCCACGGGCTTGCCCACTTCCGTGCGCGAGAGCGAGAGGCCCCGGGTCAGGTTGTTGCTCACGTAGCCCGGAATGACGAGGTTGCCCTCGCCCAGCGAGAGCACCTGGTTGCGGATGGCCGCCCCGTTGGCCGACACGCCCCAACGGAACGCGCGGCCCGCCGCGCTCTGGTAGCCGGCCAGGAATTCCAGGCCCCGGTTGCGGACGCGGCCGGCGTTTTCGTAGGGCACCTGCACCTCGCCCACCAGGGCCGGGCGCGGCACCCGCACCAGCACGTCGCGGGTGGTTTTATCGAACACGTCCACGCTGAAATTCAGGCGGTTGCCCAGCACGCCCAGGTCCACGCCGAGGTCGGTTTGGCTGGTCGTTTCCCACCGCAGGCGGGGGTTGCCGATGGCGCGGGCCGTGTAGCCGGTCTGCGAAGCGCCGTTGCCGCCGGCCAGGGGGTAGTTGGTGTTGGCCGGGCTGGTGCCGTAGGTGTCGAAGGCCGGGTAGTTGCCGATTTCCTGGTTGCCGCTCTGGCCCCAGGAGCCGCGCAGCTTGAGGTTGCTCAGCCAGTCCACGCGCTTGAGAAAGTCTTCTTCCGAGAGGCGCCACCCGGCCGACAGCGCCGGGAACACGGCGTAGCGGTTGTCGGTGGGAAAGCGGCTGGAGCCGTCGCGGCGCAGCGAAACCGAGGCCAGGTACTTTTCGGCGAAGTTGTAGTCGAGCCGCCCGAAGAGCGAGAACAGCGACCAGGCCGCGCCGCTGCCGCCGTTGGTTTGCAGGCCCTGGCCGGCGTCGAGGTAGCGGAAGTTGGCGTCGTCGATCAGGTAGTTTTCGCGGTAGGCCCCGAAGCCTTCGTCGTAGTTGCGGATGGCCTCCGAGCCGGCCACCACGGCCAGGTTGTGCCGGCCAAAGCTGCGGCTGTAGCGGGCGGTGTTGGTCCAGGTCCAGTTCACGGAGTAGGAGTTGTTTTGCGAGAGGCTGGCCACCGGGTTGTTGGCCAGGCCCTCCACGTAGCTCGGCGAGAAGCCGCGGTAGTTGCTGTTCAGGTAGTCGACGCCGATCGACGAGCGCACGAACAGGTGCTCCACCGGCTCCAGCTCGGCGTAGAAGTTGCCCAGCCCGCGCAGGGTTTGGTTGGCGTTGTCGCGGCCGTTGTAGAGGGCGCGCAGCGGGTTGCCGGCGTCGCCCAGGCCGGCGGCGGGCCCGGCAAAGTTGCCGTTCTCGTCGCGCACCGGCACGATGGAAGGCAGGCGGAACGCGTCGAACAACACGCCGCCGTTCACGGAGTTGGTGCCGGTTTGCACCGAGCGGGCGTAGCTGGCCGTGAAGTTCTCGCCCACTTTCAGCCGGCTCAGCACGGTGTATTCGGTGTTGACGCGCAACGACACGCGCTTGAAGCCGGTGTAGTTCAGGATGCCGTCCTGGTCGAAGTAGGTCAGGTTGATGGCGTGCCGGCCCGTTTCGTTGCCGCCCGACAGGCCCAGCGAGTAGTTCTGGACGCGGGCGTGGCGGAAGATGGTGCGGAACCAGTCGGTGCCGGCCACGTTGGCGCGCACGTCGGGGTTGTGCTGCAAAAACTCGGGGAGGACCGGCTGGGGGCCGTTGCCGTACTGCGGGTGCGAAGGCGTCTGGCCGCTGTTGCGCTGGGCGTCGAACTCGATTTGCGCCAGCTGGGCCGGCGACACCATGCTGGGCAGGTTGTACACGCCCTGCACCCCGGTGTAGGCGTCCAGCGTCAGCTGGTTCTTGCCGGCCTTGCCCTGCTTGGTGGTGATGACGACCACGCCGTTGGCGGCGCGCGCCCCGTAGATGGCCGTCGACGAGGCGTCCTTCAGCACCTGCATCGATTCGATGTCGTTGGCGTTGAGCAGGTTCAGGCCGCCCTTGGTCGGCACGCCGTCGATGATGTAGAGCGGGTCGTTGTCGCCGAGCGTGCCCAGGCCGCGCACGCGCACCACCGTGCCGCCGCCGGGGGCCCCGTCGTTGCTCACCTGCACGCCGGCCACCTGGCCTTGCAGCAGCTTGTCGGGGCTCGACACGGGGAAGTTCTTCACCCGGTCAACCGACAGCAGGCCGACGGCCCCGGTCACGTCCTTGGCTTCCTGCGTGGTGTAGCCCACCACCACCACCTGGTCGAGGGCGGTGGCGCTTTCGCGCAGCGTCACCCCAACCGTGGCCTGGTCGCCCACCTGAATTTCCTGGCTTTCGAAGCCGACGAAGGAAAAGACCAGCGTGGCCGGGGCCGTCGCGTCGGGCAGCGCCAGCTCGAAGCGGCCGGCGGCGTCGGTCACGGCCCCTTGCGCGGTGCCTTTCAGGGAGACGGACACGCCCGGCAGCGGCTGGCCCGCCTTGTCCCTGACCTGGCCGCCGACCGTTTTGCTGGCCGCTTTGGCGGCCCTGGCCGCGGGCGCGCCGTCGCGCAGCTGCGCGGAAATCGTCTGGTTGTCGCGCTGAAACCGGACGTTACCCTGCGTTTCGAGCTCGTGCAGCACCTTGTCGATGCCGGCCGCGTGCACGTTCAGCGAGTAGGTGCCGGGGCCCTGGGCCAGCTCGTTGGCGTAGGCGAAGCGGTAGCCCGATTTGGCTTCCAGGGCCGCGAACACCTGCGGCAGCCGGGCGTGCTGGATGGACAAGCTCAGGGCGTCGGCCGGCTGGGCCTGCGCGGCCCCGGCCCAGCCGAGGGCCAGGGCCAGGCCCGTCAGGCGGCGGGGGCCCGAACGCGGGTTGGGGGAAGTGGGTACGGAGGGGTGCATTAGGGAATAATGGGTGGTACAGTGGGTTGTTGGGGGATGCGCGGGGAAGCGAGCTGCAGGCAGGCGGCCGGGCCAGGGCCCCGGCGGTAGGTGCAGCGCAGGCTGAACGCCAGGCTTTTGAGCACGTGCTCGAGCGGCGCGCGCTGGTAGCGCGCCGTAATCTGCGCGCCGGCCAGCGCCGCGTCGTAGCGGATGCGCACGGCGTACCAGCGCTCCAGCTGGCTCACGACCTGGGCCAGGGGCACGTTTTTGAACACCAGGGCTTTATCCGTCCAGGCGTACGCGTCGGGCGACGACGACCGGGCGCGCAGCCGGCCGGTGGCGGGGTCGAGGGCGGCCTGCTGCCGGGCGGTGAGGTACACGCCGGGGGCCCCGGCGCGGGCGGGCGTCACGCGCACCTTGCCGGAGGCCACGGCCACGGCGTAGCGGCCGTCGTAGGTGCGCACGTCGAAGCGGGTGCCCAGCACGCGGGTCGTCAGCTGCGCGGTCACCACCTCAAACGGCCGCCGGGCGTCGTGGTGCACGCTGAAAAAGGCCTCCCCGCGCAGGTACACGCGGCGCTGGCGCCGGTTGTAGGCGGCCGGGTACCACTGCAAGGTGCTGCCGCAGTTCAGCAAAATGCGCGTGCCGTCGGGCAGCGTCACCTGCCGGTGCTCGCCGTTGCGGGCGGCCACCGTGCGCAGCGGTTCGGCGGGGGCCAGCTTTGCGCCGGGGCGGAAGAAAAACAGGGCCCCGGCCCCCAGCAGCACCAGCACGGCCGCCGCCAGCCGCAGCAGCGGCCAGCGCCCGGGGGCCGCCGGCTGCCGCCGCCGGTCGATTTGCGCCTTGAGGCGGTGGCGCACCTGCGCCGGGGTTTCGCCCACCGCGGCCCACACCTCGTCGGCGGGGCCCTGCGCTTGCTGCTGGTAGAACAGGTCCAGCAGCCGGCGCTGCGCGGGCGTGGCCTGGTTTCGTGCGTAGCGGGCAAACAGCTGCTGCCAGTAATCGGGTTTTTTCATGAGGGAAGCTTCCCCCATAAGTATCCGCGCCCGCCGTTTCTACTCAGTCCGTTTCGGTTAGCAAATCATCAAAAGTGCTGGCCGATTATTAATAAAAGCATAACCGTGTACAGCTGTTTTTTGAGCACGCTCATCGCATGGTACAGGTGGTTTTCCACCGTGCGGATGGAGAGGTTCAGCTGCTCGGCAATGCGCGTGGCGCTCAGGCCCTCGTCGCGGCGCAGCATGAACACTTCCCGGCATTTGGCGGGCAGCTTGGCCACGGCCCCTTGCAGGTGCGCGGCCAGCTCGCGGCGCAGGTATTCGTCTTCGGGCGAGTGAGCGAGCAGCATATTTTCGAGCACCGCCACGTGGTGCCCGGCGGGCTTGCGCCGCGCCAAATGCGTGAACACCTGGTTCTTGACCATCTGCCGAATGAACGCCTCCGGGTTGTGCACCGCCAGGGCCCGGCGGCGCGTCCACAGGTCCAGGAACACTTCCTGCACCACGTCTTCGGCGGCTTCTTTGTCGCGCAGCACCCGGTAGGCGGCGGCAAAGCTCGGCTGCCAGTAAGCGTCGAACAGGGCATTGAAAGCCGATTCGGAGTCTTGCTGAACGGCTTCCCAAACGGTATCTGTGGCTACGTGCATCACATCGTCTTACGGCGGTGCAAAGGAACGCCGGCCCGTGCGCGCACAGCCCCCCGGGGCGTTATGAAAGTGTTATTTTCCTTGGAATAGCCAAATTTTTGCCCGGTTTACTGCTGATGGCCGGGGCGACGGATCTGCGCCGCCCGGTCGTAATTTTCCGCCCCGCTTGCCAACCCCTCCGCCCCTGCTGCCATGACCGATTGCCTCCTCCGACGCGGCGTAGAAGCCGATTTGCCCCAGGTCCTCGCCCTGATTCACGAGCTGGCCGCCTTCGAAAAGGCGCCCGACGCCGTGACCAACACCCTGGCCGCCATGCGGCGCGACGGGTTCGGGCCGGCCCCCATCTTCGGGTTTTTCGTCCTCGAAAACCCTGACCATCAACTCGTCGGCCTCGCCTTGTTCTACACCGCCTACTCCACCTGGAAGGGCCGGATGCTGTACCTCGAAGACCTGGTCGTCACCGAAGCCGCCCGCCGCGGGGGCCACGGCCGGCTGCTGTTCGACGCCGTGGTGGCCGAGGCCCGCGCCACCGGGGCCCACCGCCTGAAGTGGCAGGTGCTGAACTGGAACGCGCCGGCCATCGGCTTCTACCAAAAGCTGGGGGCCGCCATCGAAAGCGAGTGGCTGAACGGCAACCTCGACGCGGCCCAGCTGGCCGCTTACGCCGTGGGGCCCGCCGCGCAGGCCGTGGTGGGCTGAACGGAATCAACCCAAATGCGGCCAACGCTGGAGCAATTTCTGCCGCAGGGGCAAGCCCTAAAGCAAGTCGCAGTACCAAAACCCGGTGTCAAACGGGCTGGGTTCGGCGCGGTCGGCGCCTTCGTTCCCGGCATCGGCGGCGGGCGGGGGCGGCGTGTACTTGCGGTACACGATTTCGCCTTTTTCGAACGCCACGGGGTGCCGAAACAGCGGCCCGTCGAACACGAAGGTGTGGAACTCCCCGTTTTCGCCGCAGGGGTCCACGTGGGCCGGCAGGTCGCGTAAGAATTCCTCGTCAATCACCCGGCCCACGAAGCTCTGGTCCAGGTATTTCTCGTTGACGCAGGTGGTGATGGTTTTGAACCCCAGGCCGATGAACTCGCGGACGAGCTCCGCCGTGGGCGCGCCCCACAGCGGGAAATCGGCTTGCCAGCCCCGTTCCGCCAGCTGGCTTTCGCGGTAGCGCCGCAGGTCTTCCAGAAAAATATCGCCGTAGATGGCCACCGCGGCCCCCTGGGCCCGCAGCTCGTCGAGCGCGCCGGCCATCAGCTGCTCGTAGGCCGCCATGGTGGGCGTTTCGGGCAGGTAGAGCTTGCGGCAGGGCAGCCCGATGCTGGCCGCCTGCTGGTCGAGCAGGGCCCCGCGCACGCCGTGCATGGACACCCGCTGGTACGGCTCGCTCAGGGTGGTGAGCAGGCCCGCGACGTCGTAGCGCGCGGCCTGCAACACCTTGTAGAGGGCCAGGGCCGAATCTTTGCCCCCGCTCCAGTTGAAAATCGCTCGCTGCTTCATGTAAGGGCAAAGTAACGCGGCCCGGGGCCGTTTCCCGCCCCGGGCCGCGTTTTCAACTTTTGCTGCCCGCCGCCTACAGCCGCAGGAATTTCCGGCTCTGGTAGGCCCCCTGCCCGTCCTGCCAGCGGAAGAGGTAGAAGCCCGGCGGCAGGGCCCCCACGTCGAAGGTGAGCACGTTGAGGCCGGGCAGCACGGCGGCGGCCCCCAGGCGGAAGCGCCGGCCCAGCTCGTCGTAGATGCCGTACACCAGCGGCGCATCGCCGCCGGCCGGGTACTGAAAGTTGAGCCGGGGCCCCGTGGCCGGGTTGGGAAACAGGGCCGCCGCCGGGGCCACGTCGGGGGCCACGGGCAGGGGCGCGGCGTAGTCGCGGGTGCCGTCGGGGCGCACCAGGCCCAGGCGGTAGTACACCAGGGCGGCGGGCGCCTGGGCATCGGCCACGCGGTAGGCCGTGCCGGGGGCCCCCGGCGCCACGGCGGCCACGCGCTGCCAGCCGGCGGTTGCCGCGGCGGTGTCGGGCCCCGCGCTGCGCTCCACCACGAAGCCCGTCACGAAGCAGTCTTCCTGGGTGGCCCAGCGCAGCACGGGCCCGGCCCCGGCTTCCACGGCGGCGGTGAGGGCCGTGAGCGGGGCCGGCAGCATCGGCGGCCCGCCGCAGCCCCGGTTGCGGAAGCTGCGGGTGCGCAGCACCTGGCGGCCCCCGGCCACGTCGCTCCCGGGGGCGAGCTGGCGCGAGTTTTGGCCCCGGGCAATGGCGTAGTGCATGACGGCCCCCGGCCGGATGAGGTGGGCCAGCTGCTGGGCGTGGCCCAGTTCGTGCACGGCCACCGACTCAAAATCAACCGAGGGCCCCGCCGTGAAGCCCGGCCCGAACTCAAAGGCGGCCGCGCTGCTGTACTGCGTGTCAATCTCGCTGACGTAGAAGACCACCGAGCGGTCGGGGGCGAAACAGCCCTGGTAGTAGCTGGTGGTGCGCCCCAGAATGCCGGCCGGCAGCACGGCGCTGCCCTGGTCGAAGGCCACCACGCTCTGGCCGTCGCTGGCGATGTCGTTGGTCGTGGCGGCGGGGCCCAGGTCCCAGCCCACGCCCGTTTGGCAGCGCCAGGTGGCCAGCGCCCGCTGCCAGGCCGCGCCGGCTTCGGCGTTGGCCCCGAAGTTGGGGCCGAAGCGGAACGTGAGCCCGCCGTGGCCGTTGGTGGCCACGTGGCTGGGGCGCTGCACCGAAGGCGGCGCGTCGTTGCTCTGCACGTTGGTAAGCGCGTACACCACAGCGAGGGCCCCGGGGCTGGCCGCCGCGTCGCCGCCCGCGGGCGTGACGCGCACCCGCCCCGAGCCGGCCGGGTGCTGCCCCACGCCCGCCGACGGCACCCGCACCCGGATGGCGTCGTCGGCCCAGCCCAAGTAATCGGTGGCCAGCGGCTGCACGAACGTGCGGCCGCCGTCGTCGGCGTTGGCGAATTCCACGAATCCGCCGCCCCGCGCCGCGCCGAAACCGCTGCCCTGAATGGTGAGCACGGCATCGGAACCGGCCGTTAATTGCCTTGGCTGCAAGGCGGTTATCGTGGCGGCGGCCGTGCCCCGCGCCGCGCCGGCCGGCCGCGCCCGGGCGGCGTCCAGGGCCGGGTTGGGCCGCAAGGCAACGCGCGGCCGGGGGCCCCGCGGGTCGAGGGCCCGGTAAAAGGCGGCGTCGATGGCCGGGTAGGAACGGAACGGGTCGGCGGCGGTGGCGTGGGCCAGGTCGTAGCCCACAAAGCCCTGCTCGCTGCCGTAAACGGCGTAAACCGGCCCGGCCAGCCCCAGGCCGGGCCAGGGCGCGGGGCTCAGGAACAGCACGCCCTGCTGGCCGGCCGCCAAACGCAACGTGTTGGTGGACACCTGCTGGTCGAGCCCCAGCCGGCCGCCCTCGGTCACGACGGTGAGGCCGGCGGTGTCGGCCGCGCTGCCCTTCAGCAGGCCGAACACGCGCAGCCGGTGCCGGGTGAACAGGTGCCGGTGGCCGGCGTCCCAGAAGCTGCGGGCGTCGCACACCTCGGCTTCGGCGATGAGCACGGCCCCGGCGGCCCGCTGGGCGGGGTCGAGCGGCACCAGCAGGCAGGGCAAGGCTTCGGCAGCGGGCGGCCCCTGGGCCCCGGCGGGGCCGATGCCCCACCCGGCGGCCAGCGCCAGCAGCGCCAACCGGCGCCAAAACAAAGGAAAAAATAGCGGCATACCCGGTAACGTCATTAGGAGCAAAGCCTAAAGTACGGACTGCGTAACCGGTCCGGGTTGCGGCCCCCACGACGGCGAGCCCCCCGCCACGCGCGGCCAGCCGTCGGGGCCATACTCCAGGCGGTCGAGCAGCAGGGCGCGGCGGCTGTAGCCCTCCGAGTCGTCGATGGCAGCGAAGGTGGGCCGGCGCACGTCGATGGCGTGGTAGGCCAGCCAGTCCTGGCCGGCGGCGTCGGTCAGGACGCAGTTGTGGCCGGGGGCCTGCCAATGGGCATTGGCGGCCACCACGGGCGCTTTTTGCACCTCGAAGGGCCCCGTGGCGTGGCGGCTGCGGGCCACCAGCACGGCGTAGTGGGCGCGGGCGCCGCAGCAGTTATTGCCCGAAAAAAACAGGTAGTACCAGCCGCCCGGGCCCCGGTGCAGCCAGCTGGCTTCCACGAGGCGGTGGTAGTCGTCGTCCTCGTCCGGGCTGCCGCTGGGCTGCACCAGGGCCCGGGCGGTGCTGCCGGGCGCGAAGCCCAGGCGGTCGGCGGCCAGCTCGCGCACCCACAGGGGCCCGAAGCCCGAGCCCCAGTACAGCAGCCGCTGGCCGGTGGCGGGGTCGTCGTACGCCATCGGGTCGATGCAAGTGAAGCCGGGGCCGGCGAGCAGCGGCTGGCCGCTGTCGACGAACGGCCCCGCGGGGCCCGCGGCCACGGCCACGGCCAGCGCCAGGGCCCCGTCCGGGGCGGCATCGGGCCGGGCCGAGTAGTACAGGTAGTAGCGGCCGCCCGCCTCGCTCACGTGCGGGGCCCAGAACTTCTGGGTGCCGGCGGCCCAGGCGGGCTTGGCGGGCAGGGCGTCGCCGAGAAACTCCCAGGCCGTCAGCTCGCGCGAGCGGGCCACTTGGATGTTGACGATCCGGCCGTCGGCCCGCCGGGTTTGGGTGCCGTAGGCGTAGTACCAGCCGTCGGGGGCCCGCAGCAGGGTCGGGTCGGGGAAGTTGTCGTCGAAGATGGGGTTGGTGTACACGTCTGGCTCGAAAATGATCAGGAAAGTAAGAAGCGCGCCGGGGCCGCCGCTCCAGGGCCCCAGTGCTACAGTACGAAACCTTACGGGCTTTGCGCAGCCCTTCCCGATCTTTGCGCATCCATTGAGCTAATTTTCTGGTTCCACGCTTCATTTTCTCTTCCTGTTGTCTTCTTTGAAAGCCTTCCTGGGCCTGGCCGCGCTGCTGGCCACCGGCACTGCCCACGCCGCCCCGGCCCCGTCCGAGCTCACCTATACCGTGTCGATGGACCCCGTGGCCGCCGCCCACCAGTTCCAGGTGCGCCTCGAAACGCCCAAGCTGAGCAAGGCCCAGGCCGTGTACCAGTTTGCCGCCACAGCGCCCGGCACCTACCAGGTGATGGACATGGGCCGCTACGTGCGCCAGTTCGCCGCCTTCGACGCCAAAGGCCGGCCCCTGGCCAGCAAGCAGATCGGCCCCAACCAGTGGGAGCTGGCCCAGCCCACCAAAACCCGCGAGATCCGCTACACCATCGCCGAAACCTGGGCCACGCCGGTGCCCGAGCACAACATCTACCGCATGTGCGGCTCGTCGCTCGAAGCCGACCACGCCCTCGTCAACGGCCAAACCGTGCTCGGCTACCCGCAGGGCTGGCAGGCCAAGCCGCTGCGCCTCAAGCTGAACTACCCCGGCGCCTGGACCGTGGGCACGGTGCTCGTGCCCGACGGCGACGGCTACTACCACGCCAAAAGCTACGACCAGGCCGTGGATTCGCCCATTTTATTGGGCAAGCTGACCACCGCCAACACCAAAGTCGGCAACGCCGACGTGGCCCTGTACTGCTACTCGGCCACCGGCCAGGTCGGGGCCACGCCGCTGCTGGCCGACATGCAGAAGATGCTCGGGGCCGCGCAGGCGTTTCTGGGCGGCGATTTGCCGGTGAAGCGCTACGCGTTTCTGTACCTGTTCAGCGACAAGGCGGCCGGGGCCTGGGAGCATTCCTACAGCTCGGAATACATCCTGCGGGAAGCGCCGCTGACGCCGGCCTTCGCGCAAGGCGTGGTCGACATCGCCTCGCACGAGTTTTTCCACATCGTGACGCCGCTCAACATCCACTCCGAAATCATCGAGCACTTCAACTTCGTGCAGCCCACCGGCTCCGAGCACCTCTGGCTCTACGAAGGCGTGACGGAGTGGGCCGCCCACATGATGCAGCTGCGCGGGGGCCTGGTGCCGCTCGCCGACTACCTCACCACCCTGCACAACGAGGAGCAGTACGACCGCACCCGCGCCGACACCACTTACACCCTCAGTAAGCTGGGCCTCAACTCGTTCTCCGACGAAGGCCAGCGCCAGTACGGCAACATCTACCAGCGCGGGGCCCTCACCGCCGCCGCCCTCGACCTGCGCCTGCTGGAGCTCAGCCACGGCACCCGCGGCCTGCGCGACGTGCTGCTGGAGCTGGCCCGGAAGTACGGCCCCGACCGCCCCATCAGCGAGAAAAACTTCTTCCAGGACTTCACGGCCCTCACGTACCCGGAGGTCGGCGACTTTTTCCGGCGCTACGTGCAGGGGGCCGAGCCGCTGCCGCTCCAGGAGTATTTCGGCCGCGTCGGCATCCGCTACGACGCCACCCTGCACACCGGCCGCCAGGTGGCCACGCTGGGGGCCGTGGCCTACCAGGTGCGCGGCGATGAGGTGTACTTCAAGCAGGTGAGCCCGGCCCTGCTGGCGGCCGGCGTGGCCGTGGGCGACCAGCTCACGGCCGTGGACGGCGCCTTCGTGGACCGCCGCAACTACGCCGGGGCCCTCGACAAAATCGCCGCCCGCCCCGCCGGCGCCGACCTCGCCCTGGGCGTGCGCCGCGCCGGGGCCCCCGCCCGCGAAGTGCGCGCGAAGCTGGCCACCGCCGAGGACGTCCAGCGCTACCGCTTCGCCCCCGACCCCGCCGCCACGCCCGCCCAGCTGGCCGCCCGCGCCGTCTGGCTGAAGAATTTGTAGGGCCCTCCGGCCCGGCCCGCCGAGCCCCCAAAGCCCCGGCTGCTGTGGCAGCCGGGGCTTTTTATTTGCGATGACGAGGTGCTTTCAAGCGGGCACGCCGCGTCTTCGATTCTATCCAAATAGGCCGTCATGCTGAGCGCAGCCGAAGCATCTCTACTGCGGCAGTAAACCATGAGTAGTCAGCGGGAGAGATGCTTCGGCAGGCTCAGCATGACCGTTTTGCCAACTCAAACAGGTTCTGAAGCACTGCCCCAGCAACGGCGGGACCGTTACCCGCGCCAAGAACGGGGTTTGCGTGGTCTTTTTTTGTTCCCGGCCGTAGCTTTAGCCGCCGCCCGTTGCGTACCCGGCGGCCGAACCCAACGGCAAGACCATGAAACTTTTAAAACCTGCGTTTTTGGTGTGGGGCCTGCTTTGCTGCGGCCCCGCGGGCTCCGGGGCCCTGTTCGGCGCGGCGCCCGGCCCCGAGTGGTACCAGCTGAAAATCTACCACCTACAAGCCCCGGACCAGGCCGCCCGCCTCGATGAGTACTTGCAGCGGGCCTACCTGCCCGCCCTGCACCGGGCAGGCATCGCCCGCGTGGGGGTGTTCAAGCCGGCAGAGCCGGCGCCGGCCCCAGTCGCCGCCCCCGGCCCCCCGGCCCCGGCCGAGCAGCTGGTGTTCGTGCTGGTGCCCTGCCGCTCGGAAGCCCAGTGCCTGGACCTCGAC
>JANXOE010000081.1 GCA_025353745.1 Hymenobacter sp.
CTCGGCGACAACACGCCGTGGTGGAACATCAGCACCGGCGTCGTGATGCTGCTCTCGCGCTACCTGCCCATCATCGGGCCGGTGGCCATTGCCGGCCTGCTGGCCCGCAAGAAGTACATCCCCGAATCGGCCGGCACGCTCCAGCTCGACACGGCCACGTTCGGCATCATGGTCTTTTTCGTGATCTGGATCATCGCCGCGCTGGCCTTCTTCCCCGCCCTGGCCCTGGGGCCCCTGGCCGAACATTTCAGCCTTTACTAGCGCACGTTCCGGCCGCTGTTCATAAAACGGCCGCAACGCCCCCGCAACGGCCCCACGGACGTGCTCCTACGCGCAAAGTGCGTGCTCTTACCCACCAACGGCCTGCTCATAGGCCCCAAGTGCTTGCTCATAGGCCCCAAGTGCCTGCTCATAGACCCCAAGTGCTTGCTCATAAGTCCCACGGGCCTGCTCATAAGCCTCCAGTGCTTGCTCATAAACGCCAAGTGCTTGCTCATACGCCCCACGGGCCTGCTCATAGGCTTCAAGCGCTTGCTCATAGGCCCCACCGGGCTTCTCGCTTCCTGATTTTATTCTAACATGGCCACCAAATCCCAATCTCTTTTTCAACCCGCGCTGGTCAGCGAAGCCATCAAGCAGGCCTTCGTCAAGCTGAACCCGCGCGTCATGTTCCGCAACCCGGTGATGTTCACCGTGGAGATCGGCACCGTGGTGATGCTGCTCGTCAGCATCGGCCTGCTCGTGCGGCCCGACGCCGCGCAGGGCAGCTTCGGCTACAACTTCACGGTGTTCATCGTGCTGTTCCTCACCTTGTTGTTTGCCAACTTTGCCGAAGCCATCGCCGAGGCGCGCGGCAAGGCCCAGGCCGAAAGCCTGCGCAAAACCCGCGAAGAAACCCCGGCCCGCGTGGTGGACGCCGCCGGCAACGTCACGTCCGTCAGCTCGGCGCAGCTCACCAAGGGCCAGTTTTTTCTGGTCGAAGCCGGTGAGATCATCCCCACCGACGGCGAGATCGTCGAGGGCCTGGCCACCATCGACGAGTCGGCCATCACCGGCGAGTCGGCCCCGGTGATCCGCGAGGCGGGCGGCGACAAGTCGAGCGTGACCGGCGGCACCAAGGTGCTCTCCGACCGCATCAAAGTGGTGGTGACGACGGCCCCCGGCGAGTCGTTCCTCGACAAGATGATTGCCCTGGTGGAAGGCGCCTCGCGGCAGAAAACGCCGAACGAAATTGCCCTCACCATCCTGCTGGCCGGCTTCACGCTCGTGTTCGTGATCGTGTGCGTCACGCTGGCGCCGTTCGCCAAGTACTCGGCCACGCCCATCGCGGTGGCCTCGTTCATCGCCCTGTTCGTGTGCCTGATTCCGACCACCATCGGGGGCCTGCTCTCGGCCATCGGCATCGCCGGCATGGACCGGGCCCTGCGCGCCAACGTCATCACCAAGAGCGGCAAAGCCGTGGAAACGGCCGGCGACATCGACGTGCTGCTGCTGGACAAAACCGGCACCATCACCATCGGCAACCGCAAGGCCACCCACTTCTGGCCGGCCCCCGGCGTGCCCATGCTCGAATTTGTGCAGCGCGCCACCCTCAGCTCGCTCACCGACGAAACGCCCGAAGGCAAAAGCATTGTGGAGCTGGCCCGCGACCACAAGGTGGACCCGGCGCAGCTAAAAGCCCAGCTGGCGGGCGCCGAGCTGATCAAGTTCACGGCCGAAACCCGCAGCTCGGGCGTCACGCTGGCCGGCGGCACCCGCCTCCGCAAGGGCGCGGCCGACGCCATCCGCCGCCTGGCCGAAGCCGCCGGCCAGGCCTACCCCCGGGAAGTAGCCGAGCGGGTGGCCGCCGTGGCCGGCAACGGCGGCACGCCGCTGGTGCTCAGCGAGAACGACCGGGTGCTGGGCGTGGTGGAATTGCAGGACATCATCAAGCCCGGCATCCAGGAGCGGTTCGAGCGCCTGCGCAAGATGGGCATCAAAACGGTGATGGTGACCGGCGACAACCCGCTAACGGCCAAATTCATCGCCGAGAAAGCCGGGGTAGACGACTTCATCGCCGAGGCCAAGCCCGAGGACAAGATGCAGTACATCCGCGCCGAGCAGCAGGCCGGCAAGCTGGTGGCCATGATGGGCGACGGCACCAACGACGCCCCCGCCCTGGCCCAGGCCGACGTGGGCGTGGCCATGAACTCGGGCACCCAGGCCGCCAAGGAAGCGGGCAACATGGTGGACCTCGACAACGACCCCACCAAGCTCATCGAAATCGTGGAAATCGGCAAGCAATTGCTGATGACGCGCGGCACCCTGACGACCTTCTCCATCGCCAACGACGTGGCCAAGTACTTCGCCATCGTGCCGGCCCTGTTCATGGTGGCCATTCCGGGGCTGCGGGCCCTGAACATCATGGGGCTGCACTCGCCGCAGTCGGCCATCCTGAGCGCCGTCATTTTCAACGCCCTCATCATCCCGGCGCTGGTGCCGCTGGCCCTGCGCGGGGTGAGCTACACGCCCATCGGGGCCTCGGCCCTGCTGCGCCGCAACCTGCTGGTGTACGGCCTGGGCGGGGTGGTGGTGCCCTTCATCGGCATCAAGCTGATTGACCTGCTGGTGGGCGTGTTCGTGTAACGGGTAGGTCAATTACTTGCTTTTAACTCAGTTTATTAACAAAAACAGAACGTCATTCCATCCGCAATGAAATCCAACCTCCTTCCCGCCCTGCGCCTGTCGCTGGCCTTGCTGGTGCTGTGCTGCATCGTGTACCCGGCCCTGGTGTGGGGGGCCGCCCAGCTGGCCCCCGGCCGGGGCGAGGGCGTGCAAATCAGCCGCGCCGGCCGCGTGGTGGGCTTCGCCAACGTGGGCCAGAAGTTCAGCCAGCCCGGCTACTTCAACACCCGGCCCTCGGCCGTGGACTACAACGCCCAGGGCTCGGGCGGCTCCAACAAGGGGCCGAGCAACCCCGAATACCTGGCCCAGGTGAAGGCCCGACTCGACACCTTCCTCCGCCAAAACCCGGGCGTAACCCGCGGCCAGGTGCCCGCCGAGCTGCTCACGGCCAGCGGCTCGGGCCTCGACCCGCACCTCTCGCCCCAGGGGGCCCTGGTGCAGGTGGCCCGCGTGGCCAAGGCCCGCGGCCTGGCCCCCGCCCGCCTCGCCGAGCTGGTGCAGGCCCAGACGGAAGGCGGCACGCTGGCGCCCCCCGTCGTGAACGTGCTGCGCCTCAACCTGGCGCTGGACCAACTCAAGGCTCCCACGGGCCGCTAGCGGCCCTTGCCACTGCTTCGCTATGAAAGCCGCCGTCGCTTTTTTATTCGTTCTGTGGGCCCTCATCGAGTTAGTAATCGGCCCCCAATAGCCCACAACCACCGCTTTCTTCCTTTCCATTACTTTTCAAAAGCCCTCCCTGTGCGGCCCCATTCGGCAGCCGGGGAGGCACTATTTTAATTTTCGCTGTTTTATGAAAAACTTCTCTCGTTGCCTGTCGTCCAAGTCCTTGCTAACGGCCCTGCTGGCCGCTGGGGCCCTCGCTCCGGCCCTGGCCCAGACCACCGCAACCGGCGCGGCTCAAAACCCGGTTATTAAAGGCGACACGGCCAAGGCGGTGGCGAAAGCCGTGGCTTACGCCGCGCCGGCCCCGGCCGCCAAAATCCCCTTCGACGGCATGGATCTGAGCTGGGTGAACGGCCAGAACCGCCAGCAAAACTTCCCGCTGCAATTCAAAGACACCGACGGGGAAACGGTGCTCACGGCCACCGCTTTCCTCGACGGCTACTACAACTACAACTTCGCCCGGCCCCTCGACCACACCCAGACCATTTCGGCCGTGACGGGCCGCGCCCAGGAGTTTTCGCTGGCCCTGGCCTCCGTCGGCATC
>JANXOE010000228.1 GCA_025353745.1 Hymenobacter sp.
AAAGAGTGGGCCACACAGCACCAGTACACCGGCTATCGCGGGGGCCTGACCTCTTTCGGCGTGCCGACCGCGGAGCACGGCGATATCGCGGCCATCGCCGACCCCGACTACCCCGAACGGGCCGGGGCCTACTACATCGACGGCGTGACCAAAACCTTTGGCGTGAACGGCAGCCGCCGCAAACTAAAACTCGGGCCCAAAGCATGAACCTACGCGACCAAATCCAGCAAATGATACGCGGCGAAATCCCTACCCAGGCCCTGCTCGGCACCGTGCTTTCGGTCGACCGGGCCAAAGGCGTGTGCGACGTGCAGCCGGCCGAAGCCGGCGCCCCCGTCCTCTACGACGTCGCGCTACGCGCCGTAGAGGGCGCGGGCGGCTTCGTCCTGTGGCCCGCCGTGGGCTCCTTCGTCGTGGTGGGCCTGGTCGACAACGACCCCAACCACTGCTTTGTGGCCCTGCTGTCGGAGGTGGCGCAATTCACGCTCAGCACCGCCGCTGACAGCCTGGGTCAGCTCTGGGCCGACCTGTTCACAGCCCTGGGCCAGCTCACGGTCACCACGGGCACCGGGCAGAGCGGCCCGCCCATCAACCTGCCGGCCTTTCAGGCCCTCGCCGGGCGGGCTACCGCCCTTTTTACTTCCTGACATGCCCCTCAATACCCCACAGCTGCAAGCCGACATCCTGGCCGTTCTCGACGACATGGCTACCCGCATCGCCGACCCCGAGCAGGCGCGCAAAGACTTTGCGCTGCAACTGGCCTCGGCGATTGCCGACCACATCAAAACCGGCACTGTGACCACCACCGGCACCGCTGCCACCCAAACCGGCACCATCCAATGACCGCCACCGACCTACTCCTGACCGTTGACTACGACCTGGCCTTCACCGAGGCCGGCGACCTGGCCGCGGGCGAGAGCGACGGCCAGCACCTGGCCCTGCTGCTGCTCACGGGCCCCGGCGAGTGGCGCGCCGACCCGCTGGTGGGCGTGGGCCTGCGCCGCTACCAAAGCGCCCCGCTGGGCCCCGCCGAAACGGCGGCCTTGCAACGGGAAGTCAACATTCAACTCACCCGCGACGGCTACCAGGTGCTGGAAAACGACCTCTCCGACCTGAGCGCCGCCGTGTTAAATGCTGTTCGCTTATGAGCACGACCACCGTCACCGCCGGCCAGTCGCTCGTCGACGTGGCGATTCAGGAGCTGGGCAGCCTCGACGCCCTTTTCGACCTGGCCGCGGCCAACGGGCTGGCCATCACCGGTGCGCTGAGCGCGGGCCAAGTGTTAGAGGTGCCCGCGTCGGCACTGGCCCGGGTTGCCGTGGCCGGGTACTTCGCGGGCCGGGTACTTCGCGTGAACACCGCCAACGACCCCGCCCCAACCGGCGCGGCGCCCCCGGACGGCATTTTCGACGGCACCTACGCCGACCAATTCAACTAAGCTAAGCCATGCACACGCAAAACGAACTGCTGGGCGACGCGGCCCTCATCCGCGACGAAACAGAACTGCTGGCCAACACGGCCGAGCGCGTGGGCCTGATGCACCAGCACACGGTGGAAGCCCTGTTCGAGAACGTGACCTACACCGACGCGGCCCCCGTGGCGGTGGGCGCGGGGGCCATCGCCGCCGGCACCAGCCTGGTGGGGCGCTCGGTGCTCAGCATCCTGAAAGACCTGTTCCGGGCCCCCTACCGGGCCGCGGCGGTGGGCCTGAGCGGGGGCGGGGTGTACGAAAAGGGCCTGGTGGGCGGGGTGGGCGTGGCCCTGGCCGGCAGCATCAGCCCGAACGATGACACCGTGGCCGCCCGGCGCGTGCGCCGCACCCAGGGCGGGGTAACGACCACGGTCTTCGTGCCCGCCGGCAACGCCGTGGCCTACACCGACCCCGGCGTGACGGCCTACGCCGCCTACACCCTGGAAGCCGACACGGTGGCCGGCGGCACGAAAACGAGCGGCGCGGTCGGGGCCAGCTTCGTGGCCCCGAGCTACTACGGCACCGTGGCCGGCCCCGCGCCCACGCCCGCCCAAGTGCAGGCGCTTACCAAGCAGCTGTGGCCGGCCGGCCAGCGCGCCCTGGCCTTCACCAACAACAACCAGCGCGCCGGCTTTTTTGAGCCGAAAACCAACGGCCGCCGCGCCGTCATCAAAAACCAAAACGGCTACGACGTGACCGCCGCTTTCACTTATTCGGAGGCCACGTTCACGCTGCCCGACGGCACCCCGGAAATCTACGCGGGCTACGTGCTGACCGACCCGGCCGGCGACGGCAGCCCCTTCACCTACATTTTCTACTAGCAATGGCCGGTTTCGCGGAACAGGCTCAGGTGAGCCCGAAATACTTTAAGCCCTTCGATGAGCGATTGGAGGCGGCCGACGCGGCGGCGCGCAACGCCATCCCGCGCAAGTACGCCCGCATGCGGGTGGTGACGTTGTCGGACCAGGCCACCTGGCGGCTGAAGGCGTGCCCCGGCGGCCAGACCCTGGCCACCTGGGGCACCGACGACAGCCACTGGGACACGGCCGATGCGGGGGCGTCCGGGGCCGGCAGCATCGACAACACGGCGCTGGCCGCCGACATCAAAATCGGCAGCCTGGCCGGTTTGCGCACGGCATGGGGCGCGGCAGCCAATACGTTCACGGCGGTGCAGGATTTTCTCAGCAACCTGCTGGGCCGCACCGCCGCGCTGGAAACCAGCGCCGCCGCCAACACGGCCGGCGGCACGGCCACCGCCACCGCCCTGGCTGCCCATACGGGCGACCACGCCAACCCGCACCAGGTCACGGCCCCGCAGGTCGGGCTGGGCAACGTGACCAACGACGCACAGGTGAAGCGGGCGGAAATGGGCACGGCCAACGGGGTGGCCACGCTGGACGCCGGGGCGAAAATTCCCACCGCACAGCTTCCCGACAGCGTGCTGGGCGGGGCCAGGTACAAGGGCACGTACTTGTTCGCGGCCAACCTGATCAGCTCCCCCGATCCGCTTTACAACAACAAGCCCCTGCCGGCCCCTACCGCCGCCAATGCCGGCCTCTACTTCATTGTGCAGGACGCCGCCTCTTACCAAGGGATGATTTTCAATGCCAAGGACTACCTCATCAGCAACGGCGCGGCGGGCTGGGACAAGATTGATAACACGGACAGCGTAACGCTGGTGAACGGGCAGCAGGGCATCGTCGTGCTGAGCACCAACGAGGTGGCGGAACCGGCGGCCGGGGCCACGAACCTTTATTTCACGCCCGCGCGGTTTCTGGGCCAGTTGCTGACGAACTACGCCAAAAATGCGACGAACCGGGCCGTGGCCGCCACCGATTCGGTGCCCGTGGCCATCGGGGTGCTGGAAAAGAAGGTGGACGACACCACGGCCAAAATCGGCAGCGCGGCCCTCACCACCACGGCCCAGACGCTGGCCGGCGCGGTGAACGAGCTGAAGGCCGCCACGGCCATCAACCGCCTGACCTACGTGTTCCCGGCCGGCCTGACCACCCGCCTGCAAATCCCGATCAATTTCGCTTCGCAGGTCGGCACCTACACCACCGAAACCAGTAATGCCACGCAGGGGGCGGTGTACACCTACAAAAACGGGGCGCTGGGTACCCAGCCCGTAACGGTGGCCTTAGGCGACACGCTCAGCCTGGAGGCCACGGCCCCAGCCGGGCAGGCCGCCTACGTCATTTTGCGCAGCACCTAACATGGCCGAACTCCAAGTCAACTACTACGCCGCCGCCGAGCCGATTTACAGCGCCGCGTTCGTGGCCTACAAAAACCGGGTGCTGGCCGCCGGGGGCACCATTGCCAGCAGCCCGGACACGAGCGACGCGCTGGCCTGGCTGGCCGCCAACCCCGACGCCAACCTCGTGCAGTGGCTCGACAGCCGCTTTGGGGTGGGGCCGGCCTGGTTTTCGCTGTTGGGGGCGGCCAGCGATGCGGCGCGGGGCCGCTACGGTAATGCCACGTTTGCCGTGGACGCCACCATTAGCCAACCCGTTTTTCAGAAAGGGGCCTTTGTGGGCCCCGCGCAAGCAGACATCCCGGTGGCCAGCAGCTATACCTGGGGGATGCGCTACCTCCAGCCCAGCGGGGAGGGCGGATTTTTCTGGGGGGACCGCTACGGCAACAGCTCGGGCAGCGCGTGGAGCTACCTCAGCTCGGGCCTGTGGCGCAGCTACAATAACGGCAACGACAAAACCATTGCCCTCTCGCTGCCGGTCGGGGTTTGGTCGTGGGTGTGGGTGGTGAAAAACGGGGCCAACGTGTCGATTTACGACCACACCAATGCGCTGCTCGGCAGCGTCACGCTCACCGCACCGATCGGCAACCTGCCTTTCGGTATTGCGGGCGGCAGCGATTCCAGCGGCATTTGCGCCGTGCTCAAATACGAAACCTTCGTGCGCGCCAGTACGGCCCTGACGGCCGCGCAACGGGCCGCTATTCAGGCCAATTAACGCTTTTTCTTTCTTTTCCCATGGCCCGTTCCATCCAACAAATTTTCGACTCGATGGCCGCCGCCAAGGCCGCCGACCCGCGCCTGGCCGCGCTCAGCAGCCCGAGCGCGACCGCGCTCTGGCGGCTGCTGTTCTACGCGGTGGCCGTGGCCCAATGGGCGCAGGAAACCCTGTGGGACCAGTTCCGCGCCGAAGTGGACGCCATCGTGGCCAAAGCGGCCCCGGGCACCCCCGGCTGGTGGGTAGATCAGTTGCTCGCCTTTCAGGAAGGGTATTCGCTCAAGGTCGCCAACAACGTGATTGGCTACGCCACCGATGACCCCGCCGCCCGCATCATCACCCGGGCCACGGCGCGGGTGGCCACCGACGGCAAGCTGGTACTGAAGGTGGCCCGCACGGGTGCCACGGCCGACGCGTTGCAATCCCTGGCGCCCGATCAGCTCAGCGAAGCCTACGCCTACCTGCGGCGGCGCGGCTTTGCGGGGATCAAGTACGAGCTGGTGAGCCGGGAGGCCGACCGCCTGAAGCTGACCGGGACCGTGTTCTACGACGGCCAGTTGTCGCTGGACGGCCCCGCCGGCTTGACGGCCCGGGTGGCCCAAGCGGTGCGCACGTCGTTGGCCGCCCTGCCGTTCGACGGCGCGTTGCTGCAATCGCGGTTGGAAGACGCCATCCAGTCCGTGCCCGGGGTGGTGGACGTGGCCCTGACGGACGTGGTGACGCGCTCGGGCCTGGTGGCCTACGATCCGACCCGCGCCGGGCGCTGGGACACGCAAGCGGGCTACATCGTGGAAGACGACGCCCAAGGGGCCGATTTTGCTTCTACCCTCACGTTTGAACCGTATGTATAATGTATAACCTCGACTTCCCGGCCCTGGTGCGGCAGCTGCTGCCCGCCCTGCTGCGCCGGGACCGACTCCTGGCCCTGGCCACGGCCGCCCTGGCCCCGGTTCGCGACCTCTACGCCCAACTGTTGCCCTACCAGGCCGACGTGCGGCGGGAGCTGTCCTACAATGCCCAAGTGATCCTGTTTGAAAAGGCCTTGAACGATCATTTTGATTCGGGGCTCCGGCGCATCCGCATCGATTCGGGCGTAGTGGACCGCCTGCCGTTCTACCTGAATTTCATCCGCGAACAGCAGGCCCCGAAGTACACCTACGCCCAAGCCTACGCCCAAGCCAACCAGAAGCCCCCGCTCTACCCGCGCACGGCGGGCATTTACAGTTTCCCGGTGGGCTTCATCGTGCGGGCCCCCGCCGCGCTGCTGCCCGCCGATGCCGAAGCGGCGCGGGTGTTGAAAGCCCAAGTGGAAGCCTTCATCCAGCGCCTGAAACTCGCGGGCACCCGCCACCAAACCCTTTACATCTAATTCCATGCTCCTGCTCTCCGATTTGGCCGACGACGGCCGCCCGTTCTTCAATGACGACCTCGACACCTTGCAAACGCAGCTGTTGGCGGCGGCCACCGCCACGCTGCCCGCGCTGGG
The DNA here is from genome assembly GCA_025353745.1 of Hymenobacter sp. GTDB lineage: Bacteria > Bacteroidota > Bacteroidia > Cytophagales > Hymenobacteraceae > Hymenobacter. The sequence continues at coordinate 5,927 of JANXOE010000228.1, forward strand.
CAGCGTGGTGCTCAGCGGCTGCGACGTGACGCCGGGCGTGGCCCCGGGCACCTACAACGTGGCCCCCGGGGCGGTGTGGATCGACACCGTGCGCCAATTCCCGGGCGCGGAAGGCGTGGCCTTGCCCGGCTTCATCGCCGTGGGGGCCGCCGTGCCCAGCGGCCCGCGCCAGTTTGAAACGGGGGTCCAGAAAAACGGCTACGTGGAATACCAGGCCGCCTGGGCCACGGTGGCCGGCCCGGGGGGCATCGCCGTGACGGCCGACAACCCCGGCCTGACCTACTGGCAAGCGGCGGCCGCCCAGGGCCGCAGTTTGGGCGAAGTGCAGTGGCTGGCCACGCCCCCGGCCGCCGAGTACGACGCGGCGGGGCTGGGGCGCGGCGCGGCGCGGGGCTGGGGCCTGTGCAACGGCCAGGGCGGCCGGGCCGACCTGCGGGGCCAGTTCGTGGCCGGCTTGGACCCGACGCGGGCCGATTACAACGCGGTGGGCCACACGGGCGGGGAGGAACGCCACCAGCTGACCAACGGGGAGATGCCCCGCCACAACCACACGGGCGGCGACGGCACGGCCCGTTTCGCCAAGGTGGACGGGCAGTTCACGCAAAACACGGACCTGGACAACAGCCCGAACGAACTCAACCTGAACAGCTCGGTCGGCATCCAATACGAAGGCAACGACGAAGCGCACGAAAACCGCCCGCCGTATTACGTATTGGCGGCCCGGCAGTGGGTGGGCTTCTAAACTGAAAAGTACAATAAAAAAGGCCCGGCAATCGCCGGGCCTTTTGCGTTTAAACGGTTTTTAAGGAGTCATTAAAACCTGTTTGGGGAGCGTCAAAATTTGTCCCTGTGGTTTTATTTAATTTGTCCCTATCGTTTTGCCGATTCCACCAGAGACATCAAAAAAAGCCCCGGCCGGTTGGTCGGGGCTTTTTTGCTCATATTGTTGCCTATTGCGTTGTCCAAAAACTAAAAACGACCTTCATTGCATCATGAAGACCGTTTGTGTGGCCCCGGCGAGAATCGAACTCACATCTAAAGTTTAGGAAACCCTTATTCTATCCGTTGAACTACGGGGCCGTAGCGGCCGGCAAAAGTACGGCCCGCCCGGCCTTTCTACGCTTTGTAAAGTAGGACGATCCCAAAAGAAAGCACCGTCAGGATCAGGCCCACCATGAAGATGGAGTAGCTGTTGCGCAGCAGGCCGTACTTGCGGGCCAGCACCTCGCCGAGGTAGTACACGTCGGTCACCATGTTGGTGTAGAGCGTGTCTTTCTCGCGCATCAGGTCGCGCATCCCCGACTGAAAATTGTCGAGGCTGAGCTTGGTGAAATTGCCGAAAAAGAGCAGGTTAACGCGGCGGTTGGTGGCAATTTCGGGGCTTTTCTTCAGCCACTTAAAGCTCGTCACGTCGGGCTGGGCCGAGAGGATGGCCGTCACGACCGAGCCCAGCGAGGTGAGCAGCAAGATGCCCATCGGCACGGCCAGCATGGGGTTGCGGGTGAAGGAGGGCCCCAGGGCCGAGCTTTTGGCCCCTAGGTAGGTGATGATGACCGAGAGCAGCACGGCGTTGAGCGAAATCATCATGCTGGCCTTTTTGTCGGCCATGTCGCTCAGCTTCATGTGGTTGCTGTACATGGTCCGAAACATGGTTTCGATGCCGCGCTTGGGCTCGGCCAGGGTGTCGGTTTTGGCCTCGACGCGCTTCTTGGCCTTCTTTTCAATTTTTCTGAGCGCGTCGCGCTGCTCCTTTTTATTGGCCTTGAAATCTTTGCGGTACCGCTCCTTGCCCGCGGCGGAGAGGTATTTGTGGCCCTGCATGAAATCGAGCTGCAGCTCGGCCCAGGCTTCGCTCGAATAAGTTTTGCCCAGGGCCACCTCCCACTCGGTGCGCAGCAGCTCGGCGCTGGCGCGGAAGTCGTCGCGGGCCAGGTTGCTCATGTCGGCGTCGGCGAGCAGCTTTTGCAGCTCGGTTGCGGGCGGCTCGTCGCGGTGCGTGGTCCGGATGAGGTCTTGCACGAGCTGGCGGCGGTCGGCGGGCACGTTGTGCGTGGCCAGCCAGGCGTCGGCACGCGCCATCGAGCGGTATTCGTGGCCGTCGTACACGTCGAGGTAGCCGGTGTCGTGAAACCAGGCCGCCACCAGCAGGGCCTCGGTGTCGGGGGGCGCGAGGCCGGCGGCGGCGGCCAGGGCGCGGGCTTCTTTGGCCACGCCGGCGGTGTGGCGCAGCGTGTGGTAGGTGAGGGTGGCCGGCAGCTGGGCTTCGAGCAGGGGCGCGACGTACTCCTGGGCGGCCTGCGCCAGGGCCGACAGCTTGGGCTTGTCGGCCTTGGGGGCCTTTTCGGTGGTGGCGGGGGCGGGGGCGGGCGGCGCGACGTCGGCCGCTGTCGCCGGGGCGGGGGCAGGCAGCGTTGGGGGCGAAGCCGAGAGGGGAGAAGGGTCCATGCGGGGGCGGGGCGAAAGGCCACGCAGCGCCTTTCAACGCAAATGCGGCAGGGCAAGTTAAGGCCCACTGGCCGGCTGATGGCCCCGGGCCGTTATTTTTACCGAACCCCGGTCCTGCTGCTCCGTATCGGCGGCTATCTTACGGTTCCCCTTATGAAGTCATTTCTGCGCGTTCTTATCTGTTTAAGCTTGCTGGCCGCCCGTCCGGCGGCGGTGTGGGCCCAGCTCGAGCAGCTGGGCGAAGCCGGCGAGTCGCCGAGCAACCCGCTGCACCCCAAGCCCAACTACCGCCGCGCCGGCCGCGCCTGGAAATCCACCGCCCTGCCCGATTCGAGCCACCTCACGTACTCCGTGTTCCTCATCGGCGACGTGGGCAGCCCCACGCTGCCGGCCAACGGCGGCGAGCCGTCGCTCAACTTCCTGCACCGGCAGATTGTGCGGGCCGGGGCGCGCAGCACCACCATTTTTCTCGGCGACAACATCTACAACCAGGGCATGCCGCCGGTGGGGGCCCTAGACCGCCGCACGGCCGAGGCCCGCCTCACCGCCCAGCTCGACGTGTTCCGCGGCTACCAGGGCGAGAAGTACATGACGCCCGGCAACCACGACTGGATCCAGGGCTCGCGCAACGGCTTGGCCCAGGTGAACCGCGAGCAGGAATTCGCGGAGAACTACCTGAAAAAGGACTCGACGGCCTTCCGCTACACCGGCGACTTTCTGCTGCCGCGCGACGGCTGCCCGGGGCCCTACGAAGTGCGGGTGCAGGACAACCTGGTGCTGATTTTCCTCAACTCGCAGTGGTTCCTGACGCCGGCCGAGCTGCGCCCCGCCAACGGCTTCTGCGGCATCGCCACCGACGCCGACATCTACGCCGAGGTGGAGGACATCATCGCCCACAACCAGGACAAGCACATCCTCGTCGCGGCCCACCACCCGCTGTACTCCGACGGCATCCACGGCGGCTACTTCACCCTGGCCGACCACATTTTTCCGCTCAGCATCGTTTTCAAGTACGCCTTCGTGCCGCTGCCGGTGATCGGGTCCATCTATCCGTTTGCCCGCAAGTATGGCGGCATCAGCCAGGACCTGGCCTACCCGGCTTACCAGGCTTATAAGAAGGCCCTGACCGATATTTTTGCCAAGTACCCGAACGTGGTGTACACCAACGGGCACGAGCACAACCTCCAGTACTTCAAGGAAGGCAGCGCCCACTACATCACCAGCGGCTCGGGCTGCAAAACCCAGCACGTGAAGCCCGGCGACGGCGGCGGGGCCGTCTTTTCGGACAAGGAAAAAGGCTACGCCCGGGTGAACTACTACGACGACGGCCAGGTGTGGGCCGAGTTTCTGGTGCCCGACGGCAAGGGCGAAACCGCCCACCCGGTGTTCCGCACCCTGCTCTACGCCCGCGCCGACAAGGGTGGGGTGGCCGCCGCCCCGGCCGACGCGCCCGTGCGCCGCAAGAAGAAAAAGCACAAGAAGGACGACGACGACGACAAGCCCGAGACGCCCGTGGTGGGCCTGCCCGCCCAGCGCCCCGACTTTTCCCGCGACAGCCTGCACACGGTGGCCGTGGACCCGGCCTACAACCGCCACGGCCGGTTCCACAACTGGCTGCTGGGTAGTCACTACCGGGCCGAGTGGGCCGCGCCGGTGGCGTTCCGGGTGCTCGACATGGCCACCGAGAAGGGCGGCCTGACGCCCTACAAAACCGGCGGCGGCAAGCAAACCGCTTCGCTGAAGCTGCGCAACGAGGCCGGCCACGGCTTCACGCTGCGCACCATCGACAAAGACCCCGCCGCCGTGCTGCCCGAGGCCCTGCGCACGGGCCTGGCCAAGGCCGTGCTGCAAGACCAGGTGTCGGCCCAGCACCCCTACGCCGCGTTTGTGCTGCCGCCGCTGGGCGCGGCGGCCGGCATTCTGCACACCAACCCGGTGCCGCGCTTTGTTCCGGCCGACCCGCTGCTGGGCCCGTACTTCCAGCAGTTCGCCAACACGCCCGTGGCCCTGGAGGAAGACGTGAAGGACAGCCAGAGCGACGTGGCCAGCCTCGACTTCGCCAAGAAGCTGGTGGACACCGACAAGATGCTCGGCAAGCTGCTCGCCGACAACGACAACCAGGTGGACCAGGTGGCCTTCGCCCGCTCGCGCCTGTTCGACATGTGGATCGGCGACTGGGACCGGCACGAGGACCAGTGGCGCTGGAGCGAGCAGAAGAACGCCGACGGCGACCGCACCTACGTGGCCGTGCCGAAAGACCGCGACATCGCCTTTTTTAAGGGCGACGGGGCCCTGCCGTACCTCATCAGCCGCAAGTTTGCGGTGCGCAACTTCCAGAACTTCGGCTACGACTACGCCGACTACAAGGGCCTCAACCAGACGGCCCTCAGCAACGACCGCACCTTCATGAGCAACGTGACCAAGGAGCAGTGGGTGGCGCAGGCCGAGTACCTGAAGGCCCACCTCACGGACGAGGTCATCGAAAAAGCGTTCCGGGAGCGCTGGCCGGCCCAGATCTACGCCCTGCACGGGGCCGAAATCGTGGCCAAGCTCAAGAGCCGCCGGGCTCTGCTGCCCGACGTGGCCGCCAAGTACGCCGACGTGGTGGCCAACATCGTGGAGGTGCGCGGCTCCCAGAAAAACGAGCAGTTCACGGTGGAGCGCCGCCCCGACGGCCACACCCGCGTGCTGGTGCAGAAAATCAGCAAGAAGGGCAAGCTCACGAAGGTGCTCTACGACCGCCTGCTCGACGTGAAGGTGACCGACGAGCTGCGCCTCTACGGCATCGGCGGGCAGGACGTGTACCGGGTGAGCGGCGAGGCGCGCCAGGCCATCAAGCTGCGCATCATCGGCGGCACGGGGCGCGACACGATCATCGACCGCTCGCACGTGGCCGGCTTCCGCCACCGCACCCAGATTTACGACGCCGACACGGGCAACGTGGTGCTGGCCGGCAAGGAAGCCCGCCTGCGCCTGGAGCCCGGCGTGGACGTGAGCGCCTACGACCACCCCAAGCGCTTCGACCTGAAAGACTACCGCCTGAACTACACCGGCCCGGCGCTCTTTTTTGGGTATAACATCGACGACGGCTTCCTCATCGGCGGGGGCGTCACGCACCGGCGCTACGGCTTCCGGCGCGAGCCCTTCAGCTCGGAGCAGAGCCTGACGGCCAACTTCGCCCCGGCCCGCCAGGCCTACAACCTGCGCTACCGCGGCCAGTTCACCCGCATCTTCGGCCACACCGATTTGCACGTGGCGGCCCAGTACTACGGCCCCCAGCTGCTCTACAACTTCTTCGGCCTCGGCAACGACTCGCAGAACCTGGTGGCCCGCGACGCCGACCAGAGCCAGGCCACCAACCGCACCGTCAACAACTCGTACCGGGTGCGCTTCAACCGATTTTCGGTGGCCCCCACCTTCGAGCGCCGCATCCTGAACTTCATCCGCGTGGGCCTGGGGCCCCAATACGAGCAGTTTCGGGTGGAAAAAGAGCCCATCGGGCGGGTGATCCAGGACAGCGTCGGGGCCGGCTTCGAGAACCGCCGCTTCGGCGTGCGCCCCTCCGATTTCCAGGCCAACACCTACCTCGGGGCCCTCTTCTACTTCAACATCGACGCCGTGTCGGAAGACAAGGACCCGCGCATCGGCCTGCGCTGGCACAACGAGGCCCAGTACAACTTCCAGCTCAACGGCGAGCAGCTCACCTACGGCCGCCTCAGCTCGGAAATCACCGCCTACCTCACCCCCAACTTCCCCTTCCGCATCACCTACGCCGGGCGCCTGGGCGTGCAGCACAACCTCGGCGACTACCGCTTCTACCAGGCCAACACGCTGGGCGGCACCACCAACCTGCGCGGCTTCCGGCGCACCCGCTACGCCGGGCGCTCGGCCCTGTACGGCAACTTCGAGGCCCGCTTGCAGCTCTTCAGCTTCAACGCCTACGTGTTCCCCGGCAAGGTGGGCCTGCTGGGCCTGGCCGACGCGGGCCGCGTGTACTCCGACGTGGACGTGCGCCGGGGCCTGAACGCCTTCCACACCGGCTTCGGCGGCGGCGTGTACGTGGACGTGCTCCGGCAGGCCATCGTCAACGTCACCTACACCGTCGGCGAGGAGAAGCTGGTGTTCGTGGGCTTCGATTTCCTGTT
>JANXOE010000124.1 GCA_025353745.1 Hymenobacter sp.
AGGTGCCGGCCGGGACGTTGGGGAAGGTGTAGGACCCGCCCTGGGCGCCCGAGGCGAGCACCTGGCCGCTGGCCTGGTTGGTGAGCGTGTACACGTACCGGCCCGAGCCGCCCGAGCCCAGGACCAGGGCGGTGCCGCCCGCGCTGCAGGTCGTGGCCGTGGTGGTGGAAACGCTCGCGCTCAGCGCGGCCGGGGCGCCGTTGATGACCACCGAAGCCGTGGCCGAGGTGCAGCCGTTAAGGCTCACGCTCAGCGAATACGTGCCCGGGGCCAGCCCCGTGAAGCTGCCTGTGCCGGAGGTCAGGGTGAGACCGGCCCCGATCAGGACGTAATTGGCTCCGCTCAGCGGCGAGGTCACCGTTAAAGAGCCCGTTCTTACCGAGCAGGTGGGTTGCACCACCACGCCCGCTGGAATGGCGGGGGCGTTGGGCACGGGGTTGACGACCACCGTCACCGCGGCCGAGGTGCAGCCGTTCAGGCCCAGGCTCAGCGAGTAGGTGCCCGGGGCCAGGTTGGCGAACACGCCGAGCGAGGCGGCCGTGATGGCCGTGCCGTTGAGCGTGAGGGTGGGCGTGGCGCCGGCCAGGTTGTGGAGCGTGATCGAGCCGGTGGGCAGCAGGCAGGTGGGCTGCACGACGACCAGGTTGGCGTCGAGGATGACCGGGGCGCTGGGCACGGGGTTGATGACCACGCTTAGCGCAGCCGAGGTGCAGCCGTTCTGGATCACGGTCAGGCTATAGGTAGCAGGAGCCAGCCCCGTGAAGCTGCCCGTGCCGGAGGTCAGGGTGAGACCCGCCCCGATCAGGACGTAATTGGCCCCGCTCAGCGGCGAGGTCACCGTGAAAGAGCCCGTGCTTACCGAGCAGGTGGGCTGCACCACCACGCCCACTGGAATGGGGGGGGGGGTACAGGTTGTGCAGCTACTAGCGATGGTAATTGTATTGCTATCCAGATTCATGGCGCCGGCAGTTGAAAGGAGCCGGCCCTCAACCGTGGCCCCCGCCGTGGCACTGATAGCGCCGGCCGCAAGCATATTCCCCTTAAAAATTGAATTCGCGCCTAACGTGACTGCCCCGTCGACCCGAAAAAACACGTTGCCCAGGCAGGTACCGTTACTGGCCGTGATGGTTGATCCGGCGGAGGTGGCTAAGGCACCTCCTATCTTAAAAATGAATACCGCGTTCGGGTCGCCGCCCCCATCCAAGACTAAGCTTCCTATTGTTGTGGCAGCTCCCACGCAATACACGCCGGGCGTGAGAACCTGCGGATTTGCTACCGTTCCTCCTAGCGTCGTAGTCGTAGAAGTACAAGTAGCGGAGGCTAGAGCGCCATAGGCCGTCATCACATCCGCGTCAGCTTGAGCGGCAGTTGCATCGGCAAAGTGCTTGTTTCCTAGTAATACAATGGGCGTGGTTTCAGTGAACGCCCCCGCGTTGTTGCCAATATCGCCCGTAATGGTGGTTGGCCCGACGCTGCTGAAAGCGCCGGCGGAAGTAAATACCGCAAAGCTGGACGCGGCCCCTAATGAGGGCACCGTTGCACCAAAACTCACGTTCGGGAAAGACAGGAGCGCAGCTGTCATGACCAGGAAAAGCCGAAGCCAATCGGCAAATGGGCTTAACCTTGTTAAGGAATGGGAAGACCCGAAGAGGGGCCTGGTGACCGGATAACACCCGACATTTTCGGGGCTATGGCCAGGTGTGTGGGTCAATAAATGGTTTTTCATGAGCTTGGAAGATGTGGTAGATAGATGAGGATGGCTTGAGCAAACATGCATGTGGCTGACGAGCGGCTGCGGGAAGGCCACGCCGGGCCCCGTTCCGGGCCAGCGGGCCTTTCGAGTAGGAGCACAAATAGGAAAAACAGCCGGTTAGGCGTGGGGCGCAGAGCCCGGTGCGGGTCGGTGATGTGGACCACCAACGCGCGGGGCCTGCTGCCAGCGGTAGAGCAGCCCAAGGACGAACCCAGTGGCCAGGCAAGAGCCTGGGGACTGCGGCTAGCCGGGGCCATAAGGTGAAGCTCGGCCCCATGGGCCGCGCGCTTACCCTGTTTGTTGGACAATGCTCCGCTCTTTTTCAGTGGCAAGAGGGAGAAAAGCTACGTCTCATTTTATCCACCACATCCTGAGAATTCCAAGGAGGGGAATGGCTCCATTGGCACTGATAAGATAATGGGATGTGTGCGCGGACGACCATGTGCTCATGGTGGCATGGCGTTTGGGTTTTGGGTAGAACAATAGGATTCCTGCTGGTCAGCACGCGTGCAACCGATTATCACAGGGCCCCGAAATAGTAGGATGCCCGACCATTTCACATTTCGTGAAATGGTCGGACGAGTATGTCCTTTTTATGACATAATGGTTGGGGGTTGGTAGAAAACAAGGATTATCTTCCGTGGCCCGGGTGGAGCCGGGCGCGGCGTATCCTTAAAGCGTGGAAAGGATTAAGGTTAATCAAATATATATTATAATATCGTATATAAAAAACTATATTTTTTATCGTGAAGATAAAAAATATAGGCTTATTCCGCTAAGCAGAGCAGTTACACCCAATAAATAAAATATATTAATCAAATTCTTCTCAAAATAGTATTAAAAACTGAAGCATTAAAATAATCAGCAGATTCAGTTAAGCGCGGCCGCGATATGCCTGAAGGCCAAAAAACTCCCGATCGTCTTTTCGTGGCGCGTGGCCAGGCGGCGGTACTGCTCGATGCGCCCAGGGAAGCGTTCTATTTTATTCCGGTTCCGATGGGTTTCCTCATCCATCGGGACTGGCTCAAGGCGGCTAGGATTGCTGGGAATCACTGCTTCAATGCCGTGCTGGACACCATAGGCCCACGTTTCGTCGCTGTCGTAGGCCGTATCAGCCAGTACCTTGCCGGGCTTTAGCCCCGCTAGCAACGGCAACGCCTGGGGGCTGCCTCCCGCCTGTCCGGCCGTGGCAATCAGGCGCACGGCGTTGCCGGGGGCGTCGGTGCAGGCCTGGATTTTAGTGCCGACTCCTCCGCGGCTACGCCCGAGGCATTCCGTTTCAGGGTGCTTTTTTTGGCCGGCCGCGCGCCGATGGGCCCGCAAAATGGTTGAATCGAGCATTCCCCAGCCTAATTTGGGGGCTTGTAAGGCCTCGAACAGCCCTTCCCACACGCCTTTTTGAGCCAGGCGGCGGAAGCGCCGACAGACGGACTTGAACTTGCCGAACCGAGCGGGCAAGTCGGCCCACGGCACGCCCGTACGCATGAGCCAGGCGACGGCGTTGAAAAACAGTCGATTATCTGCGGCTGTCACGCCGCAATCCGTCGCTTTGCCGGACAACAAGGGCGCGACCACCGTTCACTGCCGGTCGGTTATTTCGTGACGACGCATTGCAAACACGTAAGTTGCTCAAAGGCAATTGTCGTCATGCCATAAGGGCGTAGCTTAACCGGAGTACGGAGTACGAAGGGGTGTAGTGCCCTGCAAGGCGGCCGGCTTGGGCAAAGACCAGCGCTAGCGGTGGAATCGGAGGGCACTCACGTTCCGGCCCACCTTTTGGCCTTCCACGAGCCCTACCTCGTTGCCGCTACGGAAGTGAATGCCGCTGTAGAGCCGGGAGATGGCCGCTTCGTCGGCAAAGGCGGCAAAGCTGGCAAAGGCACGGGGCTCAAAGCCGGGGCCCCGCGCTTGGTGGGTGTTGTCGACGAAAGGGGTTTGAGCACCGAACATGTCGGCCAGTACCTGTGCGGTAGCGGCCGATTGGCTGGCGTGGCCCGACACAAATTCCGGAAACGGCGGGGTGGCCAAATTGGGCTGCCAGGTGGGGTCTATCATGGCCCGGATGGCCGTCACGGGCCGTTGCCAGTTAAAGGCGTACTTACATTTCCAGCAGCCGATGAAAGCATCGGCCACGGCGATGCCCACGCGGGCGTAGGCTTCGGCCGCCGTTGCCAGCGAAGCATTGCGGCCCCGGAGCACCGCCGAGGTTATGCCGACCATGTGGCCGGGCGGGGTGATGGTTTTGCCGGCATCGGCCCAGTAGGCGGCAATGACGCGCTGCCCGGCCGTGAGCGACCGGCTCGTGGTATAGACCTCCAGGACCTGCGCGTAATAAGGGGAGCCCGGCTGCGTGGAGTAGACATAAGGCAGGGCGGGGATTGGCAGGGCGGCGTTGGCGGGCACAAACCGGCGGTTGTTGCCCCAGTTGGGCTGCAAAGCCAGGCCGGCCGGGCCCGGTGTAGTTGGCACCCACAAGCCCGCGCCAACGGGTGGCACGTAGCTCGTCGGCTGATTGGCCCGGTAGCCTTCGTGCCCGCCGTCGGTGCGCGACCACTCGAATACTGCCTGGGCCACTTGCTGCCCGAATTCCACCGAGCGGTCAAATCCGGCCGCCGTGCGGAAGGGCTGGTTCAGGGCCGTTTCCAGGGAGTCGATGCTGGCGTGCTGCGCGGCCGTGGCGTTGCCAAAGAGGCTTTTTACTATCCGGGCTTCGGCCGCGTTGGCCGCCACGCTCCAGTTGTAGGGTTGCGAAGCCTCGGGCTGGGGCAGCGCATTCAGGTTGGTGAGCTGACCAGCCAGCGACTGGTGCGCCGGCATGCCCGGCACCACGGCTTCGTACAGGGCCACGCCGGCATACCCCAGCGCCCGCGCCGCCACGGGTGGCGAAAAACCGCTTCCGTTCTTAATCAGCCGCAACTCCAGGTCGGCCCACTTGATGGCCACGTCGGCCGTGAAGCTGTCGGTAGCGGCAGAGGTAGGCGCGGGTTGGTCCACATCGTGGCTACAGGCCGACACCAAGCCGGCTGCCGCCAGCAACAGGCGAATACCAACGCGGCGGGCAGTAAAAGCCGCTGCCCGAGCTAGGGGTAGTAGTAGAGGCGTGCTCATAAGATGTTAAAGGAAAGGTGGCAATAGTCAAATATAAAAAAATATTGCATAATTAAAATATTTATTAGAATTAATGCATAAGTATCGGGTTTTACATTTGTAACCCATGCGTTAGAGCGGTTTGGCAGTCAGTGCACACGTTTTATCGCTTGGCTTCCCCTCGCCTTTTCGGAGAGGGGGCCGGGAGTGAGGCGAAACAGTAGAACGACCCTGTACACGGACTATGAAACCGCTCTAGATTTTCAACGAAGTGAACGTGCCCACCATGAAAGCAGAATAGACCGGCAGCACGCCACTGGCGCTGTTTGTATTTTCTGGCCGTGGTGACCTCCTCCCGCTAAAATAGACCACTGTAAAACAGCGTAAATCGGGCACTTGTCATTCCTTAAACCAACAGCCAAGGCCTTGAAAAATAATTAGTTTGCCGATGCCCCAATCGTGTTCGCCCTTCGTTCCGCCGATGCGGGCGTGACCCTTGCGGAGGGGTGCCGCCAGACGGGCATCGGCGAGGCGGCCTACTAGGGGTTCTCGTTACAACGGGGCGAGCAATGGTGGTAAGGGTCCCATTATCTCACCAGGTGTATAGTCCCGGGATGTAGTGGTGTGGTTTTTACGCCCGAACTTCGCCGAGTTGCAGCCGCGGGCCACGAAGATGGGGACGGTGGACTTTCTGCGCCGGGTCCTGGCGGCTATCCCCCTACAAAGTACATAAAGTGCTGACGGATAATGGGATGTAATTCGGCAATGTACCCCGCCAGGTGTACGCGGGACGGCATGTCTTCGACGAGCACAGCCTTGAGCACCGCTTTACCAAACCCGCCCATTCCTGAACCAACGGCCGGGTCGAGCGCTTCAACAGGACCTTGAAAGAGGCGACCGTAAAGCGTTGCCGTTACCACCAAGCGACGACCCAACTTAACGAGCATTTGCAGGCCTTTTTGCTGGCTCACAACCACGCCAAACGCCTCAAGCGGCGACGGGGCAAACCCCCGCACGAACTCACCTGCCAACAATGGCACTTAAATTCTGCTATCGTTATTCGTGACCCCACCCGGCTCACCCCGGGACTATACACCTAGCCCACCAGGGCCCCCGCCGCCAGCGCGGCCCCGATGAGGGCCACGGCCGGCACCCGGTCCCAGAGCAGCAGCAGAAACGTGGTGCCCACCAGCAGCGGGTTCAGCGGCACGCCACTGATGGGGCCCACGTGCCAGTGCCAGGGCAAGGCCAGCAGGCGGTCGGGCAGGGGGTGGTAGAGCAGCAGCGTGGCCGCGCACACCAGCCCGGCGCTCACGGCGTTGATGCCTTCGAGCGATGCCTTGACGACGCGGTACTGCCGGAGGCGGTCCCAGAAACGCAAAATGAAGAACGCCAGGAACGTACCCGGCAGGAAAATGCCCGCCACGCCCACCAGGGCCCCCAGCACCTGCCCGGCCGGGCCGCCGCCCGCCGGCCGCATGGCCAGGGCCCCGATGTAGGCGGCCAAAGAAAAATTGGGCCCCGGCATGGCCTGCACCAGCCCCAGCCCCGACAAAAACTCCGGCCCCGTGAGGTAGTGCTTGAACTCGACGAACTCGGCGTAGAGCAGCGGCGCCAGCACCTGCCCGCCCCCGAACACCAGCGAGCCGTTGCGGTAGAAGTTCTCGAACAGGCGCACCGGCAGCCACCGCGTGTAGTGGCCCAGCAGCGCGGCCCCCACCAAAATGCCCAGCCACAGCCCAAAGTTGGCCCACTGCACGCGCAGGGGGTTTTTCTGGGGCTCGATGGCGTGCTTGCGGTAGCCCACGGTGGTCACGGCCCCGCCGGCCAGCAGCAGCACCGGCAGCACCCACGGCAGCTGAAAAAAGTAGGCCAGCATGGCCGAGCCCACGGTCAGGGCCACGGCGGTTTTGGTTTGAATAACTTTTTCGCCGATGCGGTAGGCCGAAAACGCCACGAAGCCCACCGCCACCGGCTGCACGAACTGCACCAGCGCCGCCACCCGCCCGGGGTCGAGGCGGCTGAGGGTGAGGCCGGCCAGCGTCATGAGCAGCGTGGCCGGCGTGATCCACACCAGCAGCGTGAGGTAGGCCAGGTTGGGCCCGCCCAGCCGGTGCCCGATGATGGTCACGGTTTGGGTGGAGGTGGGCCCCGGCAGCAGCGCGCACAGGGCCTGGAGCTCCAGCAGCTCGGCGGCGCTCAGGTAGCGGCGCTTCTCCACCAGCAGCCGGAACATCATGGCCAGGTGCGCCGAGGGCCCCCCAAAGGCCGTGCAGGCCAGCGCGGCCACGTCTTTGAGAAAAATAAAATTCCGCGCCCGGCGCAGGCGCCGGCCCGCCCGCCGCAGCGGGGCCAGGGGCACGGGCGAGGCGTGGGCAGGAAAAAGGTTTGAATGATCCGACACGAACACTGAAAAACTACCGCTCGCCGAAGATAAGAGCCGCCGCAGACTTCCGGGGGCGCCGGCCCGCTCCCGGGGCCCCGCCGGCCGCCGGTTCGGCGCGGGGCCCCGGGAGCGGGCCGGCCGCGTGCGGAGCAATTGGCGTCTTTTCTATGATTTAGCGCATAATGCTTAGAAAAAGCGCCCGGTAATTTTGTGTCGTCAGCCATTTGAGCCGACTCAAATCAAATCCAATAGCGTTTAAGACAATAGCGTTTTTTATGGAACAAGCCGAAATTATTGCCCTGACCCACCAGACGGCCCCCGCGCTGGTGTCCGATGGGAGCCAGCTGACCCAGGACTTCTACCAGCACCTGTTCACGCACAACCCCGCCCTGAAGCACACCTTCAACATGGTGAACCAGGTGAACGGAGTCCAGGCCGGGGCCCTGCTCGACGCCATTCTGCTCTTCGTTACCAAGTTCGACCAGCTCGACACCCTCGGGCCGCAGGCGCGCATGATTTCGGCCAAGCACGTGAGCCTCGACATCCAGCCCGGCGACTACGCCCTGGTGGGGGCCAGCCTGCTGGCCACCATCCAGGCCAAGCTCGGCGACGCGGCCACCCCGGCCGTGATGAAGGCCTGGGAGTTGGCTTACACGCGCATTGCGCAGGTGCTCAGCGGCCTGGAAGAAATTGCCTACCAAGGCCACCGCACCCAGCCCGGGGGCTGGAACGCGTTCAAGCCCTTCACCGTCACCCGCGTGGTGGCCGAAGCCCACAACATCAACTCCTACATCCTCACGCCCCAGGACGGCCAGCCGCTGCCCACGTACCTGCCCGGGCAGTTCACCAGCGTTGCCGTGCAGATTCCGGGGCAGGTGTACCGCCAGATCCGCCAGTACAGCCTTTCCGACGCGCCGGGCCGGGCGTACTACCGCATCACCGTGAAGCGCCACGAGGCGCTGGCCGATGCCCCGGCCGGGCTCGTCTCGACGTACCTGCACGAGCACGTGCAAGCCGGCGATACGCTGCTGGTGCACGCCCCATCGGGCGAGTTTTACCTTGACGCCCACACCGACGCGCCGCTGGTGCTGCTGGCCGGCGGCGTGGGCATCACCCCGCTCATGGCCATGCTCGAGCACCTGGCGGCGGTGGGCAGCAACCGGGAAATCATCCTGCTGCAGGCCACGCACAACCCGGAGTCGCACGCCTTCCGCCAGCGCCTGCGCATCCTGGCCAAGCGCTACCCGCGCCTGCGCACGTTCGCCCTCTACCAAAACGTGCCCGTCGGCGCGGGCGACAGCGACGGCGACGACTTGGATTCGGACATGGGCTGGGGCACGGGCCAGCTCACCGACGACCACCTGACCGACTTGCTGGCCGACCTCTCGCCGGCGGCCGACTTCTACTGCTGCGGGCCGCTCGGCTTCATGCGCCACGTGAACGGCTTGCTGAAGGCCCGCGGGTTCGAAAACCGCAATTTTGAAGTGTTCGGGCCCTCGCAAAGCATCGACTGATGCTGCCCGAGCGGCTCAAGCCCCAGCCCCCGGCGGGCCGGCCAGCCCGCTGGCCCGTGGGGCAGGCTTTAGTAACCGGATTGAGCCTCAGCGTCACGCTGGCGGCGGTAGCGGGGTTGGCGCACGTGGTGCGCCAACCCTTGCTCATTCCCCCGCTCGGGGCCACGGGCACGCTCATCCTCACCGCCCCCGACCGGCCGATTGCCCAGCCCCGCAGCATTTTGGGCGGCTACCTCATTGGCGTGGGCGTGGCGCTGGCCGCCTGCGCGTGGCTTGAGCCCACGGGCCTGGTCATTGCGCTGGCCGCCGGGGTGGCCCTGGCCCTGATGCTGGCCACCGACACGCTGCACCCGCCCGGTGGGGCCGCCCTGATGCTGCTGATGCTGGCCCCCGCCCGGCCGGCCGGGGCCCTCGTCTGCGGGTCGGTGCTGGCGGGCGTGGCGGTGGTCGTGGCCGTGGGCTGGCTGGTGCACCGGGCCGTGGGGGGGCGGCGCTACCCGGCCCGGGGCTGGTGGTAGCGGGGGCCCCGGCTCAGCGGCGCGGCGGCACGGGCAGCTGGCGCACCAGCTCGGTCACGCGGCTGTCGGCGTAGCAGCCGTAGGCGTCCACCAGCACGCCTTTGGTGCCGTCGTCGGATTCGATGGCGTAGATCACGCACGTGTCGTCCGGGTTGGAGTCGCCCTCGAAGCGGTGCACCTCGTGGATGCGGAAGCGGCCGGGGCGCAGGCCCAGCTCCAGGTGGAAGTCCTGCTGCTGCCCGTCCGACAAGTTGAAGTTGTGCCGGTAGCCGCGGCGGGCCAGGTCCTGGAGGGCCGGGGCTTCTGAGTCAAAGGTTTGGGGTTCCATCGTAATGAGCATTAGCCAACGAAAAAAAGCCCGCCCCGCCCGCGCCTAACTGGAGCCGGCGGCCAGGATAAGCAAAAAAGTAGTGTCTTCCAGGGCCGTCACGCTGTGCGGAATGCCCGCTTGCAGGGCCAGCAGCTGCCCGGCCCGCAGCTCCGTCGTTTGCTCGGCGGTGCCGAACGCGAGCCGCCCCGTCAGCACCTGCACGCTGATGACGCCCGGCGCGGTGTGCGTCGTCATGGCCGCCCCGGCGTGCAGGGCGGTCAGCACCCCGCGCAGGGTGTCGGTTTTGAACACGGTGAGGGCGTTGCGGTCGCTGCTGGCCCAGGTGGACTCGTGGTGGAGCTGGGCGGCCGCGGCCAGCAGGTCCACCACCACCAGGGGCGCGTTCAGCGGCCGGTCGCCGGCCGGGCGCTTGGGCGTGGCGGCGTTGAATTTCGATTCCATGGCGGGCAGAAACTGGGGGTGGGTTGCCTCAAACTTACTTATAAGATGGCGTGGCCGCTGCTGGCGCGGGCCATGTTGATTTTGGCCTGGAACATGTCGCCCATTTTCCGCGCCCGCAGCTTCATTTCGGTGGCCGTTTCGCCGGCGAACAGCTCGTCCACCGTTTGCCCGAACAGGTGCAGCCAGCGCGTAAAGTGTTGCTCTTCAAGGGGTAGCACGAGGTGCTTGGCGCCTGGGTTGCCCCGGTAGCCGGCGGCCTGGGCCAGCAGCGCGGCCGTCCAGAAGCGGGTCATGGTGTCGAGGTGGGCGGGCCATTCGTCGGCGGCGATGCGGGCGGCGAACACCGGCCCCAGCAGGGCATCGGCGCGCACCCGCCCGTAAAAAGCGTCGATCAGCCGGCGGATGTCGTCCGAGTGGCGGATGTCGGTGGGGGCTAACGTATTCATCGGCAGGGAGAAGAAAAATAATGCCAGGGCCCCGGGGGCCCTAACTGGTGGGCATGGCCAGGGTCGTGAGCAAGTAGTAGGCGCCCCACACCAGAAACACCAGAATGCTGGCCCACACCCAGGCGGGCACGGTTTGGGGCGTTTCGGACGCCGTGATGACGAACGTATCGGTGCGCTCGCTCCCGTAGGCCGACACGGTAAGCGGCACCACGTCCGACACCGTGTCGTTCTTTTGGAGCCCCAGCACGGTGATGGCGGGGCCGTTGCGCACCACGAACGGAATGCGCTGCACGCCTTCCTGGCCGTTGGAGGAGCGCGCCACCACGCGCAGCTCGTGGGGGCCGTCTACGAGGCGGGTCGTGTCGAGGTCGATTTTTACCGGTGGCGCGTACCGGGCAAACGGCACGGGGTTGTCGTCGAGAAAAAGCGAAACCTGCTGGGCATCGTCGGGGGTGGGCATGGCGCGGAAGCTAGGGTTGGGAAACGAACAGGTGCTGGCCGCGCAGCTGGTTGCGGGCGTTGTCGGGCCGCACCAGGTAGCGCGCGAACAAGACGCTGCAAAGCACCACCACCGCTATCGAGCCGTAGAGCATCACGTAGTCGAACGGGCCCCCGGGGCCCACGCCGTGGGTGATGCCAGCGAAGCCCTTGGGCTGGTTTTTTTCGCACAGCGGGCAGGCCCAGGCGGGCAGGCCCACCAGCAGGGCGCTGAGAACGGCAAACAGGGTTTTCGTCATGGCTGAAAAGAAAAAAGAGACTAAAGCGCCGAGGCCGTCGCCGGGCCTGGCTTGAGGAGGGCCCGCACTTTCTTCACGAAGTCGGCCGTGACGGGCGCGGCCTTGTTGCCCCAGCTGCTGCGCTCGTGGGTCATGATGGCCGCGATTTCGGCGTCGGTCAGCTTGGCGGCGAAGGGCGGCATCACGCCGTATTCGGGCCGCGGGTTGTAGCCCTGCAAAATGATGTTGACCATGAGCGTGGCATCGGCGTTGTTCACCACCGGGCTGCCTTTCAGGGGCGGAAACGCGCCTTTCAGGCCCTCGCCGCTGGCCTGGTGGCAGGCCTGGCAGTTGGTGGCGTACAGGGTGGCCCCGTCGAGCACGGGCTCGCCGCCGGGCGCGGGGGCCCCGGTGGCCACGGCCTCCTTGGGCGGCGACACGTTCAGGAAGGGCAGGGCCTGCCCGGTGGGCAGCTCCGCCTGCTTGAGGGACATCAGGTAGGCGACGAGCTGTTGGGCGCGGCGCGTGGGCACGATGGTGTGGTTGCCCGGCTCGCGGTAGGCGGCCGGCACGTGCAGCGCCAGGCCCGCCGGGGTGCCGGCCGTGCTGTCGCGAAACAGCCACGGAAAGGCCGGCATGATGGATTCCTTCACCACGCTGCGGGGCTGGTAGAGGTGCAGCAGGTGCCACAGGTCGCTGGGCTGGCGCACGCCCACTTCCGTCAGGTCGGGGCCGGTGCGCTCCGAGCCCAGCACCGAGGGCGTGGCCCGCCACACGTCCAGGCGCTGGCGCCAGGCGTAGTCGGCCGGCATGCCGGGCCGCCCGCCCCAGGTTTTGTCCATGTCGATGTTGCGCACCTGCTGGGTGTGGCAAGCCACGCAGCCTTCGCCGATGAACACGCGCATGCCGGCCTGCTGGTCCGGGGTCAGGGCCACGGCGGTGGGCAGCGGGGCGTTGTCGGCCTGCACGCGGGTGGCGGGCTGCAACGCAATGAGGCTGCTCAGGCCCAGAAAGCCCAGGAAAACGGTGCCCGCGAACAGGCGGTGATTTTTATACAGACTCCAGGATTTCATGCGCTTGGCTTTTGGAGGGGGTGACAACGGCGGCCGCGGCGGGCTTGCCCAGCAGCAGCATGTCCACCAGGTTGTAGAAAAATACGAAATGCGCCAGCAGCATGAACGTGCCGCCGATGGCCCGCCACAGCCAGAACGGGGCCATCAGCACCACCGATTTGATGAACGGCTCGCCCGCCATCCAGCTCTGGCCCTTCAGCGTGCCCCCGATCATCAGGGCCACCACGTAGGCCAGCAGCCCCACCAGGGCAAACCAGAAGTGCACGCCCACCAGCACCTGCCGGGGCTCGCGGCCCCGCAGCTTGGGCGCCATCGTGTAAATGCAGCCCCAGAGCATGAAGGAGATGATGCCGTACATGGTGATGTGCGAGTGGGCCACGTTGAAGTCGGTGAAGTGCCACACCAGGTTGGTGTAGCGCAGCGCCTGCAGCGAGCCCTGAAACGAGCCGGTGAAGTAAAACAGCACGCCCATCAGCAGGAAGGGCAGCGAGTACGAGTCGCCCACGCGCTTGCGGTTGCCGCGGAAGGTCATCAGGAAATTGATGGTGCCGGCCAGCACCGGGATGACCATGCCCGCGCTGAACACGATGGCCACCGTTTGCAGCCACCAGGGCAGCGGGCTGAAGATGAAGTGGTGCGTGCCGATCATGGTGTAGAACAGCAGCTGCGTCCAGAACGCCAGCACCCCCAGCGAGTAGGAGTAAATGGGCTTGTTCAGCGACATGGGCAGGAAGTAGTACATCAGCCCGAGCGTGAAGGTCATGAACCACATGCCCACGCCCATGTGCATGTAGTAGCCCTGGATCACGGTTTCGCCCATCCCGTTCTGGTACCACGGCAGGTAGCCGATGACCGTGAGCACCACGCCCCAGATGGTGGCGGCCAGGATGTACCAGTTCGAGATGTAGAACTCCTCGGTGGTGCGGCGGGCAATGGTTTGGTAAAAGTTGGCGCTCGCCAGCGCCACGCCCACGCCAAAGAGCAACATCACCGGCCAGATGTACTCGCGGTACTCGCCGCCGCCGTTGTTCACGCCGTTGAGCAGGCACAGGCTGCCCAGCAGCACGCTCGCGTTGATGAGCCCCAGCGACCACCAGCCCCAGCGCCGGCTGAAGAGCGGCGCGTTGTTGGTGCGCGGCACCACGAAGTGGCCCAGCCCGAGCATGGCCAGCGACGACCAGCCCCAGAACACCATGTTGGTGTGCACCGGCCGCAGCCGCCCAAACGAGAGCGCCGCCAGGTGGTCCACGTCGGGGCTCACAAATTTTACCCCCGCGTACCAGCCCACGCTCGTGCCCAGCACCAGCCAGAAGGCCGCGCACAGCAGAAACCCGGCCACCAGCGTTGTCAGCTGCGGGTCGAGGTCGGAGAAGGGAATCGTCCGCCTTTTTTCGTGAAACCACGGTGCGTGCACGTCGATGGCCACGCGCTGCACCAGGCCCTGCGGGTCGCGGGGGCCCTGGGTGCCGCCCAGGGCCGTGCGGTCCGGGGCAAATTCCTGGGCCTGGCGCCGCGCCAGAATGGCCTCGAGCTGCGCCGCCGTCAGGTTCGTCACCGTCTCGTCGAAGCGCCCGTCGACGTTCTCGTGCGAGGGCGGCTGCGTGCCGCGCACCAGCGCCGCCACGCGCCCCACCAGCAGCACCAGGGCCCCGAGCACAATCACGAGCAGCAGCCCGATCATGCCCAGCACGGCCGGCTGCGCGAGCATGGGCCCCTCGGCCGGGGCAGCGGGTTGGGCCCCGGCGCCGGCGGGCGCCAGGAGCAGGGCGGCCGCCAGCAGCGTGTACCGGTGGCGGTGGCTAAAACGGGAGGTCTTCATGGCGGGCAGGCATTGGTGGGCAGGGCGGGGGCCCCGCGGTAAATCAGCGGTAAATCAGGATGCGGGCCGGCTCCAGGCAGGCCAGCGAGTGGCGGGCCCCCGCCGGGAAAATGACGTAGTCGCCGGCCTGGGTTTCCACCGTGGCGTCTTCCTGCGTAATGTTCAGGCGGCCGGACAGCACCACCACGAACACGTCGCCGGCTTCGTGGTGGTGGGTGGGCATGACTTCGCCCGCGGTGAAGGTTTTGAAAATGACTTTCTGCGTTTTTTGGGCCAGCAGCACCAACCCTTTTTGTTCGCCAACCGGCGCGTGGTGGCCCGCCAGGAGGCTGCCGGTGTTCATTGACTGGGACATAATGTAAGCGGAGTGATAACTTTTGAGGAAATGAAAAATGTTGTTTGCCGCCGTTGAAAGCCGGGGGCGAAAACGGCCGCCGCACCTTTGCGGCGGTTCCCGGTTGGCGTAGCGGGGCGGCGCCGGCCCGGGTGGCGCTCCCAACGACCATACAAAATTCGCCTCCCGTGGGGGCCATCGTTTATGACTTATATCATACCGGCATGATAGCGACAGAAATTCTCGAGCAATTCGGGGCCAGCCAAAAAGCGCTGGCCAAAGGGGAGGTTCTTTTCGCGGAGGGCGAGCCCGCCGGCTTTTACTACCAGGTGGTGTGGGGCGAAGTGCGCATGATCAACCAAATCGAAGACGGCACGGAGTTCATCCAGGGCATTTTCGGCCCGGGCCAGAGCTTCGGCGAGCCGCCGCTTTTTGGGCAGTTTCCGTACCCGTCGTCGGCCGTGGCCAGCCAGCCCTCGGCCGTGTACAAGCTGCCGGCTGCGGTGCTGACGGAGCTGCTGCGCGAGCATTTCGGCATCCACCAAAACTTCCTGGTCACGCTTTCGCGGCGGCTGCAATATAAGTCGATGCAGGCCAAGGAAATGTCGAGCTACAGCGCCGACCACCAGCTGCTGACGCTGCTCGCCTACTTCAAGCGCCAGGCCGGCAACCCGCCCGCCTTTCAGGTGCCCCTCACCCGGCAAGAGCTGGGCGACCTCACCGGCCTGCGCGTCGAAACCGTGATCCGCACCGTCAAGCAATTGGAGCAAGCGGGCAAGCTCGCCTTGCAGGACGGCAAGATTATCATCTGAAGTCAGGTTTGCGCTGGTAGTCGTAGAAGTCATGGCAACCGCAAGAGCGTCGTGGTGACATAAGGCGTTGTTATTTTCCGGCAATCATCAAAGCCGCAGCGGCTTCCGCAATCATCAGGGTGGGGGCCTGGGTGTTGCCGGCCGTGATTCGGGGCATGACCGATGCGTCCACCACGCGCAGCCCTTCCACGCCGTGCACCTGCAAGGTGCTGCTTACCACCGCCGTGGGGCCCGGCCCCATGGCGCAGGTGCCCACCGGATGCCAGTAGGAAATGCACGTGTTCCGCAGGAATTCCTGGACGGCCGGCCGGTGGCGTAGTGCGTGGGTCGGCGTCACCCAGCGCTTGATGAGCCGCTGGAGAGCGGGCTGCTGGGCCACCTCCATGCAAATTTCAACGGCGTTGGTCAGGGCTTCCAGGTCGGCGGGGTCGGCCAGGAAATTGGGCTGGATTTCCAGCGGCCCATCGTAGCGGGCCGTTTTCATTTTCACGTACCCCCGGCTTTGGGGCCCCACCAGGGCCGGCGCCAGGTTGAACCCGTTTTCGGGGGCCGGGTGCGTGGCCGCCAGCGGCGGAAAAACCACCGGCACCTGAAACGGAAAGGCCATGAGGTCGGCCGTGGGCCGGCCGGGCTGGCTTTTCCAATAAAACGTGCTGGCTATCAGGTTCTCGTTCGGGGCCCCCAGGGGTTCGTGCGCTTCGAAGCACAGGCCCATGACGAGCGGGTGGTCCTGCAGGTTCTGGCCCACGCCGGGCAGGTCGACGAGCCGCGGAATGCCCAGGCGCGCCAGCTCTGCCGGGGCCCCGATGCCCGAAAGCAGCAGCAGCCGGGGCGTGTCGAAGGCGCCGGCCGCCAGCACAACCTCGCTGGCGGCCACGGTACGGCGCCGGTGCTCGTGCACAAATTGCAGCCCCACGCACCGCGTGCCTTCCAACGCCAGCTTCACGACCTGCGCCCCGGTGAGGACCGTGAGGTTCGGGTGGCCCAGCACCGGCCGCAGGTAGCCGTCGAAAGGGCTGCTGCGCCGTCCGTTGCGCGTGTTGGTGCTCATCGGGCCCACGCCCAGCGGGGCGGGGCCGTTGGTGTCGGCCAGGTACGGCATCCCGTAGGATTGGCCGGCTTCGATAAAGGCCGCCGATACCCGGTGCAGGTTCCGGGCCGTGGCCACCCCGATGGGCCCGCCCGCGCCGTGAAAGTCGGTTGCCCCGCCTTCCCAGTCTTCTATTTGCTGGAACCGCGGCAACACCGCGTCGTACTCCCAGCCGGGGTTGCCGACGGCCGCCCAGCCGTCGTAATCCGCCCGCTGCCCCCGGCTCCACACCAGGGCGTTGATGCTGCCCGACCCGCCCAGCACTTTGCCCCGCGGGGCCCCAATAGGCCGGTTGTTGGTATGCGGCGAGGGTTCGTTGACGTACCGGTAGTCCAGGGGCGAATCGATGTTCTGAAACCACTGCGCGGGGTTGGCAATGCTGGCCGCGGCTGTATCGGCGCCGCCGGCCTCCAGCACCAGCACGGTGGCGTTCGTTTGGTCAATCAGCCGGCGGGCCACGACACAGCCAGCCGAGCCCCCGCCCACGACGACGTAGTCGTAGCGGGCCAACAAACCGGCTGCCTGGTTAAGCTGTCCCGGCGGAAAAGAGTTGTCCAAAGGGCCTTGATTGGCAGTTGGGCTGGTCATGGGGCGGATTCGAAAAAGCGCGGATTACGTAAAAGGCGGTCATTTTTGCGCGGCCCGTTGAACAAGCTTTGCAGCCCGGGCTACTTCCGCCAGTAGTGGTTGGCGGCGGCGATGGTGGCAAATTCCAGGGCCACCGTGTGCGTCA
Source organism: Hymenobacter sp. (assembly GCA_025353745.1). Classification (GTDB taxonomy): domain Bacteria; phylum Bacteroidota; class Bacteroidia; order Cytophagales; family Hymenobacteraceae; genus Hymenobacter. The sequence continues at coordinate 17,054 of JANXOE010000124.1, forward strand.
CGGCCAGCAGCATGGCGGCGTCGTTGGCGTACACCTCGCGCAGCTGCTCGCGGCGCTCGGCATCGGGCTGGGTGGCTTTCACAATGAGCCGGCTCATCTTCACGGCCAGCTGGCGGCCTTCTTCGGGGGTGGCGGTTAGCAGGCTGTTGTTGGGTACGAGCGTGATGGGGTCCATGAATTTTAAAACTGAGAAGGATGAAGAATGAAATAGAAAAGGGTGCTTGGGCAAAAGCCCGGTTGAGTAGCCGCCCCGTTTGGTCGGAGCCGGGCTACGGGTCAGGCGCTGGGGCCGAAAACGGCCCCCAGCAGCGCAAACAACGGCCCGGCCCCGTCGCGCTGGTAGGCGGCTTCCAGGTTGCGCAGGTGCTGCGCCAGCACTTGTTGCAGCAGCGAGCGGGTGGCCTCGTCGAGCAGCCGGCTTTCGGCGGCCGTGGCGCGCTTGCAGTAGCGGTTCAGCTCTTCCTGGCGCAGCTGCTCCAGCTGCGCTTGTATCGTGCACCGCAGCGACGCTGGCCGGTCCGGTGGGTCAATGACTTCAAGTAGCGCTTGCATGGAGGAGCAGTGGGCAGCCCTTATTGCCGCTCGCCCACCGATACCGGGTAGGAGCGGGCCCGGTCCACCAGCACGGGGTCGGCGAGGTTGATGCCCTCGTGCACGTTGTTGGGGCTGAAGAACAGGGCCTTGTCTTCGGCCACCGTATTCGGGGCCATTTTAATGGTGGTCAGCGTGCCCAGCAGCACCCGCTTGCGCGAGTCGGGCCAGGCGATGGGCGGGTTTTCAATCGCGTCGCCCTTCTCCGCCACCTGGGCGTAGGGCTTGAATACAACCGGCTTGGCGGCCACGCGCTGCTTGATTTCCGTTTGCAGGTAACTGGGGTCGGCGGTGGCAACCTGGGCTTTGGTGAGGGTAAAGTCCGAAAACCGCACCAGCACGGGCACCGGCTTGCCCTGCAAATGCGCGGCTTTGGTCAGGCTGCCGGCCGTGGCCGCCGGCGCGAAGCTGCCCTCCAGGATGATGCCTTTGGCGTGCACGGCGCGGGCGTGGTGGGCCCCGAAGGCCGAGTGC
>JANXOE010000126.1 GCA_025353745.1 Hymenobacter sp.
TCCCGGCCGCACTCAGCTCAGGGCTTTCTACTGGCAGCCCGTGCGCAGGACAAAGAAAATGCCGTCCAGTGCCGGACCGGCAGGTGCGGCGACAACCGCTCCCAAAGCGTACCCGAAATGCGGAATTCTTGAATCGTTGCCGTACCCAAAAATATAATTTCCGTTTGCCTATTCGGATAGCCTCTAAGTGCCTATTCGAACAGGGATTACTTTGGGGACCGGGCGACGAGGCAAGAATTTACCGTTTCCAAGGCCCTTGGGGCCCGGCTGGCCGCGCTTACGCCCGTTCGCGTGCCCAGGGCGCGCCCGTTGGGCTGCCACCGCCAGCGCCTTGCTGACCGCGACGTGTTGAACGCACCTTTGCCTGGCTCACGGGCTTTCGCCGCTTGGCCATCGATTACGAATTCACCCTGCGTTCGCATGAAACCTGGCTGTTTGTTGCTAACATGACCATGGGTCGCAATCGCTTAGCTCCGGCCTAATTTCCTAACACCCTCTCCTATTGATTGAATATTGTTAAATCAAGCAATTCAGCGTGGATAAACACCTATTCAAAAAACAGCGAAATCGCAATTAATCAGCGATTATTAATTAAAGAATTTCCAGTTCAGTCCGAACTGAAAGCGGCGGGGATAACCGGGATAATAAGGCGACGCGAAATAGCCGGCCCCGTCTATCCCTTGGTTGAGATAAGCCACTTTTAAAAACACCGAAACCGTTTTGATATCGGCCACGAAAAAGGCGCTGGCAACGCCGTAGTTGCGAATGGTAAAATTATCCTGTAAATAAAACTGCTGCGTGCTGGGGCTGTAGTCGTAGCCTTTGAAGCGGGATTGATAGTAGAATTCCAGGCCCGTTTGCGTGAACATGGCCTTGCCAAAAATGTAGCTCTGGTAATACGCCCGCGACTCGGTGACGAGGCGGGGAATGCGCAGGCCCTCGCCGTTTTCGCCGCCGGCGTTGCCGCCCGTGTAAGTTGCCTGGTTGTCAAAGCCAAATCGCCCAAACCGGACCCGGTGCCGGGCCGTGATAATAAAGATAAAATTAGCGGATTTAGTGGTGTCCGGCTGCGCCGGCTCCCCCTTTTGGTTATAAAATACCAGGTTCTGAATGGTTACCGCCGACGCGCTGGCTTCAAACAAATGGTCGGCAAAGCCCGGCAGCGGCTGGCGCAGCCGGCCCGTGAACTGCTGCGTAGACGTGTTTTTGAACTTGGCCGTCCCGTCGGTTTCTGCGTTGTGCCACTCGTAGTGGTTGCCCATGAACTCGCGCTGCGTGAGCGTGGGCGAATACGAGGTCAACAAGGCTTCAGCCGACAAGGGCCCGGTGCGTGCGGTGCCGCGCAGCCAGTACTCGCCGTTGCGTATTGCTTTGAAGGGCGCATTGCTAAGTTGGTTCAGGCCGGGCAATTTGACCTCGCCGGCCACCTCCACGGCGTAGATGGTGTGGTAGGTGAAGCCGGCCGTGCCGCCCACGAACACCTCGGTGTAGCTGCGCACCGGCAGGGCCCGCGCCAGGGCCGTGCCCGGGGTGGGCAGCCCGGTCGGGGTCGTCGGCTTGATCAGGATGTTGTCGTTGAAGCGGCTCACCAGCAGGCCGTCGCGCAGCCGCCCATAAAAGCGATAGTTCACCGTGTTGGTGTGGCCCAGCACGCCGACCGTGTTTTCCAGCTGCTTGTAATCGGCCCGGTCGAGGGTGATGTCGTGGGTGTGCAGCGTCTTTTCTCCAGGGTAAAACAATAATTTTCCGCTCGTGACATCGTACGGAATGGCCGCGTCGGAGTAGCCGTTGTACTGGCGGCGGGCGTCGAGCACGTGGTACACCGTCAGGCCCCGGCCCAGCAGGCGGTAGCTCTGGAAGAGGTGGAACTGGTCCCGGTCCTCGGTGTTCTGCGCCAGGGTGAGGTACACTTGCTCGCCGGAATAATTGAACAGGTTGCCGGGAAATAATTTCACCGAATCCCTTTCCGACGGCAGCGGCCGGACGCCGCCCTGCTCCACGGCGCGGTGGCGCGAGGTGCTGATGTTGGCCAGCAGGTGGTAGCGGTCGTCTTCGGTTTGGTAGCGCGCAAAAAACAGCACGTTGGAATGTTCCACCAGCCCCACCCCGCTCACGGCGCTCGACGTGGAAGCCAGGATTTTGTTGGACGCAATCCGCTCGTAGGCGGCCCCCACGCTGAAATTCTTTTTCAGGCTGCGGCTGTAGCTGATTTCGAACACCTGCTCGCCAGACGAGGACTGCACGACCCGGAAAAACGAGTAGGGCGAGCGGCTGTCGTAGTACGGAACCTGGGCCGCGTCGCGGGCATATTTATCGAACACGTTGCGCCCGAGGCGGGCCCCGAGCTGCAGGTTGGGCTGGTAAAGCAGCGGCCGCGAGGCCGAGCCCACCGTGCCCAAATCCTGCTGAAACGTGGAATCGTGAAACCAAAACCGCGCCTGCGGCCACTTGGTGAGCGTGGTGTCGACGGGCAGGCCGGCGGTGGAGTCGCGCAGCACCTCGGCCTCGTAGATGACGCGGGTGGTTTTGGGGCCGTACAGCACCTTGGTCGAGTCGTCGACGATTTGGGCGCGGGCGGCGGGGGCCCCCAGCAGCGCCCCGGCCAGCAGCAGGGCCCCGGGCCACCCGCCGCACCGGCGGCTCAGCAGAATAAACAGGAAGTAGCGCAAACGAAAAAAAGCTAAGCGGCGCACGGCCGGACTAACGCAGAAAAAAGGCACAACGCAGGGTTTCAGGCCGGGGACGGCCCCGGCGGGGCGGGCAGCCGGGCGCGCAGCGCGGCCGCCCCGTCTTCCCGCAACGCCGCGCGTACCGCGATGGTATAGAGCGGCAGCCCCGCCAGGGCGGCCGCCAGCGCCGGGTCGGCCAGGCGGGTGGCGTCCTTGGTGGTTGTAAAAATAGGCCAGCCGGGCCGCCAGTGCGCCCGCAGCGCCGCCAGGTCGGCGGGCCGGAAGGCGTGGTGGTCGGGAAAATCGGCGTGGTGAACGACGGTGTAGCCCTGGCTTTCGAGGTGCTCGCGCAGGGGCCCCGGCTGCGCAATGCCGCTGAGCAGCAGCGCCGGACTGGGCGGCGCGGGCGACCCCGCCGCTCGCGCCGCCGCGGTGAGGGGCCCCGGCGGGCCGTATTCGTACGCCGAAAACAGCACCGGCGCGCCGGGCCGGGCGTAGCGCCCAACGCGCTGCGCCACAGCGGCCCGCGCGGCGGCCGACGCCGCGGGCGGGCTTTTCGTGACGATGACCACGTCGGCCCGGCGGGCCCCGGCGCGGCTTTCGCGCAGGCGGCCGGCGGGCAGCACGCGGTCGTGGTAAAACGGCCGGGCCCACTCGGTGAGCAGCAGGTTGAGGGCCGGGCGCACGGCCCGGTGCTGGTAGGCGTCGTCGAGCACGACGACGGTGGTTTCGGGGTGTTGTCGCAGCAGTAATTCCACGCCCAGGCGGCGGGCTTCGGCCACGGCCACGGGCACGCCCCGGGGCCCGAACTGCTCGAAGTACTGCCACGGCTCGTCGCCCACGGTGGCGGCCGAATCGGGGGGCGCGGCCAGGCGGGGGCCCCGGGTGCGGCGGCCGTAGCCCCGGCTGAGCACGGCCGGGCGGTGGCCCTGGCGCAGCAACTCTTCCACCAGCCAGGCCACGTGGGGCGTTTTGCCGGTGCCGCCCACCCGCAGGTTGCCCACGTTGACGAGCGGCACGGCAAAGGCGGCGGATTTTTTCCAGCCCCGGTCGTACAGCCAGTTGCGGACGGCGGCCACCCCGGCGTAGAGCCAGGACAGCGGAAGCAATAACCAGGTGAGCGAACGGGGCATAGACGGAGCGCAAAGGTAGGGCCCCGGCCAAGCCGCGCCCGGGCCCGGGGCCGCCCGGCGGCCGGGGCCGTACTTTGCCGGGCCGCCCGCGCTTCGCACCCCTTGTTTTCTTGCTTATGAGCCCCGAACAAGCCTACAACCAATGGGCCGCGCAGTACGACACCAACGCCAACCGCACCCGCGACCTGGAAGCCGGGGCCCTGCGCGCGGCCCTGGCCGACGTGCCCGCCGCCGACGTGCTGGAAATTGGCTGCGGCACCGGCAAAAACTCCGGCTGGCTGGCCGCGCGCGCCCGGCGGCTCGTCGCGGTCGATTTCTCGGCCGAGATGCTGGCGCGGGCCCGGGCCAAGGTCATGGCCCCGCACGCGGCGTTCGTGCGGGCCGACATCAACGCGCCCTGGGATTTCACCGACCAGCCGTTCGACCTCGTCACGTTCAGCCTGGTGCTGGAGCACATCGAAAACCTCGATTTCGTTTTCGGCCAGGCCCGCCAGAAGCTGCGCCCGGGCGGGCGGCTGTACCTGGGCGAGCTGCACCCATTCAAGCAGTACAGCGGCTCCCAGGCCCGCTTCGACACCGCCGTGGGCCCCACGCTGGTGCAGTGCTTTTCGCACCACGTGTCCGACTTCGTGCTGGCGGCCAGGCGGCACGGCCTGGCCGTGGCCGACGTGCAGGAGTGGTTCGACGACGGCGACCGAACGGCCCTCCCGCGCATTCTGGCGCTGGTTTTCACCGCCGTTGGCTAATCCGCACCCGGTTCCCATGCCCACCTTCGCCGACCGCCTCCTGCATTTTTTGCGCACTTTTCCGCTGCCCGGGGCCCTGCCCGGCGGCGCGGCGGCCCTGAGCCCGTTCCGCGAGCCGGCGGTGTACGAGCTGCTGGGCCGGTTTGCCCACAAATTTTACGCCGACAACCGGCCCCGCGTGGCCGTGCTGGGCATCAACCCCGGCCGGCTGGGCATGGGCCGCACCGGCGTGGCCTTCACCGACCCCGGGGCCCTGGCCGAGTTCTGCGGCATCGGGCACGAGCTGCCGCGCCAGCGCCCGGAAATTTCCACGCAGTTCGTTTACCGGGTGGTGACGGCCCTGGGCGGCCCCGCGGCGTTCTACCAGCACTTCTACCTGGGCTCCGTCTACCCACTGGTGCTGCTGCGCAACGGATTGAATTACAACTATTACGATGCCCCGGCCCTCATCAAAGCCCTGTGGCCCGACCTGCGCCGCTCGCTGCGCCAGCAAGTGCACGAATTGGGCCTGCGCACCGACGTGGCCGTGAGCCTGGGCCAGCGCAACGGCCTCTTCCTGAACCGCCTGAACGACGAGCTGGGCTTGTTCGGTAAAGTCGTCGTCCTCGACCACCCGCGCTACCTCATGCAGTACCGCCGCCGCGAGCTGGACGCCAACGTGGCCCGCTACGTGGCCGCCCTGGGCGAATGCCTCCCGCCGCCCGCTCCTCGCCCCCCGGGGCTGGCCCGATGAGAACGGGCCGTGGGCGGAGAGCAGCGCGGTTTTCGGGGCGATGGCGCCGGTTGGTTTTGAGATTTTTTCGGCCTGCCGGGGCCGGCGCGGGCCCGTTTGGTTGGCACGAATCCGCCAGCCGTTGGCTTGATTGTGCCCCCCAGGCAACCCCCGGGCCCGCCGACGCATCTTTGGGCCCCGGCCCCCATCCCGCTCCGGTTCAGCGGGTTTGCGCCGGCCGGCGCATCTTCGTGCCCTGAACCCCTGCTGCTGCCCGTCTTGTCGTCCGTTATGATTGAATTGCGCCACATCCGCAAGAGCTACGAAATGGGCGCCAGCCGGCTGGAGGTCCTCAAGGGCATCGACCTGCACATCCGGGCCGGCGAGCTGGTCAGCATCATGGGCTCGTCGGGGTCGGGCAAAAGCACGCTGCTCAACATCCTGGGCATCCTCGACGATTTCGACCAGGGCGACTACACCCTGGCCGGCACGCGCATCGACCGCAACCTGTCGCAGGCCCGGGCGGCGCACTACCGCAACCAATTCCTGGGGTTTGTCTTTCAGTCGTTCAACCTGCTCAGCTTCAAGAGTGCGCTGGAAAACGTGGCCCTGCCGCTGTACTACCAGAAAGTGGGCCGCCGCGAACGCAACCGGCGGGCCCTCGACTACCTCGACCGGGTGGGCCTGGCCGACCGCGCCGACCACCTGCCCGGCGAGCTGTCGGGCGGGCAAAAGCAGCGCGTGGCCATCGCCCGGGCCCTCATCGGCCAGCCCAAGCTGATCCTGGCCGACGAGCCCACCGGGGCCCTCGACAGCCAAACGACGCAGGAGGTGATGGACATCTTCAAAGAGGTGCACCGCGCCGGCATGACGGTGGTCATCGTGACCCACGAAAACGACATCGCTGCCCAAACCCAGCGCATGATTCGGGTGCGCGACGGGCTGATTGTTAACCCTTAACTGTTCACGGGCAAATGTTTGACCTCGACAAGTGGCAGGAGATTCTGGGCACGATGCGGCGCAACAAGCTGCGCACGTTCCTGACGGCCTTCGGGGTGTTCTGGGGCATCTTTATGCTGGTGCTGCTGCTGGGGGCGGGCCAGGGCATCGAAAACGGCATATGGAAAGAGTTTGGGAGCGGGGCCAAAAACAGCTTGTTTGTGAGCGCCGGCAAAACGTCGCTGCCCTGGCAGGGCCTCCAACCGGGCCGCGAAATCAAGTTCACCAACGACGACCTCGAAGCCATCCGCACCCACGTGGACGGCGTGGAATTATTGGCCTCGCGCAACCGGCTTTTCGGCGAGTACACCATCATCAACGGCACCAAGAACGGCTCCTACCAGGTGTTCGGGGCCAACGCCGAGTTCTTTCAGATCAGCGGCGAGCAGCTGGCCCAGGGCCGGCTGCTGAACCCGCTCGACGGCCTGGAGCAGCGCAAGGTGATGCTGCTGGGCGAGAAGGTGCGCAAGGTGCTGTTCGGCGACAGCGGCGGCATCGGGCAGTACGTGCGGGTGAAGGGCGTGTTTTTTCGGGTGGTGGGCACGTTCACCAACACCGGCAACAACGGCCGCAACGAAGAGCGGGCCTTCGTGCCGTTCACCACGTTCCAGACCACGTTCAACCAGTACAACCAGGTGCAGCGCATCGGCATCAGCAGCCGCAAGGGCACGCCGGTGAAGGCCCTCGAAGCGCAGGTGCGGCAGCTGCTGGCCCGCCGCCACCAGTTCGACCCCACCGACAAGCAGGCCCTGGAGCTCGACAACAACGAGGAAGAAGTGGCGCGCTTTGAGGGCCTGTTTCGCGGCATCAAGCTCTTCGTGAGCGTGATTGGCGTGCTCACGCTGGTGGCCGGCGTGGTGGGCGTGAGCAACATCATGCTCATCATCGTGCAGGAGCGCACCCGCGAAATTGGCGTGCGCAAGGCCCTGGGGGCCACGCCCTGGAGCATCATCAGCATGATCGTGCAGGAGTCGGTGGTCATCACCAGCGTTTCGGGCTACCTGGGGCTGCTGGCCGGCGTGGCGCTGCTCGACGCCGTGCGCTACGCCCTGGAGCAGGCCGGTGGCACCACCTCGTACTTCGACCACCCGCAGGTGAACGTGGGCGTGGCCCTGAGCGCCACGGCTTTGCTGGTGGTGTCGGGGGCCGTGGCCGGGCTGATTCCGGCCACGAAGGCGGCCAACGTGAAACCCATCGAAGCCCTGCGGGCTGAGTAGCAACGACAACGATGCAGTCGCCCTCCGCGCTCCAAAAAGTGGGGGCCAGGGGATGAAATTAAAGCAAAAGGGTTGGGAAGATGAATTTTTTAATAAGCAAATAATCGCCGGTTTCCCATGTTTGACCTCGACAAATGGAGCGAAATATGGGCCACGGTGCGGCGGCACAAGCTGCGCACGGGGCTCACCGCGTTCGGCGTGTACTGGGGCATATTTATGCTGGTGGTGCTGCTGGGCGCGGGCCAGGGCTTCCGCAACGGCGTGGAGGACGAGTTCGACGTGGCCAAAAACGCGGTGTTCGTCTGGACGCAGCGCACCAGCGTGCCCTACGCGGGGCTGAAGGTGGGCCGCTTCATCCAGCTCACCAACGACGACGTGACGGCGCTGGCGCGGGAGGTGCCCGAGGCGGCCGTCATCCTGCCCCGCAGCTCGCTCGACGGCACGTTCACGGTGCAGTACGGCCCCAAAAGCTCCTCGTTTTCGGTGAACGGCGAGTACCCCGGCTTTCCGGCCGTGAAGGCCCTGCACCTGACCGGCGGCCGGTTCATCAACAACCCCGACATCGGGGAGCGCCGCAAGGTGGCCGTCATCGGCGACCGGGTGGCGGAGGTGCTCTTCGGGGCCCTCAACCCGCTGGGCCAGCAAATCCGCATCAAGGGCATCTACTTCCTGGTGGTGGGCCTGTTCAAGGCCGAGGGCAAGCCCGAAAACGCCCAGCAGGACGCCCAAACCATCATCATCCCGCTCACGGCGCTGCAAAACACCTTCAACCAGGTGAACCGGGTGGGCTACTTTGCCTTCATTCCGAAGGCCGGCGTGCCGGCGGCGGTGGTCGAAACCAAGGCCAAGCAGGTGCTGGCCCGCCAGCACAAGGTGGCCCCCACCGACGACCGGGCCTTCGGCTCGGCCAACGTGGAGGAGGAATACGCGCGGGTGCAGGGCCTGTTTACCGGCATTTCGGGCTTCAGCTGGCTGGTGAGCATCGGCACCATCCTGGCCGGCATCATCGGGGTGAGCAACATCATGCTCATCGTGGTGAAGGAGCGCACCAAGGAAATCGGAATCCGCAAGGCCCTGGGGGCCACCCCCGGCAGCATCGTGAGCCTGATCGTGCAGGAAAGCATCGTCATCACCACGGTGGCCGGGCTCGGCGGCCTGCTGGTCGGCACGGCCCTCATGGCCGGCATCAGTGCCTTAATTGCGGGCCAGCACATCAGTTTTTTTGCCAATCCCCGGGTGGACGTTGGGGTGGCCGGCACGGCGGTGGCGCTGCTGGTGGTGGCCGGGGCCGTGGCCGGGCTGGTGCCGGCCCTGCAAGCCGCACGGGTCCACCCCGTTGTGGCGCTGAAAGACGAATGAGCGCCGGCGGCACGTGCCATGCAGAGTGGCACGTTCTTCTTTTTGAACAGGCACTAACTGATTTAAAAATTCTTCCCAAGACCCCATGATGAAACGCGTGTTCCTTTCGCTGTTGCTGCTGCTGCTGCTGGCCGGGTTTGGCTGGCTGGGCTATTATTTCTGGAAGCAGGCCCACACCGACCCCGTCGCCTACACCACCGAGACGCCTTTCGTGGCCGACATCGTGAAGAAAACCGTGGCCACGGGCAGCATCGTGCCGCGCCGCGAGGTGCAGATCAAGCCCCAGGTGTCGGGCATCGTGGAGGAGCTCTACGCCGAGGCCGGGCAGCCGGTGAAGGAAGGCCAGCTGCTGGCCCGCATCCGCACGGTGGCCAACGCGGGCAGCGTCAACAGCGCCCAAACGGGCATTCAGGCGGCGCGCATCGCCCTGGAAACCAGCAAAGTGGCCCTGGACCGGCAGAAGTCGCTGTTCGACCAGAAAGTCATTGCCGAGCAGGAATACCTCAACTTCCGGGCCGACTACCGGGCCAAGAAGCAGGCCCTGGACGCGGCCGAAAGCAACCTGCAGATTGCCCAGCGCGGCGCCTCGCGCAACACCGGCGGCTCGCTCAACCTGGTGCGCTCCACCATCACGGGCCTGCTGCTCGACGTGCCCGTCAAGGTGGGCTCGTCGGTGGTCGAGCGCAACAACTTCAACGAGGGCACCACCATCGCGGCCGTGGCCGACATGCAAAGCCTCGTGTTTGAGGGAAAAATCGACGAGAGCGAAGTGGGCAAGGTGCGTACCGGCATGGACCTGAACCTGACCATCGGGGCCCTCGAAAACCAGCACTTTCCGGCCACCCTCGAATACATCGCGCCCAAGGGCCTGGCCGAGGAAGGGGCCATCAAGTTCCAGGTGCGGGCGCGGCTCAAGCTCCGGCCCGGCCAGTTTCTGCGGGCCAACTACTCGGCCAACGGCGACATCGTGCTCGGCACCCGCCACCAGGTGCTGGCCATCCGCGAAAGCCTGCTGCAATTCGGCAAGGTGAACAAAGACAGCGTGTTCGTGGAAGTGGAAACGGGCCCCCAGCAGTTCCGGAAGCGCCTGGTAAAAACCGGCCTTTCCGACGGCATCAACGTGGAAATAACGGCGGGCCTGGCCAAAGCCGACAAGGTGAAGGTGCTGGGGCCCCCGGCCGGGGGCGAAAAGAAAAGCTAACCGGGCCCGGGGCCCCGTTCAGCTTGGTGCAGCTTGCAAGTCAGCGAGCTTGTTAGAAGCCACTTTTCGCAGGTGCTGATTGTGTGCATCCGCCCCTTGCCCCAAGGACGAAATCAGCGGAATCAAGCTTTTCCAAGACCGGTTAAATTGCACTTAACTGTAAGCCGGACTTGCGGATAAGCCACCCTGCAAACCAGCCCATGGCGTTCCTACTCCTTATAATAGTTTTATAATTGCACGAGCAGCACCCCAACCAATGCGCCCGTTCCGGGGCCGTTCTGCGTCGCTGCGCCAACCAATCCATGCCCACCGTCCACGACCTCGCCCGGCTCCTCGAAGCCGCCGCGCCCCTCGCTTACCAGGAAAGCTACGACAACGCCGGCCTGCAGTGCGGCGACCCGCGGGCCGAAATCAAGGGCGTGCTGCTGGCGCTCGACTGCACGCCGGCCGTGGTGGCCGAGGCGGTGCGGCGGGGCTGCAACGTGGTGGTGGCCCACCACCCGGTTATTTTCCGGCCCCTCAAGCGCCTCACGGGGGCCACCGAGGTGGAGCAAACCATCATGGCGGCCCT
>JANXOE010000173.1 GCA_025353745.1 Hymenobacter sp.
TGGCAAGCCGTTAGAAAACAAGTACCTTTGCGCCCCCAATCAAATTTTTTTCACCAATTTTCACCCCGTCGTAATGGAAGTAAGAAATTACGAGACGGTCTTCATCGTAACTCCCGTGTTGAACGAGAGCCAGGTGCAAGAGACGGTCGAGAAGTTCACCCAGGTGCTTAAGGAAAATAGCGCCGACATTCTGTCCACCGAAGCCTGGGGCCTGCGCAAGCTCGCCTACCCCATCCAGAAGAAAACCACTGGTTATTACTTCTGCCTGGAATTTACGGGCTCGGGCAACATCGTTGACGTGCTGGAGCTGGCTTACCGCCGCGACGAGCGCATCATCCGTTTCCTGACCACCGTGCTCGACAAGCACGCCGTGGACTACAACCGCCGCCGCCGCAACGGCGAGATGAACCAGCAGAAAGCTGCCAAGGAAACCGAAGCCGTAGCCCAGTAACGCTAACAGAAATATGGCAACGCCCTCGAACAACCGCAACAACGACCGCTCGGCCATGAACAAGCCGGTGGACACGCGCAAGAAATACTGCCGCTTCAAGAAGAACGGCATCAAGTACGTGGATTACAAAGACCCGAACTTCCTGCTGAAGTTCGTGAACGAGCAGGGCCGCGTGCTGCCCCGCCGCCTCACGGGCACCAGCCTCAAGTTCCAGCGCAAAGTGACCCAGGCCGTGGCCAAAGCCCGCCACCTGGCCCTGATGCCCTACGTAGCCGACGCCCTGAAATAAATTATAAATTTTGAATTATAGATTTTGAATTGCGCTGGGGGCCCTAATAGCCCACTTCTGATTCATGGTTTATAATTTATAATTTTCTTCAAGAATGGAAATCATCCTCAAAGACGACGTTAAGGGCCTCGGCTACAAGAACGACATCGTGACCGTGAAGTCGGGCTACGGCCGCAACTTCCTGTTGCCGCAGGGCCTGGCCCTGCTGGCCGATAAGACGAACAAAAAAATTACGGCCGAGAACGTGCGCCAAGCCGCACACAAAGCCGATAAAGTAAAGGGCGACGCCCAAGCCATTGCCGACCAAATTGGCGCGATGGTGCTGGACATTCCGGCCAAAGTGGGCGAAAGCGGCAAGATTTTTGGCCGCGTGACCACCTTGCAGCTGGCCGAAGCGTTGAAGTCCAAGGGCATCGACGTGGACCGCAAGCGCCTCTCGTTTGACCAGGAGCCTTCGGCCGCCGGCGAATACACCGCCACGCTGAGCCTGCACAAGGAGGTAAAGCACACGGTAAATTTCCGCGTGGTGGCCGAATAGTTGGCGCTCGACGCTGCTTTGAAAAGGGCCCTGCCGTACCGGCGGGGCCCTTTTGCTTTTTAATGGTGCCGGGCGGCTACTTTTGCTTTAATGTTTAGAACTGAATTGATAATTGCGCCGGTGGCGCAGCAGCTGCCGCCGTCGGCGCGGGTGCTCACGCTGGGCTCCTGCTTTGCGGAGAGCATCGGTGCGCGGCTGGCCGCGGACAAGGTGAATGTGCTGGTGAACCCATTCGGCACGGTGTTCCAGCCGCTGGCGGTGGGCCGGCTCCTACGGGCCGCCTTGGGCGAAGACGTGGACTGGCAGCAGCACCTCGTGGAAGCGCGGGGCCGTTGGCAGAGCTACGACCTGCACGGCAGCCAGGGCGCGGCCTCGCCGGTCGAATTGCTGCACGACATTCAGCAGGCGGTGCAGCGCACGGGCGAGTTTTTGCGCGGGGCCGACGCGGTGCTGCTCACGCTGGGCACGGCCTGGGCCTACCGCCTGCGCGAAACCGGCGAGCTGGTGAGCAACTGCCACAAGATGCCCGCCGAGCTGTTTGAAAAGGAGCTGCTGACGCCCGATGAAATCATCAACGCCCTGGCCGAAACCCACGCGTACTTGCGGCGCATCAACCCCAAGCTGCGCATTATACTGACCGTCAGCCCGGTGCGGCACATCAAAGACACGTTGCCGCTGAACGCCGTGAGCAAGTCGGTGCTGCGCGTGGCCTGCCATTACCTGAGCGAGCTGCTGCCCGACGTGAGCTATTTCCCGGCCTACGAGCTGCTGACGGACGACCTGCGTGACTACCGCTTCTACGCCGCCGACATGCTGCACCCGTCGGAAGTAGCGCAGGATTACATCTGGGAGAAGTTTGCCCGCACGTATTTCGACGCCGAATTTGGCCGTTTCCGGAAAGAGTGGGCCGGCCTGCGCCAAGCCCTGGGCCACCGGCCCCTGAACGCCGGGGCCCCCGAGCACCGGCAGTTTCTGGAAAGCACCCGGGAACGGTTGGAGCGCCTGGGCCGCCAGCGCGTGAACGTAGCCGCCGAGCTGCGCGAGGTGCACGAGCGGCTGGCCACGCTGCCCATGCCCGCCGTGGCAATACCCGCTGAGCCGGAGCCGGACGACGAAGAGCGCATTGACATCGGCCCCGACGCGGAACCGGTGGCGACGGCGCCGCCCGCGCCGCTTGAGCCCGGAGCCGCGGCCCCCGAGCGCGCCCCGCGCCTGTCGCCTGAAGAATTCCGGGCGCAACGCGCAGGCCGCAACAACCGGCCGGAGCGCAGCCGCCGCGAGGCGGCCCCGCGCCTGCCGCTGGCGGCCGCCGAAACGGATGAAACATTGCCGCTGGCACCCGCACCAACGGATGAAAATGAATTAGCTGATAACCTGGAATTTGCCGCTGATCTGGTACTGGCGCTGCCCGGCGCTGCCGACGTTGAGGCCGATCCGCTGAAGAAGAAAAAGCGCCGCTCGCGCGGCGGTGCCAAGCGCACGGCCCGCAAAAACGCGGCGAAGCTGGCAGCCGAATCTACTGGGGTGGAAGCCGCTGAGATTTCAGTGGCCGAAAACCCTTCGGTAGCCGAGCCGGCCCCTGGCGCCGCGCCCCGCAACCCGCAACAAGACGTTCGCAAATCGAGCGTCATCACCAAATCGGTGCCCGTGAAGCGGGGTGGCCGGGGCCGTGGACGCTCAGAAGAAACTATTACTCAGCCTGATGCGGCAGAAGCTGCTCCGCTGGTAGCCGCACTTGCTGGCACTACGGTGCTTGGCTTATCCGCAGCCGAAATCGTTGAGCAGCCAGCGGTTGCCACACCGCAAACCGCCGACGCCCCAGCCACTGAACCGACGGCCCCGGCGGTCAATCAATCGAGCAATCGCAGGAACCAGGGCCCCAAAGCGCGTCCGTTGTTTGCCACGCCGTCTTCGGTCCCCGCGGCTGATTCGCCAGTGCTGGCCAATGCTCCGGTGATTTCGCCCTCCCCTGCCGAGGCGCCGGCCGCGAAGCCGGCCCGCAGGAAACCGACGCTGGTGGCCGAAACCCCGCCCATGATTCCCATCGTTCCGATCCGGACGGGGCCCCGGCCGGCCGGGGTGGCCGCCGGGCGCATGCGGGGCTCGGATGCCACGCTGATGGCCAACAAACCGGCCAAAAAAGCTGCCGAGCCGCAAGCAATTGTTCCAAAAGCAGCCGTTTTGAAAGCTGCTCCGAAGGCCACTGTTTTAAAAGCCGCAGTTCCAAAACCGGCCGCGCCAAAAGCCGCCCCGAAAGCTGCCGCGCCGCGCCGCAAAGCCGCTGCCACGCCAACGGCAGCCCCGGCACCTGCCCCGGCGGCCAAACGCCCCGCCAAGCCCCGGGCGAAAAAAGCCGCCGCCCCGCCAGACTCGGATAAAAATCCAGATTTACCGGCTTAGCCCGGCATTTATTCAAACCCGGCCTTGTTTGCCGGGTTTGTTGTTTATCCGCCGCGCTGTTTTGTCCTTCCCATGTCTACCCACGCCCCCAACCGCCTCGCCCACGAAACCAGCCCCTACCTGCTGCAGCACGCCTACAACCCCGTCGATTGGTACGCGTGGGGCCCCGAGGCGCTGGCCCGCGCCCAGGCCGAGCAGAAGCCCATCCTGGTGAGCATCGGCTACGCGGCCTGCCACTGGTGCCACGTGATGGAGCGCGAATCGTTTGAGAACGAGGCCGTGGCGGCGGTGATGAACACACACTTTGTGTGCATCAAGGTGGACCGCGAGGAGCGGCCCGACGTGGACCAGGTGTACATGGACGCCTTGCATGCCATGGGCGTGCAGGGCGGCTGGCCGCTCAACGTCTTCCTGACCGCCGACGCCAAGCCGTTTTACGGCGGCACGTATTTCCCCCGGGCCAGCTGGACCCAGCTGCTGGCCAACATCGGCGAAGCCTACGCCGGCGAGCACCGCGCCGAATTGGAGCAGTCGGCCGCCCGGTTTGTGGACATAATCGGGGCCAGCGAGCTGGAAAAGTACAACGCCACGGGGGCCCCCGCCGGCGTATCGGCCGACGAGCTCAAGCTGTTGCTCTACCACCTGGGCCTGAAATTCGACCGCGAGCGGGGCGGCACCAACCGGGCCCCGAAGTTTCCGATGCCCAGCATCTGGCGGTTTTTGCTGCGCGCCCACGCGGCCACCGGCAGCCAGGCGGCCCTGGACCAAACCGTGCTCACGCTGCGCGAAATGGCCTGGGGCGGCATCTACGACCAGGCCCACGGCGGCTTCGCCCGCTA
This sequence comes from Hymenobacter sp., assembly GCA_025353745.1. Taxonomy (GTDB): domain Bacteria; phylum Bacteroidota; class Bacteroidia; order Cytophagales; family Hymenobacteraceae; genus Hymenobacter. Next base: position 4,518 of record JANXOE010000173.1, read on the forward strand.
CTCGGTGGACGGCGAATGGCTGGCCCCGCACTTCGAGAAGATGCTCTACGACAACGGCCAGCTCGTGAGCCTCTACAGCGAAGCGTTTCAGGTGACGGGCGAGCCGCTGTTTCGCGAGGTGGTGTACGACACGATAGAGTTTGTGCGGCTGGAACTGACCAGCGAGGACGGCGGCTTTTATTCGTCGCTCGACGCCGACAGCGAGGGCGAGGAAGGCAAGTTTTACGTCTTCACCAAAGAAGAGCTGCGCGCCATCATCGGCCCCGAGGAACCGCTGTTTTCCGACTACTACAACTGCACGGCGGAAGGAAATTGGGAGCACGGCCGCAACATCCTGCACCGCCGGCAGTCCGACGCCGACTTTGCCGCCGCCCACCAGCTCGCGCCCGGGGCCCTCGCCGCTCTGGTCACGGGCTGGAAGCAGAAAATCATGGCCGGGCGGGCCGGGCGGGTGCGCCCCGGCCTCGACGACAAAATCCTCACCGGCTGGAACGCCCTGATGCTGCAGGGCCTCACCGACGCTTACCGCGCTTTTGGCGAACCCGAGCTGTTGGCGATGGCCGAGCGCAACGCGGCGTTCATCGAAAAAAACCTGCGCCAGGGCCCCCGCCTGTGGCGCACCTTCAAGGCCGGCACGGCGCACATCGACGGATTTTTGGAGGATTACGCGCTGGTCATCCAGGCCTACATCAGCTTGTACGAGGTGACGTTTGCCGAGCAGTGGCTGCGCACGGCCGAAACGCTGACGCAGTACGCGCTGGACAACTTTTTCGACCCCGCCGAAACCCTGTTTTTCTACACCGACAGCAGCGCCGAGCCCCTCATCGCCCGCAAAAAAGAGCTGTTCGACAACGTCATCCCGGCCTCCAACTCGGTGATGGCCCACAACCTGCGCCGCCTGGGCCGCCACCTCGACCGCGCCGATTACGTGGCCCTGGCCGCCGCCATGCTGGCCCAGGTGCAGGCGCTGGCGGTGAAGGAGCCCCAGCACCTCGCCAACTGGGGGGCCCTGTACGCGGCCCTGCTGCACCCCGGGCCCGAAATTGCCATCGTGGGCCGTGAAGCCGAAGCCGCCCGGGCCGAGCTTAACCGCCGTTTTCTGTTCGACGCCGTGCTGGCTGGGGGCCCCAGGATGGGCGCACTGCCGCTGCTCCAGCACCGCCCGGCCCGCCCGGGGCACACTGATATTTACGTGTGCCGCAACTACGCCTGCCTGGCTCCGGTGCAAAGCGTGGCCGAGGCCCTGGCCGCCGTCTAGCGCAGCGCGGCGGGCCGCCGAGCAGGGCCCCCGGGCCTGCTATCTTTACTATTCGCCTACCCTGCCTTCGTTTTGACTTTAGCGCTTGATTTTGTTTCGCCCACCCCGGCCAGCGCGCCCGACCGCGTGACGCTGTTCGTGGACGTGATTTTGCCCCTGCCGCTGCCCCGGCTCTACACCTACCGGGTGCCGTTTGAGCTGAGCGACAGCGTGGTGATCGGCGGGCGCGTCATCGTGCAGTTCGGGGCCAAAAAGACGCTCAGCTGCATCGTGGCGGCCGTGCACGAGGTGCCGCCGGCCAACTACCAGGCCAAGTACATCCTCGAATTCATCGACGACGCGCCCGTGGTCACGCAGCCGCAGCTCAAGCTGTTCCGCTGGATGGCCGAGTATTATTTGTGCACGCTGGGCGAGGTGATCAACGCCGCCCTGCCGGCGGCCCTCAAGCTCAGCTCCGAGTCGCGCATTCAGCTGCACCCCGGCTTTTCGCGCGAGGAAAACGAGTACCCGCTCACGGCCCAGGAAGAGCTGATCGTCGACGCGCTGGGCGTGGTGAGCGACGGCAAGGCCCTGACCTTTACCGAAGTGGGCGACTTGCTGGGCATCGCCTCGTTCCACAAGGTCATCAAGTCGTTGATGCACAAGGACGTCATCTTCCTCTTCGAGCACACCGCTGACAAGTTTGCGCCCAAGGTGCTGAAAAAAGTGCGCCTGGCCCACCGCTTCGTGGCCGAAGGGGCCGTGGAGCAGCTTTTTCAACAGCTGGAAAGCAAGCCCAAGCAGCTCGACGTGCTGCTGCACTACCTGCAGCGGGTGCCGGTGGCGCACAACGAGCACGCCAACCACGGGGGCCTCGAAAAAGCGGCCCTCACCAGCAGCCCGCGCCTGTCGGCTTCGGCCGTGAACACGCTGATTAAGAACGGTGTGCTGGAGCAGTTCGACCAGATCGTGTCGCGCTTTCCGCTCGATGAAAACGCCGCCGTGCAGCCGAACTTCGACCTGACCGACGCCCAAACCACGGCGCGCGACGAGATCCTGGCCCACTTCCGGGAGCGCGACATTGCCCTGCTGCACGGCGTGACGGGCGCGGGCAAAACCGAGATTTACATCGACCTCATCCAGCAGGCGCTGGGCAGCGGCGGGCAGGTGCTGTACCTGCTGCCCGAAATTGCCCTCACCGCCCAAATTGTGACCCGGCTGCTGCGCGTGTTCGGCTCGCGGCTGGGCGTGTACCACTCCAAATTTTCCGACAACGAGCGGGTGGAAGTGTGGAACGGCGTGCTGGCCGGCCGCTTCCAGGTGGTGGTGGGCGTGCGCTCGGCGGTGTTTTTGCCGTTCGACGACCTGGCGCTGATCATCGTCGACGAAGAGCACGAATCGAGCTACAAGCAGTACGACCCGGCCCCGCGCTACAACGCCCGCGAAGTGGCCCTGATGATGGGCAGCTTCCAGGGAGCCAAGGTGTTGCTGGGCTCGGCCACGCCGGCCGTCGAAACCTACTACCAGGCCCGCCAGGGCCGCTACGGGCTCGTCACGCTCAGCAAGCGCTTTGGCGAGGCGGGCATGCCCGACGTGGAGCTGGTGGACCTGCGCAAGGCCCGCGAGCAGAAAACCATGCACAACCACTTCTCGGCCGAGCTGCTGGCCGAAATTGAGCGCAAGCTGGGGGCCCAGGAGCAGGTGATTTTGTTTCAGAACCGGCGCGGCTACGCCCCGGTGGTGGCCTGCCAGGACTGCGGCTGGATTCCGAAATGCTCGAACTGCGCCGTGAGCCTGAGCTACCACAAGCACAGCCACGAGTTGCGCTGCCACTACTGCGGCTACCACGAAGCCATGGTGGTCAAGTGCCCGGCCTGCGGCTCCCGGGCCGTGAAGACGGTGGGCTTCGGCACCGAAAAAATCGAGGACGACCTGAAAATTATGCTGCCCCAGGCCAACGTGCAGCGCATGGACCTGGACACGACCCGCGCCAAAAACGCCTACCAGCAAATCATTTCCGATTTCGAAAAGCAAAACACCAACGTGCTGGTAGGCACGCAGATGGTGACCAAAGGCCTCGATTTTGCCAACGTGAGCCTGGTGGGCATCATCAACGCCGACAGCATCATCCACTACCCCGATTTCCGGGCCCACGAGCGGGCTTACCAGATGTTTGTGCAGGTGAGCGGCCGGGCGGGGCGCAAGGGCAAGAAAGGCAAGGTGCTGATTCAGACCTCCGACCCCACGCAGGTCATCTTCGACAAGGTGATGCGCAACGATTACCTGGAATTTTACAACTACGAAATCACGCAGCGGCACGAGCACGGCTACCCGCCGTTCACGCGCATCATCAAAATGACGGTGAAGCACGTGGAGCAGGGCGTGGCCGAGCAAGCCGCCGTTCGGCTCGCCCAGGAGTTGGTGGAGCGCCTGGGGCCGGCGGCCGTGCTGGGGCCCGAGGCGCCGTACATCTTCCGCATCCGCAACTTTTTCCTGCAGGAAATCACCATCAAGCTGGAGCGCGCCCACACCGTGCTGAAGCGGGCCAAGGAGCAGATCGGCGAAGCCATGGACGCGGTGCGCGACCAAAAAGAGTTCAAGCAGGCCCGCCTGGTGGCCGACGTCGACCCAATGTAGGCAGGAAATTATTTTCCATAAAAAAGGCCCGCTCAGTTGCTGAGCGGGCCTTTTTGTATAAAATCCGGATCAGGCTATACTTGGTCGAGCAGCCAGAGAACGATGAAAATCAAGCCGATGATAGCAATAATGGTCCCGATCAACCCATTCAGCAGGCCGACCAGCAAGCCGATCAGCAACAGGATAATGCCGGTGCGCAGGTTGCCGCTGATGGTGCCGCCCCGGGTCACGGAGGCCGTGTTGGCGTGTTGGCGGGCGGTGGCTTGCTGCATTTTTTTATCGAGCTGACGCGTGATTTTAGCCAGGGCCATCCGCTGCAGCAGCGTGGGCTTGGCCGCCGCGGGGGCCGCTGCGGCGGTAGTCGCGGCAGCGCGCTGCACCGCCGCAACCGCGGGCTCAGCAGCTTTGGAGGCCGCCGGGGCGGCGGATACGGCCGGCTCCGGGGCCGGCGTCGGGGCGGGAGCAGCCTCGGCAGCAGCGGGCACTGCGGCGGCAGCAACCGGCTGCTCACTGGCAGCCGGCACGGACACCGCGCGGCGGTGCGAAGCTTCGCCGTAGTAAGTCGAAGTTTTGGGAAGCGCGGCGTACTCGGCGCGGTTGCAGCTGCCCAGGGCCAGGGCACAACCGGCCACGGTCAGCAAGCGAGCGAAAGGAGAAAATAGTTTTTTCATGAGCTTAAAAAATGAGGGAAATGAAAAGCAGGTTGGAGCGTTCTACGGGCAAAATTAGGCATCGACGAATCTATTGCGCTGCTTTTTCGGTTTCAGCCGTCGGCCCGCCCCGCACGCCCACGGCCAATGGCCCTTTGAATGCCCCCGATAGCACCTTACCCCATAGGCTGAACGGGACAACGGGGTTCGGTGTTGAATCACATGCGAACTGCTGCTGTATTTTTTATGCGTAAACATTCTGTGCTTTGGTTGGTGGGGCCGGCGGCAGCCGTAATAGCCCTGGCATGCGCTCAGCTTCCCACCGAAACCGCCACTGCGGGCCGCGGGGCCTCGCTGGTGGCGCCAACCACGCCGGCGCCGCCCGACACCAGCGGCTACGAGCTGGCCCCGCCCCGCGACCCCAACGGCATCGGCAAGTATTACATGGGCCGGCAGATTGCCCATGTGATGGGCCACGAGGGCGCCGAGTGGCTGGAACGCCGCGACCGCGGCCAGGAAGAAGGCACCAACCTATTGCTCAAAGCTTTGGGCTTGCACCCGGCCGATGTGGTGGCCGACATTGGGGCCGGCACGGGCTATTTTTCGTTTCGGCTGGCCCGCCTGGTGCCCAAAGGCCGGGTGCTGGCCGTCGATATTCAGCCCGAGATGATTGCCGAGCTGAATGCCAACAAGGCCCGAAACCACCTGGCCAACGTGCGCCCCGTGCTGGGCCAGCCCGACAACCCGCACCTGCCCGCCGGGGCCCTCGATTTGGTGCTGATCGTGGACGCCTACCACGAGTTCGACCACCCGCGCGAGATGGGCAGGGCCATCGAGCGGGCGCTGCGGCCCGGCACCGGCCGCCTGGCCTTGGTGGAATACCGCGCCGAGGACGATAACGTGCCCATCAAAAGCATCCACAAAATGAGCGTGGCCCAGGCCCGCAAGGAGATGGCCGCCGTGGGCCTGGAGTTCATCGAATCGGTCGAAACCCTGCCTCAGCAGCATTTGCTGCTGTTCCGGCGCCCGAAATAGCGCCGCCGGCCCGACCTTTGGGCCCATGAACCCGCCGACGGACCCGCGCCAGCTCGCCATCCACGATTTTACTTACGACCTGCCGCCCGGGCGCATCGCCCCCGCGCCCCTGCCCGACCGGGCCGCCAGCCGCCTGCTGGTGAGCCGCGCCGGGGCCCTGCACGACCGCACCTTTCGCGACCTGCCCGGCGAGCTGCCGCCCGGGGCCCTGCTGGTGTTCAACGACACCAAAGTGGTGCGGGCCCGGCTGCTGGCCCACCGGCCCTCCGGCGGCGCGCTGGAACTGTTTTGCCTGGAACCCGTGGCGCCCCACCGCGCGCTGGAGCCCGCCCTGGCCCAAACCGGTGCCTGCACCTGGCGCTGCCTGGTGGGCAACGGCCGCCGCTGGAAAGAGGGCCCCGTGGCGGTGGTATTCGCCACGCCCGACGGCCGCCCCGCCACCCTGTGGGCCACGCGCCAGGCCCGCGAAACGGGCGGCACGGCCCTGCTCGATTTCCGCTGGGAGCCGGCCGAGCTGACCTTCGCCGAGGTGTTGCAGGGCGCCGGCCACCTGCCGCTGCCGCCCTACCTGGGCCGCCCCGACACCGCCGCCGACGCCGTGCGCTACCAAACCGTGTACGCCGCCCACGAAGGCGCCGTGGCGGCCCCCACCGCCGGCCTCCACTTCACGCCCGAGCTGCTGGCCGAGCTGGCCGCCCGGGGCTTCGGCACGGCGCACGTTACGCTGCACGTGGGGGCCGGCACGTTCCAGCCCGTGAAGGCCGGCCGCATGGCCGAGCACCCCATGCACGCCGAGCCGCTGCTGGTGACGGCCGCCCTGCTGCGCCAGCTGCTGGCCCAGGGGCCCCGGCCCGTGGTGGCGGTGGGCACCACCAGCCTGCGCACCCTCGAGAGCCTGTACTGGCTGGGGGCGGCCCTGGCCGCCGGCGCGCCCGCTGGCCCCGAGCTGGCCGTGGGCCAGTGGCAGCCCTACGAAACCACCGCCGACATCAGCCCCACAGCGGCCCTGGGGGCCCTGCTGCGTTACCTGGAAGCGGCCGGCACCGATACGCTGCAAGCCACCACCCGGCTGCTCATCGTGCCCGGCTACCGCTTCCGGCTGGTGCAGGGCCTGATCACCAACTTCCACCAGCCCGAAAGCACGCTGCTGCTGCTGGTGGCGGCCTTGCTGGGCCCCGGCTGGCGCGCAGTGTACGACCACGCGCTGGCCACCGGCTACCGGTTCCTGAGCTACGGCGACAGCTCGCTGCTGCTGCCAGAATAGCGCGCCCGTTTGCCGTGCCTTGCCTCCTGGCACGCTCCTTGTAAATAACCTTTGCGTCCGGGGATCGTACAAGGCCCCATCACGATTATACTACCTCATTCCATGAAAAAAGTAACCCTGTTGCTCGCCAGCCTCGCTTTCACCACCGCTGCTTTCGCCCAAACCACGCCGACCACCGAAGTGAAGGTTCGCGACAACGGCACGGAGAAGGTGGTCACCAAAACCGGTAAAACCAACGTGGGCCAAGCCCTCGACAACACGGCCGACGCCGCTGGCAACGTAGCCAAAAAAGCCGGCCACGCCCTCAAGCGCGGTGCCCGGAAAACCGGCCACGCCGTGAAGCACACCAGCCAAAAAGTTAGCCACAAAGCCAAAGTCTCGACCAGCAAAATGGAAGAGAAAAGCGAGTAGCATTAGCTGCCTGCCAACGCCACGAAGAGGGCCCCGGAAGCATCCGGGGCCCTTTTTGTTGGGGCCTGCTGCATTGGCCCTACGCGCCGGCTTGCTTGTTTTCTTGCACTTCGTGCAGTACTTTTTCTACCACGCCGCGGCCAAACAGGCTGACGCCAGCGTTCAGCACCGCCAGGGCGGCCGTGCCGGCGGCCAGCCACTGCGGGGCGGGGGCCCGGCGGTCTTTCAGGCCGCCGGCCCAATGCACCATGCTGGCCCCGGCCCCGATGACGAGCAACCCGGCGGGGGCAAAGATTAACCACTTGGATTTGTGTGTCATAAGGCAAACATGAAGGTAACGGTTGAGCGCGGCGACCGGACCAAAACCAGCCGTACCTGGTTCCAATCGTAACTTTCGGCTTCAAGGTTGCGCCTTCGCACCTGTTTGCGTGGCGGCCCGGGCCGCCCCCGTTTTCCCATGTCGCCCTACGAACAGCTTTTGCACCTCGCCTTCGCCGCCCCGGCCGAGGCCGCCGCGTACCTCACCCCCACCGCCCGGCAGGCCCACGACCAGTTCCGGGCCGCGGGGCCCCGCGAGCAGCCGTTCCGCTTCGAGCAGCTGCGCCTGGGCACCGCCATGGGCTTGCTCAAGCTGTTGGCCGACCTCGGCGACCACCACGAAAGCCGCCGGGCCCAGGAAGTGCTGCACCGGGCCTTGGAGCAAAGCCGCACGCCCCAGGACATTGACCGCATCGTGGGCCGCGAAGCCGGGCTCTTCGACCAGCTCTACAACAACCTCTACGTGAACGAGCAAGGCGAGGAGCTGCTCAACCTCTTCGGCCGCACCCTGGACGCCGACGCCCCCGCCCTGCTCGATGAAATTGCCCGGGAGGGCGTGGCGCTGGCCCGCACCCTGGATTTTGGCGACGCGGACGAGGACGACGCAAACGAGTAAGCGGCCAATGAAAAGGCCCGCAACGATGGTTGCGGACCTTTTTTATTGCCGATACCGGCCCGAATCAATAGCCCGCATTCTGGGTCAGGTTGGGGTTGGCGTTGATTTCGCGCAGCGGAATGGGCAGGATCAAGCGCGGCGAGTTCCAGGGAATGGCCGTGCCGGTCAGCGGGTCGGTGGTCGATTCCTGGTTGCGCTTCAGGTCGCCGAGGCGGAAGCCTTCGAAGGCCAGCTCCAGCTTGCGCTCTTTCAGGATTTCGTCCAGGGTCAGGGCCGTCAAGGCCGGCAGCTGGGCCCGGCTGCGAATCAGGTTGACGTCGTCCAGGGGCGGGGCCCCCACCTGCGTGCCGGCGCGGAAGTTGCCCTCGGCGCGGGTCAGGTACATTTCGTCCAAACGGATGAGCTTGACGTTCCCGTAGAGCGCGTCGTATTTGTCGCTGTACGTAGGGTCTTTCTTTTTTGGGTCGATGGTGAACAGGCTCAGCCGGTCGTCGCCGGGCTCGAACTGACCGAGGAGCTGGTCCTGAATCTCCACGTCGGCCCGCTGGTACTGCGAGTAAAAGGTGGTCAGCCGGTCGTTCCCGTTTTGCGTTTGGGCGTTCACCTGGATGGCAAAAATGTCTTCTCTCGTGTTGGGCACCACGTCGCCGCCCGAAACGAAGTTGTCGGCATAGCTGGCGTTGAGCCCGCCGCCGGCCGCCACGCTCGCGCTGATGGCGCGGTCGGCGGCGTTGGCTGCCTCGGCGAAGCGGCCCTGCTGCAAATACACCCGCGAGAGCACGGCGGCCGCGGCGGCGCTGTTGGCCAACAGCCCGTTGTCGGCCGGCGATTTGGCTTCGGCAGCGGTCAGGTCCGCAATGATTTGGGTGTACACCTCGGCCACGGTGTTGCGGCTCACTTGGTTATCTGGAGTGATAACCGTGGTGGGGATCAGCACGATGGGCACGCCGGGGTTGCTGGTGGGCGTGCCGTCGTTCCAGGCGCGGGCGTAGAGGCGCACGAGGTCGAAATAAACCAAGCCGCGAATAAATTTGGCCTGGCCTTCCACGCTGGTGCGCTTTTCCGGCGTGTCGAGCTTGTCGAGGTTGGTGAGCACATTGTTTGTGCGGTTGATGGTGCTGTAGGCCGTCAACCAAATACTGGCTACCGTCACATTGTCCTTCAAGACCGTTTTGCGCTGAATTTCAGCGGGCTGCGAATAAGTACCTACGAAGCTCACATCGCCGTTATCGGCCAACAGATCCGAAAAGAACTGGATATAGCCGCCGTAAGCATTGTTGTTTTGCAGGCCCGTGTAGCAGCCCACCAGCGCGGCCTGCACGTCGTTCGATGTTTTGAGGGCCTTCGCTGCATCGACTGAGTCGATGGGCTCCACGTTCAAGTCGTTGTTGCAGCCCGCAAGGCTGCCCAAGAGCAAGCAGGCTGCCAACAGCCCGGGTAGTATTTTTTTCATGAGTTGATAGCGTAAGGAGGAAGAATAACAACAGCCGGCCCGTTAAAAGCCCAGGTTCACGCCAACCGTGTAGGTACGGGGCTGCGGGGCGGTATAAAAGTCAACCCCCTGGTTAATATTGTTTTGGCTAGTGCTCGTGCCGCCGGTCAGGAAGTCGGCGCTCACTTCCGGATCCCAGCCTTTGTATTTGGTGAAGGTGAGCAGGTTGAGGCCCTGCACGAACACGCGGGCCGATTGCAGCATGCCACGCTTGGCAAGGGCGCTGGGCAGGTTGTAGCCCAGCACCACGGTGCGCAGGCGGCCGTAGTCGCCGTTGCGCACGAAGCGCGACGAATTCCCGGTGCCGTTGCCCGTGCCGTACGCCGACCGGGGCACGTCGGTAATGTCGCCGGGCTTCTGCCAGCGGTTCAGCTGGTCGCGGGTCTGGTTGTCGGGGCCGTTGTTGAATCCGGTTGAATAAAACGTGGCGCCCGCGTCGAAAACCTGGTTACCAAATACTCCCAGGATGGTGGCCGACAAGTCCAATCCTTTGTAGGAAAACGTGTTGGTGATGCCGCCCGTCCAGGTAGGGTTCGGGTTGCCCACCACCACGGGCGTGGCCAGGTTGATGTTGGTGGTGGTGGAGCGGTCCAGCGAGCCGTCGGCTTTGACCGTGTTGGCGTAGTAGAGCGCGTCGCCGTTGGCCGGGTCCACGCCCGCGTACTCGGGGCCCACGAACACCCCCAGCGGCTGCCCCACCTGCGCCCGGCTGATGCCGGTGCTGTTGCCCAAAATGTCTGGGCCCGCCAAATCAAGAATTTTATTCCGGTTGATGGCGGCGTTGAAGCTGGTCGTCCAGGAAAAATCGCCGACGAAGTTGCGCGTGGTCAGCACAAACTCGACGCCGCGGTTCTGCAAGCTGCCCACGTTGGCAAACAGGGTCGCAAAGCCCGACGTGCCGGGCACGGGCTGCGAAAGCGCCAGGCCCGTGGTCCGCTTCTGGTAAACGTCGATTTCGCCGCTGATCCGGTTATCAAACAAGCCGTATTCCAGGCCCCCGTCGTATTGGGTTGTCGATTCCCAGCGCAGGTTGGGGCTGGCGAGCTGCGAGGGCCGCTGCCCGGGAATGCCTACGTAGCCCGCATCGCCCGAAAACAGGGCCCGCGACACGAAGTTGCCGAAGCCCTGGTTGCCGGTTTTGCCGATGCTGGCCCGCAGCTTGAGCAAGCTCAGCGTCGGGTTGCCTTTCAGAAAGCTCTCTTCGGAGGCAATCCAGCCCAGCGAAGCGGCCGGGAAAATGCCGTAGCGCTTGTTCACGCCGAAGCGCGACGACCCGTCGAGGCGGGCACTGGCCCCCACCAGGTATTTGCCGGCAAAAGCGTAAGAGCCCCGGGCGAAGTAAGAAACCAGCGTATTGGTGGTGCTCGACGAAGTGCCGGCCGTGATTTGCGAGGAGCTTACCAGCGTTTTGTAGGCATCGGAGGGAAACTGCGTGCCCGTCACGCTGTTGCCCGTTATGCGGCCTTCCTCGTAGCTGGTGCCCAGCGTGAAGTCAAGGGCGTGCTGCTCGGCCAGGGTTTTGTGATAGCCAAAATAGTTGTTCACCACCACCCGGGCGTTGGTTTGCGAGGCATTATAGCCAAAGCCGTTGGTGGGGCCGCTGTCGCGGGACGTGATGATGCCCAAGTACTGCTCTTCGGTCTGGTTGATTACATCCGCGCCCAGCTCGGAACGGAACAGCAAATCATCCGTCAGCTTGAGCTGCCCGTACACGTTGCCCAGCAGCCGGTAGGCCGTGGTGGTGTACGAGCCGCCCGCGATGCTCAGCAGCGGGTTGTAGTAGAAGGGAAAGGTGGTGTTCGGGTTGCCGGTGCCGGGGTCGAAGGCCCCGGTGAGCTGGCCCGTGCGCGGATCGATGGACGGCGTGATGGGCGAGAGCGCCACGACTTGCATGGGGGTGCTGAACGCGTTGTCGTTGGGCAGGCGGTAGTTCACCGAGCGCGACAGGGCCGTGTTGATGCCAAACGAAAGCCGCTCGGTGGCTTGCTGGTCGAGGTTGAAGCGGACGTTGATGCGCTTGTACGAGTTGCCGACGATGATGCCGTTCTGGTCGCCGTACTGGCCCGACACGAAAAACTTGGTTTTATCCGTTCCGCCGCTGGCGTTCAGGTCGTACTGCTGAAACGGCGCCCGCTGAAAAGCCTCGTTCTGCCAGTTCGTATTATACGTCAACGGGTCGGCGGCCCCACCCGCGTACCCGCTGAGCCGGGCGGCAATGTTGGCCGGGATGGCCCGGGAGCCGCCGCGATTGGTCAACGCTTCGGTTATCAGGGCCACGTATTCCTGGTTGTTCAGGAACTCCCGCTTGTGGGTGGGCTTGCTCAGGCCGGTTTGCACGCTGACGTTGAAGCGCGTGGCGCCGGCCTTGCCGCGCTTGGTGGTCACGATCACCACCCCGTTGGAAGCCCGCGAGCCGTAGATGGCCGAGGCCGAGGCATCTTTCAGCACGCTAATGCTTTCGATGTCGTTGGGGTTGATGTCGGCAATGGGGTTGGTGGCCGCCACGGTCGTGGAAAGGTTGTCGGCCAGCACCGGAATGCCGTCCACTACGTACAGCGGCTGCGTGTCGCCGCTGATGGACGACACCCCGCGCACCCGCACCCGAATGCCCTGCCCGAGCTTGCCGCTGCTGTTCTCGATGAACACCCCGGCCGCCCGGCCCTGGATGGACTGCTCGAACGACTGCACCGGCTGGTTGCCCACGTCCTTGCTCGAAAGCTGCACCACCGAGCCCGTCAGGTCGGCTTTGGTTTGCGTGCCGTAGCCCACCACCACGGCCTCGCTCAGGGCAGTGGTGCTGGCTTGCAGCGTCACGTTGAACGTGGTTTGGCTGCCCACGGGCAGCGTTTGGGTGGTGTAGCCGACGGAGCTGATGACGATGGTCGCGCCCGGCTTCACGCCCAGGCTGAACTCGCCGCCGGCGTTGGTGCTGACGCCGTTGGTGGTGCCGCGCTCCAGCACGGTGGCCCCGGGCAGGGCCCCACTGTCGGAGCCCAATACGCGGCCGCTGATGGCTTGGCTCTGGGCCCAGGCCGGAAAGGCACAGAGCCAGCCCAGCAACAGTAAGAGCTTACAAGGAGTAAATAATTTAATTTTCATAAGAAAAAATTGAAATGAATTAATAAGAAATTCAAAAAAAACATCTAAAGTAAATATCAATAATTTTTAGCAAATAGCCTACTGCACAAGCACAAATACTCCATTTGAGGGGTAAGCCTTCGCCAAGACGCCCGTTTTTACCCCTCCTTTGCACCCGTGCGTACCTTTACCGGACGCAACGCCCTGCTTCTTTTGCGGCGCGTCCCTTCCTTAACTTTTGCCGTTGATGCCCACTATTCATTACCTCACCACGGCCGACACCATCGCGGCGGCCGCCGCCCGTTTTTCTACCCTGCCGCGCATCGGCATCGACCTCGAGTTCGACGACATGCGCTACCGCTACGGCCGGCACTTGGCTTTGATCCAAGTGTTTGATGGTAACGATGTTTACCTTATCGACCCACTACCCTTGGAGCCCGATATGGCCCCCGGCCTGGAGCCGTTGTTCGCCGTGCTGCGCGACCCCGCCGTGGCCAAGGTATTCCACTCCTGCAAATCCGATATCCTGTTGCTCGACGAAGTATTCGGCGTGCATTGCCGCAACATTGTCGATACCAGCCTGCAATTCAGCCTGCTGGCGGCCGAGGACAACAATATTTCGCTGGGCCGCCTCATCCAGGCCGAGCTGGGCTTCGAGGTGGACAAAGGCGAGCAGAAGTCGAACTGGCTGAAGCGGCCCCTTACCGAGGCCCAGAAAGAGTACGCGGCCAACGACGTGCTCTACTTGTTCGAGCTGACCGACCGCCTGGCCGCCCGCTTGGCGGAGCTGGGCCGCAGCCAGTGGGCCGCCGAAGAAAACGCGGCCCTGGAAGCCGTGCGCTACGGCCGCGACGACCTGCGGCCGTGGGCGCGCAACGCCACCAAGTACAAGATTTCGCCCCAGGAAATGCCCCTGTTTCGGGAGTTGTACAAGCTGCGCGACGCGGTGGCCCGGCAGCTCGACCGCCCGCCCTACCACGTCGTCAGCAACGACCGCTTGGCCGAGCTCGCCCGCCAGCCCATCGAAACCGCCAACCAGCTGCGCGCCGCCAACGGCCTGCACCCCGAGCTGAAGCGCGCGCCCTACGCCGAGCAGCTGCTGGCCCTGGGCACGACCGACCTGGCCCCCGAAGCCCCGCTGCCGGCCGACCAGCGCCGGTTTCCTTTTCGGCGCCGCCTGGGTGGCAATGCCGCCGCCCGCGCCGAAGCCCGCGAAACCTTGCTGCTGACCCTGAAAAACCACCTCGCCGCCGACCAGGGCCCCGTGATGGCCAACATGGTCCTCAGCAACCGCCTCATCGCCGAAGTCGTGGAGATGGGGGCCGGCACGGCCCTGCGGCCCTGGCAGCAACAGCTGCTGCGCGAAGCCGCCGAGCGCCACGGCCTGGCTTACGGCGAGGTAGCCGAACCCTTCTAAATCGCAGATTTTGCGGATTGTTCAGGTTGACCAGGCTTTGCAGAAGGTTTATTGGCTTGCAAAAAGGCTGCTCTTCGGAGCGGCCTTTTTGGTTTAAAACGGGCGTCCATTGGTCAACGCGCCTTGGCGGGTCGTCCGAAACGCGGTGCACACCACCCCCGAGAACCGCTCTATGTTATTTTTGCCTGTCTTTTTCTACCCGACTGTTTGAACACCTTGCTTCGTTGGCTATTGATTGGGCTGCTGCTGGCACTGGGCGCGGCCGGCTACGCGGCGTGGCGGGTGCTGTACCGGCCCAACGTGGCGGCCTTTGCTGAGGGCGATGCGTATTTGTACATCCGCACCGGCAGCGGGTTTGGAGCGGTGCGCGATTCGCTGGCGCGGCAGGGGCTGCTACGCGAGCCGGGCACGTTTGCCTGGCTCGCGCGCTGGCGCGATTACCCGGCGCGGGTGCGCCCTGGCCGCTACCGCCTCGGCCCGGCCCTGGGCAACCTGGCGCTGCTGCACCTGCTCGAAAGTGGCCGCCAGGATACGGTGGCGTTCGAATTAAAGCCGTTTCATTACCTCGAAAACCTGCCCCGGCAAGTGAGCCGGCAGCTTGAAACCGATTCCTTCAAGCTCAGCTTGCTGCTGAACAACAACGCCGGGCTCCGGGCCCGCTTCGGGCTCGACACCTGCACGGTGCGCACGCTGTTCGTGCCCGGTCGCTACCGGCTGCTGTGGAACACCAGCGCCCCGGCGTTCCTCGACACCGTGGCGGCGGCCCACCGCCGGTTTTGGACGGCCCCGCGCCGGGCCCGGGCCGACTCGCTGGGCCTCAGCCAGGTACAAGTGAGCGTGCTGGCCAGCATCGTGCAGCGCGAAACGGCTCAGCCCACCGATAAGCCGCTGGTGGCAGCGGTGTACCTCAACCGCTTGCGGCGCGGCCAGCCCCTGCAAGCCGACCCGACCCTGCTGTGGCCCCTGCACGGCCTCGGCACCCGCAAGCGCGTGCTGAACGTGGACAAGCGCGTGGCTTCGCCCTACAACACCTACCGCCACAAGGGCCTGCCGCCGGGGCCCATCACCACGCCCCGCCCCAGCTCGCTCGACGCCGTGCTGCGCCCCGCCCACAACGACAACCTGTTTTTCTGCGCACGGCCCGACGGCAGCGGCTTTTCAGATTTCGCCGCCACTTACGCTGCGCACAAGCGCAACGCCCGCCGCTACCAGCACCGGCTCGACAGCCTGGGGGTGAAGCGGTGATTTCCGGTGAATAGTAAGCAGTTAGGCCAGTTTTTGACCTTGACTACTTACCACTTCGGCCCAGGCGGTAGATGCGCAGCTGCAACGAATCCTGAGCGGCTGCCTGCTGAATTTCAATGGTTTGGAGAAAGCTGAGGCCGGTGAACTCGGAATGTTCCAGGAACAGAAGCGACTCGGCGAGCCGGGTTTCGGGCCAGGCGGCCACCGGGGGTTGGCGGCGCAGCGAGTCGAAGCGCGCCACGTTGGCCACCCGCCAGTACGCGTCGAGCACTACGTAATCGTAGCCTTGGCGCCGCAAGGCGGCCAGCTGGCGCTCATCTTTCACAACGGTCAACGATTCATCTTCAGCCAGATACGGGGCCAGGCCGAGGCCCACGGTGCTGGCCACGCGTCGGGCGCCGTGGGCACGCAGCCAGGCCGCGGCCTCCGGAAAATGGCTGGGCGGGTAGCGGTAGAGGTGTTGCCAAAGCCGGTAGCCGTTCAAGCCGAGGGCCCCCAGCAGCACGGCGGTGCCGACGGCGCGCCACCTGCCCGGCAGCCGGCGCAGGCCCAGCACCGCGAGTGCCGTCAAGGGCAAGTAAACGAACAGCAGCCCGCGGGGGGCCTTCTGCAACAGCGACATCCCGGCCAGCCAGCACCCGGCCCACACGCTCAGGTACAACAGCAGCGGCAGCGCCCGTCCGCCCGTTGGCCCAACGCCCCGCCACTGCCGCCACCCCAGCCAGCCACCCGCCGCCAGACCCGGCAGCAGCAACGGCGACTCGAAGGCCAGCAGGTAGCGGAAATAATAGCCCAAATCGGGGCTTATTACCCCCAGCCGCCCGGCCAGGTTGGGGGCTGCGGGCAGCACCAGGCGCACGTAGGTAGCCGGCCAGCGGTACCAGGGCAGGCCGGCGGCGAGGGCCCCCACGGCCATCAGCACCGCGTAGGGCAGCGCCAAGCGCCACCATACGCGCCACTTGGTGGGGCCCCGCCAGGCGGCGCCGTCGGCCCGCAGCACTTCCAGCGCCAACAGAACGGGGATGGCCAGCAGAAACTTGTAGCTGTAGCACAGGCCCAGCGCCAGCCAGAGCGCCGAGCGCCGCAGCGCCGCCTGCCGAACCCCGAGCGGGGCAGCCTGCACCCGCTGGTAGTGGCTTCGCAACAAGCCGGCGGCCAGCACCAAGCTGCCCGCGCCGCTCGTGAAATCGCGCCCCGAGAACGTCAGCAGCAGCCCGGTGCCGCCCAGCAGCGCCAGGGCCGCCGCTTCGTGGCTTCGCCAGGGCCGTCCCGCCGCGCCCGATTCTTCCACCACGAACCAGGAGAACAGCCCCAGCCCCGCCACCCCCAGCACGGCGTTGGCGGTTTGGAACGCCCGCACGTCGGCCGTAATCCGGGCCAACAGGGCAAACAGCAGGTTGAACCCCGGGCCGGCGTGGAAGAACAGCGGGCCGCCGTCGCCGGCGGCCAGGGCCCTCACCACCTGCCAGTTGCGTACTGAATCGTAGTCGGGCAGGCCGGCCGCCGCCAGGTGCCACAGCCGCAGGCCCAGCACGAGCAGCAGCGTCAGCCCCAGGCCCCAGCGGGCCCCGGGCGGGACGGGATGCGGCGGAGCGGCGTTCTTTGTGGGCGAAGGCATGGCAATACGGCCGCCCGCTGGTTGTGCTCGCCGGGCCCCGCAAAGGTCGGCAGTGGCGGCCGGGGCTGTGCTTTCGGCCGCACACTTTTATTTCTTTTATGCGACTTGTTATTCAGCGCGTTCGCAGCGCCGAGGTGGTGGTGGCAAACGCCGTTACGGGCCGCATCGGGGCCGGCCTGCTGGTGCTGGCCGGCTTCGCGCCCACCGACGCGCCCGCCCAGCTGGCCTGGATGGCCCGCAAGCTCGTGCAGCTCCGCATTTTTGCGGACGACGCGGACCAGATGAACCGCAGCGTGCTCGACACCGGCGGCGACGTGCTGGTGGTGAGTCAGTTCACGCTCCTGGCCGACGCCCGCAAGGGCAACCGCCCCAGCTACGCGGGCGCCGCCCCGCCCGCCGTGGCCGAGCCGCTCTACCGGGAGTTTGTGGCCTTGGTGGCCGAGCTGCTGGGCCGCCCCGTGCCCACCGGCGTCTTCGGGGCCGACATGCAGGTGAGCCTGGTTAACGACGGCCCCGTCACCATCGTGCTCGACTCACCGGCGGCTTGATTCCTTCTATTAACAATCTTTTTCATGACCATCGAACAAGCCCAACGCACGGTAGACGAGTGGATTAACACCACCGGCGTGCGCTACTTCAACGAGCTGACCAACCTGGCCATCCTCACCGAAGAGGTGGGCGAGGTGGCGCGCCTCATCGCCCGGCAGTACGGCGAGCAGTCCTTCAAGGAGTCGGATAAGGGCCGCGAGCTGGGCGATGAGCTGGCCGACGTGCTGTTCGTCCTCATCTGCCTCGCCAACCAAACCGGCGTCGACCTCACTGAAGCCCTTGCCCGCAACCTGGCCAAAAAAACCCAGCGCGACGCCCAGCGCCACCAAAACAATGAAAAATTGAAGTAACGGGCAACGATTGGCCGTTCCGTGCGGCGCACGAAGCGGCCAATCGTTGCTTTCCCGTCCTATTTTTCTAGCAAAACCAGCCGGTCTTCCTGCCACAGCGGCAGCACGTCGGGGTAGGCGTCGATGTTCAGGCAAAATTCGAAATCCTCGCTGGCTTCCAGCGAGTTGAGGCGGCGGACGTGGGCCGATTGCAGCAGGTAGGCGGCCGGGTCGGGCGCGGCCTGCTCCCAGAGGTGGAGGGCGGCCAGGGCGGCGTCGCTGCTGCGCACGTCGAACCCAAGGGGGGCCAGGCGGGCAGCCAGGGCCCCGCCAAACACGCTGTCTTCGAGGCAGAACTGGCCTTTCCAGCCGGCGCACACCACCAGCACGTCGCGCTGCTGCTGCCGGGCAAACGCCACTACCGCCGCCAAATTCAGGAACGAGCCGATGACCACGGCCTCGGCCGCCAGGGCCCGGCGCAGGGCCTGGGTGCCGTTGGTGGTGCTGATGGCCAGGGCGCGGCCCCGCACCGGCCGGGCGGGGTTGAGGAAGCCGAAGGGCGAGTTGCCCAAATCGAAGCCGGGAGCGGGCAGGCCGTCGCGCTCGGCGGCGGTGAGGCAGCCCGTGGCCCGGCCCAGGGCCGCGCACTCGTCGAGCCCCGCCACCGGAAATACGTGCGTGACGCCGGCCGCCAGGGCCGTCACGATGGTGCTCGTGGCCCGCAAAATGTCGACCACCACGGCCACCCGGCCCCGCAAATCATACGAAGGCAGCAGCTCGGGCGAAAAGCAAACGTCTAGTTTCAATGAGTAGTCAGCAATTGATAATGAGCAATTTGAGCCGTTAACAACGAGCAAAAAACAGCGGCGTTGGCACCATTATCTTCATCGCTCGTTGTAAATTACCCATCGGCCTACTCCGTGCCCTTCACCAGCGGCAATTTTTGTACGGTGGCGGGCAGGTTTTTGCCCCGGATCTGGACAAAAATCGGCGTGCCGGGCGCGGCCAGCTCGCTCCGCACGTAGCCCAGGCCGATGCCGCGGCCGAGCGTGGGCGATTGCGTGCCACTGGTGACGTCGCCGATTTTCTGGCCCGCCGCGTCCACCAGCTCGTAGTGGCCGCGCGGAATGCCGGGGCCGTCCATCACGAAGCCCACCAGCTTTTTTGCCACGCCGGCTTCTTTTTGAGCCTTGATGGCCAGGCTGTTGGTGAATTCTTTGGTGAACTTGGTGATCCAGCCCAGGCCGGCTTCGAGGGGCGAGGTGGTGTCGTCGATGTCGTTGCCGTAGAGGCAGTAGCCCATTTCGAGGCGCAGCGTGTCGCGGGCCCCCAGGCCGATGGGTTTGAGACCGTGGGGCCGGCCGGCGGCCATCACGGCGTCCCACACCTGCTGGGCGTGCTCGTTGGGCACGTACAGCTCGAAGCCGCCCGCGCCAGTGTAGCCGGTGGCCGAGATGATGACGTCGGGGGCCCCAGCGAAAGGCCCCTGGGCAAACGAGTAGTACGGGATGGCGCCCAAATCCACGTCCGTGAGCCCTTGCAGGGCGGCCACGGCCCGGGGGCCCTGCACGGCAAAGAGGCTGGTGCGGTCGGAAATGTCCTCCATCTCCACGCCTTCGGTGTTGAACTGCTGGATCCAACTCCAGTCTTTTTCGATGTTGGACGCGTTGACGACCAGCAAGTAATCTTCCTCGGCCAGCATGTACACCAGCAGGTCGTCGACGAGGCCGCCGGTGTGGTTGGGCAGGGCCGAGTACTGGGCCTTGCCGGGCTGGAGCTTGGCGGCGTCGTTGGTGGTGACGCGCTGGAGGAGGGCCAGCGCCCGGGGGCCCCGCACCCGGAATTCGCCCATGTGCGAGACGTCGAAAATGCCCACCGCCCGGCGCACGGTGTGGTGCTCGTCGAGGTCGGAGGAGTAGCGCACGGGCATGTTGTAGCCGGCAAAGGGCACCATTTTGGCCCCTAATTGCTGGTGGGTGGCGTCGAGGGCAACGGTTTTGAGCGAGGAAACGGTCATGTCGGGAAGAAGGATGGGGTTGCCGCAGCCGCGGCTTCGGCCCACGAAAGTAGCCATTTCCGGCCCGGGCCCGTAAAAAAGCCCAGCTTTTACCTAGTATCGATGACCTCCGGCGAAATCAGACAGGCCTTTGAACCGGCGCTGCCCCGGCGCTTCTGCTTTAAAATTAAGCGGCGCTCTTTCCTGTACGGCAAAGGCTACGGCGCTGGGGCCCTGCACGCCCCCAGCTTGGGCAGCTTCGGCCAACGGATTGCCGAGGGCCGGGCCGGGGCCCACGCCCACGCGCCCGAAACGGCCGCCCCCGCCGCCGCGCACCGCCGCATTCACCGCGACCCCGCCGGCCAAATGGCCGTGCTTAGCCGGGCCGAGGCGATTGTCGTTCTTTTGCCTGCTACCGAGCACAAGCTGCTGACCGGGAACCGCTTTTTTTGCTGAGCGCCCTGCGCTGCCTTTCCATGAAAATTAACCTAAGCACCAAATTATTTGCCGGTTTTTTGCTGCTATTGGGGCTGTTTGCAACGGTATTGCTGGTGAACTACTGGCTGGCGGGGCAGGTGGTGCGCAACGCCCAGTCGGTGGCCGCGTCGCAGCGCATCTCGGAAGATGCCAACGGCCTGCTCCGCAACATCATCGACATGGAAACGGGGTTCCGGGGCTACATGCTGTCGGCCAACGAGCAAGCCCTCGACCCCTATTACCAGGGCGAGCGCCAGCTCGTGGGCCGCTTCAACAACCTGCGCGGCCTGGTGGCGCGCAGTCCGGTGCAGGTGGCACACCTCAACCGCTCGCAGCGGCTGTTCCAGCAGTGGCGCGACTTCACGCACCTCATCATCGACGAAAAGCGCCGCGTGCACGAGCAATCGCCCGGGTTCGAGGCCCTCCAGGGCCTGCCCCACCGCCGCTTGGTGGAGGGCCTCACCGGCAAGCAGATCATGGACAACATTCGGTACGAGCTCAATCAATTCGACGTGCTTGAAAACGCCACCCGCCGGCAGCTGGCCGAACGGCGCGACGGCAGCATCGGCCGGGCCCAGTGGATTTCGGTGGTGGCCGCCGTGGCGGCGCTGGTGCTCGGGCTGGCCTGGGCCACTTACCTGGTGCGGCTGCTGGCGCGGCGGCTGGGCGGGCTGGTGGGCCTGGCCCGCCGCCTCGCCGCCGGCGACTACAACGCCCAGCTGACCGACCACAGCCAGGACGAGCTGAGCGTGCTCACGGGGGCCCTCAACGGCCTGGGCCGCACCATCAGCGCCAACATCAACCAGCTCGAAGCCCGCAACCGCGAGTTGGACCAGTTCGCCTACGTGGTGTCGCACGATTTGAAAGCGCCCCTGCGCGGCATCGAAAGCGCCTCGCGCTGGATTGAGGAAGACATGGGCCCGGCCAACCTGCCGGCCGACGTGCGCGAATTCCTGGCCCTGATGCGCCAGCGCGTGCACCGCATGGAAAACCTCATCACCGGCATCCTCGACCTGGCGCGGGTGGGCCGCGTGGCCCAGGCCAACGAAACGGTGTTTGTGCGCCAGCTGCTGCGCGAAATCGGCACCAACCTCAACCTGCCGGCCGGCCTGAATTTCGAACTGCCGTTTTTTTTGCCCACGCTCGTCACCACGCGGGTGCAGTTGGAACAGGTCTTCACCAACCTCATCAGCAACGCCCTGAAGTACCACGAGCGCCCCGAAACGGCCAGCATCCGCATCGGCTGCGACGACGCCGGCGACTTCTACCGCTTTTCGGTGGCCGACGACGGGCCGGGCATCGCGCCGGAGTACCACGAGCGGATTTTTGTCATTTTCCAGACCCTGGTGGAGCGCGACACCCTGGAAAGCACCGGCGTGGGCCTGGCCATCGTCAAAAAAATTGTGGAGCGCCAGGGCGGCGCCATCGGCGTGGAGTCGGCCCCGGGGCTGGGGGCCACGTTCGCTTTCACTTGGCCCAAGCAGCCGGCCGGCAACCAGCCCAAGGCCGCCGCCGCCAGTGCCGCCGCGCCCGCGCTGGCCACCTGAGCCACCCACCTGCCTTACTTTGCACCCGCGCCGACCCGGCCACCACGCTTTTGTTTATGACGCCCAACCCCTCCCCTAGCATCTTATTGGTTGAAGACGACCAGATGGACGTGATGAACGTGCAGCGCGAGCTGCGCCGCCAGCACATCGACGCGCCCCTTGCCCACGCCCGCAACGGCCGGGAGGCCCTCGACATGCTGCGCGGCGAAAACGGCCAGGCCCGCATTGCCCGGCCCAGCGTGGTGATGCTCGACATCAACATGCCCCGCATGAACGGCCTGGAGCTGCTCGAAGCCCTGCGCGCCGACCCCGAATTCGCGGGCCTGAACGTGTTCATCATGACCACTTCCGACCTCGAATCGGACCGCTACAAGGCCCGGCAGCTGGCCGTGAGCGGCTACATCATCAAGCCCCTGAGCTTCGAAACCTTCGGCGAGGGCGGCACCTCGGTCGACGGCTTCAGCCTGTTCTTGGACCTGATTCGGCTGAAAGGTTGAGGGCGCCCCGCCCGCTGCTGCTCGCCACGCACACCGGGCTGCCGCTCGAAGCCGGCCTCGACGAAGCCGGCCGGGGCTGCCTGGCCGGGCCGGTGTTCGCGGCGGCCGTCATCCTACCGGCCAATTTTGCCCCGCTCCTGCTGCGCGATTCCAAACAGCTCAGCGCCCGGCAGCGCGAAAGCCTGCGCCCGCTGATTTGCGCCGAAGCCGTGGCCTGGGCCGTGGGCGAGGCATCGGTGGAAGAAATCGAAGCTCTCAACATTGCCCAGGCCAGTTACCTGGCCATGCACCGGGCCGTGGGGGCCTTGCCCGTGGTGCCGGCCCACCTGCTCGTCGACGGCAACCGTTTCCGGCCGCTGGCCGGCTTTGCCCACACCTGCGTGGTGGGCGGCGACGGCCGCTACCGCAGCATCGCGGCGGCGTCGGTGCTGGCCAAAACCTTTCGCGACGAGCGCATGGCGGCCCTCGCCCGCGACTATCCGGCCTACGGCTGGACCCAAAACGCGGGCTATCCTACGGCGGCTCACCGGGCGGCCATCCGCGCCCACGGCCCGTCGCCGCTGCACCGAATGGGGTTCCGGCTGCTGTAGCTTACCAGTTCGATAAAAAAGCCGGGCCCCGGCGCGCCAA